>DASYGM010000223.1:0-7848 GCA_035999715.1 Micrococcaceae bacterium | reverse complement strand
TAACGGTCGCGCCGGCTTCTTCGAGCTGAGCCTTGGCCTTCTCGGCAGCTTCCTTGGTGGCGCCTTCCAGGACGGCCTTCGGAGCGGAGTCGACGACGTCCTTGGCTTCCTTCAGTCCGAGGGAAGTCAGGGCGCGCACCTCCTTGATGACTGCAATCTTCTTGTCGCCAGCGGCCTCGAGGATAACGTCGAAGGAATCCTTCTCCTCTTCGGCAGCGGCTTCGCCGGCACCGCCGGCGGGGCCTGCAACGGCAACGGCAGCGGCGGTGACCTCGAAGGTCTCCTCGAACTGCTTGACGAACTCAGAGAGTTCGATGATGGTCAGTTCCTTGAAAGCTTCAATGAGCTCGTCGTTGGTGAGCTTAGCCATGGTTGGCGCTCCTTCTTCTTCTTGGCCATTCGGCCGGGTCAAAAACCTGAGTCCTCGTGGAGTTCAGGGTGGAACCAGGGATAGGTCCCTGTGAGGACTAGGCCTCGGTGGTCTGCTCTGATGCAGGTGCTGCCTCGGCTGCGGGAGCCTCGGCCGGGGCCTCTTCGGCAGCAGGTGCCTCGGGCGCAGCAGCCTCTTCGGCAGCGGGGGCTTCCGGTGCCTCTTCGGCGGCAGGAGCCTCGGTGCCCTCAGCAAGCTTGAGGCGCAGGGCGTCAAGGGTGCGGGCGGCGGCGGCCATCGGAGCCTTGAGGACTCCGGCGACACGGGCCAGCTGCAGTTCACGCGACTCGAGGGCAGCCAGGGCTGCGACCTCAGAGGCGTTCATCGACTTGCCCTCGAAGATGCCGGTCTTGATAACCAGCGCCTTGTTGGTCTTAGCAAAATCCGTGAGGCTCTTTGCTGCTGCAACAGCGTCACCCTTGATGAACGCGATCGCGGTGGGGCCGGCCAGCTGACCGTCAAACGCGTCAACACCCGCTTCCTTCGCCGCGATGGCGGTCAGGCTGTTCTTGACGACCGAGAACTTGGTCTCGCGGCCGAGAGAAACACGCAGCTCTTTAAGCTGCGCAACGGTGAGCCCACGGTATTCGGTTAGGACTGCGGCGGTGGATTCCTTGAAATCGGTGGTGATTTCCTCCACGGCTGCCACCTTGTTCGGCGTTGCCATAACCCTCCTTCCGGGAATTATTGCCGGTCAGTTCGGGTCCCCCAGCAGCGCCTGTGGTTTCACGCACGAGCTCCAGCCTTGTTAACTAAAAATTCTGTTAACTAAAAACGCCCCATGCAGATGCACGGGGCTTTGGCTCACCGTGTCCGGACGCTGTCCGGACAACAAGCAAGACTTGCTCTGTTCACCTGCGTAGGCCGCCCTCGGAAAGGACTTTTGGATGGTCACCACCGGGTTCTCCGCACAGTACCGCACGCTGCAGTCATGTGTGGAGGAGTGGATTCCATCGACCGACGGTCTTTGGTAGTTCAAGTCTACGGGAGCGTGCGGGTTTGGCCAAATCAGGGCGGCTTCAATCGAAGACATCCAGCCTTTTTTGCCACTGCCCGGTCACCCCGGCGTGGACAAAACCGAGCTTGCGGTTGACCCCCAGCATGTAGGTGTTCTCCGAGGCGTTCCACGTGTAAATGGTCCGCACCAGCGGGAAATGTGTGGCCAGCAGCTCCATGTTGGCCACCTTGATCAGCATTCCCAGTTCGTTGCCACGGTGCTCCGGCTGGACCACGGTGTCGTCCTGGAAGACCACGTCCGGCCGGTGCCCCAGCACGGAGATCGAAGTGAAGCCAACCACCATGGCGCTGGCCTTGTCTTCGACGGCCGTCACCAGGGTCCGCCGTCCCCGCGCCACCGCCAGCGCCTCCGCCTCCCGCAGCCGCTCCCCCGTCCAAGGCCCGTCGTCGTCGGCCGCAAAGTCCCCCGCGTCAAAGTCCCCCGGGTCACCCGCCGCCGCCATCGAAGCCTCCAGCCGCGCGACGTCCTCCAGCCACTCGTCGGGACAGCTGTCCAGCCACTGGTGCAGGGCGTACCTGCCGCCCTGCGCCGCCTCGGCCTCGGCCCGCAGACGCGCCGCCTCCTCCACCGCCAGCGGAACCCGGCAGGCGCTGAACAGCTCAACCTGCTGCAGCTCGTAGTCCGCCTTCTGGGCGAAAACGACTTCGCGGCTGCTCAGCGGCAGGAACCCGGAACCGTTCGCTGCCACCAGCCGCTCCTCCTCGTGGAGGGGCTGCGTCGGGGCGGGATGGCTGGTTTCCACCATCACCATGCGCCGGTTCTCGCCGCGCGCAAATTGTTCGGCGGCGGCCAGCAGCTCACGGCCAACCCCCTGCCCTTGGGCGCTCGGCAGGATGTCCAGCGTTATGTGGGCCAGATGGGTGCTGTCCGTCAGCGGGAAGGCGATGCCGGCCCGTCCCACAATCCGACCGCCCAGCCGCGCCAGCAGCACCACGTACCATTCGTAGGGGTCGTTGAAGGCCTGCAGCATCTCCTGAGCGGTGTAGGCAAGATCGTCGTTGCCCCAGGTGTGGATCCGCACCTGCCTGCAGACCTCAACGGATTCCAGGAAGTCGGCGGCATCTGGTTTGCCGAGAGAATCCGGTACCCAGAGCTGATCAATCCGGAGATTGCTCATGCCGGCCCGGTCGTGGCATCCAGTGCCTGCGCGCACAGTGCCATACGCAGCGTGTCGATCGTGGTGCCAGACTTCATCGTTGAAGCTTCTTTCACAGAGTAGTCACATACTAGGCCGGGGCGGTTGGATGCCAAAAGGGGCCGGTGCAAACGCACCGGCCCCTTGACGATAGCCGGACTATGGCCGGCCGCCGCGGACTACCCTTAGACCTCGGTCAGCACCTTGGTCACGTTCGGGTCAACCGAGATCCCCGGGCCGAACGTGGTGCTGACGGTGGCCTTCTGCACGTAGCGGCCCTTGGAAGCGGAGGGCTTCAGGCGGAGCACCTCATCCAGGGCTGCTGCGTAATTCTCCGCCAGCTTCTTGGCATCGAAGGACACCTTGCCGATGATGAAGTGCAGGTTGGAGTGCTTATCGACGCGGAAATCGATCTTTCCGCCCTTGATGTCCTCAACCGCCTTGGCGACGTCGTTGGTGACGGTACCGGTCTTCGGGTTCGGCATCAGGTTACGCGGGCCCAGGACCTTACCCAGGCGGCCAACCTTGCCCATCAGGTCCGGGGTGGCCACGGCGGAGTCGAAGTCCGTCCAGCCGCCGGCGATCTTGGCGATCAGATCGTCGGATCCGACGAAGTCGGCGCCGGCTGCCACGGCTGCCTCCGCGCGGTCACCGGTGGCGAACACCAGGACCCGGGCTACCTTACCGGTGCCGTGCGGGAGGTTGACCGTGCCGCGGACCATCTGGTCGGCCTTGCGGGGGTCTACACCCAGGCGGAAGGCGACCTCGACGGTGGCGTCGAACTTGGACGGGTTGGTGTCCTTGGCGAGGTTAATGGCCTCGAACGGCGCGTAGTTCTTCTCCGCGTCGATCTTGGCGGCGGCGGCCTCATATGCTTTGCTGCGCTTTGCCATGCTGCTGTTTCTCCTTGTGCAGTTGTGGTCCGGACCGCGCTGGGCCCTGCCACTTACGACGGCGGCGCTCACTTTTGGGTGGGCCTGTCGCCGTCGATCTTTATCTCTGTCTTGGTGGTTCCGGATCTCCGGGACCGGTGCCGTGAAGGACTAGTCCTCTACGGTGATGCCCATGGAACGAGCGGTGCCGGCGATGATCTTGGCCGCGGCCTCGACATCGTTGGCGTTCAGGTCCACGAGCTTCTGCGTGGCGATCTCGTTGACCTGGGCCTTGCTCAGCTTGGCAACTTTGACCGTGTGCGGAGTCGCAGAACCCTTGGCAACGCCGGCAGCCTTCTTGATCAGCTCGGCGGCGGGCGGGGTCTTGGTGATGAAGGTGAAGGAACGGTCTTCGTAAACCGTGATTTCAACCGGGATCACGTTTCCGCGCTGGGATTCCGTGGCAGCGTTGTACGCCTTGCAGAATTCCATGATGTTGACACCGTGCTGACCAAGGGCAGGACCGATCGGCGGGGCCGGGTTAGCGGCACCTGCCTGGATCTGCAGCTTGATGAGGCCGGTGACCTTTTTCTTGGGGGCCAATTTCGGGTCCTTCTCTCAATTACTTTCCTAGGGAGACGGAGCGCGCCCTAGGTTTTTGGCCACCATGGCGTGATGGCCACCGCTGCCGGCCGGCTAAGCGGGCCGGCCAGCAGCGAAGTCTGGATCTTGCGGGGAAGTACTTGGATTGCGGCTGGCTAGATCTTGGAAACCTGGTTGAAGGAGAGCGTCACCGGGGTTTCGCGCTCGAAGATGGAAACCAGGACCACCAGGGTCTGGGACTCCGGCTTGATCTCGGAAATCGTCGCGGGCAGGGTCTCGAACGGACCCTCCTTGACGATGACGGACTCGCCCACCTCGAAGTCGACGACGGTGGCCGCCGCTTCGCGCCGGACCGGCTTGCCGCCCTCTGCCTGCTCCTCTTCGAAGACCGGGGCCAGCATGGAGAAGACCTCGTCCAGCCGCAGCGGAACTGGGTTGTGGGCGTTGCCGACGAACCCGGTGACGCCGGGAGTATGCCGGACCGCGCCCCAGGAGGCATCCGTCAGGTCCATCCGGACCAGGACGTAGCCGGGGATGCGGACACGGTTCACCACCTTGCGCTGGGCGTTCTTGATCTCCACGACCTCTTCCATCGGAACCTGGATCTCGAAGATGAAATCTTCCATATTCAGGGACTGGATGCGGGTCTCAAGGTTGGTTTTGACGCGGTTCTCGTAGCCGGCGTAGGAGTGGATGACGTACCAGTCCCCCTCCTGGCGGCGCAGCTTGGCCTTGAATTCCTCGGCGGGGTCCGGTGCGGCGGCAGCGGCAGCCACCGCGAGCGCATCGCCGTCGTTCTCCGCAGCGTCCTCAGCGGCTGCCTCATCCTCGGCGGCAGTCTCGCTGGCGTCGTCGACCTCAGCGCTGGTCTGGCTGGCGTCGTCATCCTCAGCGCCGGCCTCGCCGGCCTCGTCAGCCGCAGTCCCGCTGGCGTCGTCGTCGTTCTCCGCAGCAGCCTCAACGGCGTCTGGCGTTTCGGGCGCAGCAACGTCTGAGCCGTCGGCAGCCTTGGCCGCCCCGCTCTTGTCCAGCTCAGTCTCAGTTACATCGAGCTCCTGGTCTGACACCTATTTCCTGCTTTCCTTATCCGAACGTAAATGCCTGTGGAGATTTAAATGCTTGAACCGACCGGCGTCCAGATGGAATCCAACGGAGCCCGCCTCAGCGGACGGCCTAATGCTCCGTGGGGCCGCTGCCGCCAAAGATCCACAACACGGCCTTACCGAAGCCGAGATCAAAGCCGGTCACAATTGCCATCACGATTGCCACGAAGACCAGCACCACCAGAGTCATGTTGATGAGCTCCTTGCGCGTCGGCGTGACGACCTTCCGCAGCTCTCCAATGACCTGGCGGACAAAGAGCGCCATGCGGGCGAAGAGTCCCGGCCTGCGGGCCTTGGCATTCTTCCGGGCAGGGCGTCCCTTGGAGCTGCTGGCAGCTGTTTCGGTCACCTAAGCCTCACTCACCTTGTCTGTCCTCGTTTTGCCCGGCACTGATCTTCCCCGTCGGGAAACTGTTGTTGGAATGCTGCCGGCCATCTGCGGGAGTGGATCTGGAGCCCCAGAACCGGCCCGCCCCGACCACCGGACGCTCATCCGCTGTACCGCCGCAGACCGGGTCGGAGCGATAACCCGTCCCGGCCGCGACAGCCATGCGCAGGGCAGACAGGACTCGAACCTGCAACCTGCGGTTTTGGAGACCGCTGCGCTACCAATTGCGCCACTACCCTATATTCGGTTTCCACCGCCTGACCCGCTTCGCCCCTCTCCAGAGGCATCCCCGGGGGAAGCCCTTCGAAGGCGCGGACCATCATGGCGATTTCAACACCGAGGAACCAGTCTACGCAATCTGAGGCCAGACGTCGAACCGGCACTGCACCCGGCGCCGGATAAGCCCTAAAGTGGACAGTGACGAGGCCCGAACCCAGCCTGAACCCCTTTCAGAAAGTAACTTCATGTCTGCCGAAATGTCTGCCGAAGCCAGCGCCGTTTCTCCCGCCCCCGCCGCTACCGCTGCCCGCCGCGTATCGGCCCGCATTGCCGCGATCGCAGAATCGGCCACGCTCGCCGTGGATGCGAAGGCCAAGGCCCTGAAGGCGGCCGGCCGTCCGGTGATAGGTTTCGGGGCCGGTGAGCCGGATTTCCCGACTCCCGACTACATTGTGCAGGCGGCCATCGAGGCCGCCAGGCTGCCCAGGAACCACCGTTACTCCCCCGCTTCCGGGCTGCCCGAGCTTAAGGCCGCCATTGCGGCGAAGACCCTGCGGGATTCCGGCTACGCAGTGGACCCGTCCCAGGTCGTGGTGACCAACGGCGGCAAGCAGGCGGTCTATGAGTCCTTCGCAACGCTGCTGGATCCGGGCGACGAGGTCCTCATGCCCACGCCGTTCTGGACCACGTACCCGGAGGCCATCCGGCTGGCCGGTGGTGTCCCGGTGGAGGTCTTTGCCGGTCCTGAGCAGGGCTACCTGGTCACCGTGGACCAGTTGGAGGCCGCGCTGACCCCGCGGACGAAGATCCTGCTGTTCGTCTCCCCGTCCAACCCGACAGGCGCGGTCTACTCGCCGGGGCAGACGGCCGAGATCGGCCGCTGGGCCGCATCCAAGGGGCTGTGGGTGGTCACCGATGAGATCTATGAGCACCTGACCTACGACGGCGTTCCCTTCACCTCGATTGCCACGGCTGCCCCGGAGCTGGGCGACAAGGTGGTTATCCTGAACGGGGTCGCCAAGACCTATGCCATGACCGGCTGGCGCGTGGGTTGGATGATTGGCCCTGCTGACGTGGTCAAGGGCGCCACCAACATGCAGTCGCACGCCACCTCCAACGTGTCCAACGTGTCCCAGATGGCCGCCCTGGCTGCCGTCTCCGGCCCGCTGACCGCCGTGGATGAAATGAAGGTGGCCTTCGACCGGCGCCGCCGCGCGATTGTTGCCGGACTGAATGAGATTGACGGCATCGACTGCCCCACGCCACACGGCGCCTTCTACGCCTACGCCGACGTGCGCGGGCTGCTGGGCCGCGAGCTGGGCGGCGTCCGTCCGGCCACATCGGCGGAGTTGGCTGCCCTGATCCTGGACCAGGTGGAGGTCGCGGTCGTTCCCGGGGAGGCCTTTGGACCGAGCGGATTCCTCCGGCTCTCCTATGCCCTGGGCGACGACGACCTGGCGGAGGGTGTGGGCAGGCTGCAGCGCTTCCTGGGCGCCTAACGCGACGCCCGGCTTGCACTGCGCAACAGATGCGCTGCTCCAGGCGGTGAAAACGAGTCCCTGCAACCCCTGCGGTAACTCCAGCCAAACCACCTGTTGTGGAGTGTAAAGGAAGTTCAGCCTCTTGGCTCAGGGAAGGCGATTCAGCATGGCCTGCACCTGGGCCAGCACCCGTTCGGGACTGCGGAGCACGGCCGCGGCGGGAAACCTGAGTACCCATACCTGCTGGAGCGTCAATTCGTTCCAGCGCCTCCGGTCCTCCACGAAGTCCCTTTGGCCCGAATGGAATTCCTGGCCATCCAGCTCCACCACAACTTTGCCCTCCACCCAGAGATCAACGCGGCCCACGCGGTCGAACCTGCGCTGGCTTTCCACCTGCAGGCCGGCGGACCGGAAGGTCTCCCGGGCTATCGTCTCCACCAGGGACTGCGAACTTGCATCGATGCGCCGCAGGATACCGCGCGCGGCTACGCTGCCTCTGCCCTGAATGGCAAGGTTCAAGGCAGCCACCGTGGTGAGCCCTTTGACGACGGCGGACTCGGCGACCACCAGCGCCTCAAGTTCCGGCAGACAGTACAGAG
>DASYGM010000216.1:0-6844 GCA_035999715.1 Micrococcaceae bacterium | reverse complement strand
TGGAAAGCCACCCAAACCGGCAACGCCACCCTGACCTGGCAATCACCCGCCGGCCGCACCTACACCAGCCACCCCCGCGACAGCACCTGACAGCATATGAAGACGCCAACATGAAGACGCCAGCATGAAGGACGCCTCCTGACACCCGACGTGAAGCAGGTATGTCAGTGACGGAACTGGGTACCCCACGGTACCCGGTTCCGGATCCGTCACAGGGAGCAATACTGCTGGCCCCGTGGCCACGGGCGTCCTAGCCTTGACGGATGACACCGCTGACCGAGCAGATCCCCGACGCCACTGGCTTCGTCGCCATCGGCGAGCCGCAGCCGAACGTCTGGCAGCGCGTCTTTGCCTTCCCAAATCCGGTCAACGAATATGCCGCCCGAAGCACCGCCGGTGTGGTGGTGGTGCTGGCCCTCACCGCGCTGGTCACGGGTCAAGGCTGGGGACTGGTGCTCATTGCCGCAGGCTTCGCCCTGCGGCTGCTCTTCGGTCCGCGGATTTCACCGGCCGCCCTGCTGTCGGTGAAGGTACTGGCCCCGTTTTTCGGGCCGGCCAAGCTGGTGCCCGGTCCGCCCAAACGCTTCGCCCAGGGAATCGGAACCGTGCTCTCCGGCGCCGCGGCGCTGCTGTTCTTCGCCGGCGTCCCCGCCGCGGCTTGGGCCCTGGCTGCGGTCCTCATCGTCGCCGCGTCACTCGAAGCCTTTGCCGGCCTGTGCCTGGGCTGCCTGATCTTCGGCCTGTTGCAACGCCGGGGCGTAATTCCGGAGAGCGTCTGCGAGGCCTGCAGCAACTTCAGTCTGCGTGGCCGGTGACCTTCAGTAGTTCACGACCCATGTCCCGGACCAGCCCTGGGGCCTCGCTGAGCGCCAGCCACGACGGTGGCAGGCAATCCTCGCCATAGAAGGCGCCCAGAATGTTCCCGGCGATCGAGGCGGTGGAGTCCGAGTCGCCGTCGTGGTTGGCGGCGACACGGATGGCGCGTAGGAAATGGTCCACGGGCGACGACGACGCGTCCCGGGTTGCCAGCACGGCATAGAGTCCGACGGCGAGGGCTTCTTCGGCCAGCCAGCCCGGTCCCAGCGCGGCCGTCAGGGCTTCCGGCTCCAGGATGGGCCCTAAGGCCAGCTGCAGGGCCGCCTCCAGCGCCGTAAGCAGTTCGGCTGCGGGGACAGGGTTGGCGGCGGCACGGGCGAGGGCAGCCTCGCCGGCAGCGCGCAGGTCCTGGCCGGCGACGAGTCCGTGGATCAGCCAGCTGAAGGCGGCGGCGGACTGGATCGCGGATGCGTGGCCGTGGGTCAGCGCGGCGGCGTCGGTACTGAGTTTGTAAGCCGCTTCGGCCGGAATATGGGGGATCAGCCCAAACGGTGCGGAACGCATGACCGCCCCGCAGCCCCTCGCCTCCGGATTAATGGGACGGGATGGGGTTCCCATCTCGCCGGTGGCCAATGAAGCGAGGCAGGCCTTTCCCGGGTGCCTTCGATGATGGAGCACCTCCTGGCCGTCGATCCAGCGCGGCACGGGCGAGGGAGCGCCTGCGGCCACGGGTTCGTGTTGGGTGGCCAACCAGCGCAGGTAGGCCAGCCAGAGGCAGGCATTGGGATCGGCGGCAGTGCCGTCATTGGCCCATGCCAAGGCCTCGACCAGGCCGTCCACGGTGTACAGCGTCATTTGGGTATCGTCGGAAAAGTGCACGGGACCGTCGGCCTGGGACAGGTCCAGCAGTCCGGCGGAACCGTAGCGGGAGCGGATGGAGGCGACGTCGTCGGACTCCACCAGATAGCCGAAGCTGTCACCCAGCGCCCCGCCCATCAGGCAACCCAGGACGCGGGACGGATGCTGGACGGCGGGGGAGGAGGCCATGGGTCCAATTTACCCGCGCTTGTCCGGGCACCGTAAACTCAGCGTGACCACAGTTCCACGGCCTAGGAGACCAATGCGCGAGCCCGCATGGCGTCGGACCGGCAAGACGCCTGACTACAGATTCTCGCTCGCCAATGAGCGCACGTTCCTGGCCTGGATCCGTACCTCGCTGGCGCTGCTGGCAGGTTCCGTGGCGGTTGACCAGCTTGCCCCGCAGTTCGCCCCCGGCGCCGTGCGCGTGGTGCTCTGCGTGCTGCTTGCCGGCGTCGGCGCAACGCTGGCGATTGTCAGCTACCGGCGCTGGGGCCACCAGGAGCAGGCCATGCGCAACGGGCGCGAGCTGCCGCACTCCTGGATGATGCTGGGAATGACCCTGGTGGTGTCGCTGGCTGCGCTGGTGTTCGCCGTGCTGATCCTGGTCCGGCCTTGAGCCGAAGGCCGGGGCCTGTTCCGTCCCGGGACCGCGGCCTCCAGCCGGAGCGCACCTCGCTCGCGTGGCGGCGGACCATCCTGGCTATGGGGGTGGCGGATCTGTTCATTTGGCGAGGCTGGCTGGCCTCCCTGAACCATACAGCAAATGGCGACGGCCCATTCGCGCACACCGGTCATTCGCTGGGCCTGGGCATCTGCGCCGCGGCGGCCGCGGGAACGACGGCGGTCCTCACCGTTTGCGCGATTCTGCGGAAGCTGGAACTGCGCGGGGCGCGGCACACCTACGCAGCGCCGCCGGCACCAGTGCTCCGTACCGCGGCCGGATCCGTGGTCGTCCTGGCCATGGCGGCGGTCGCCGCGATCCTGCTCGGCTGACCGGCGACCCTGCGCGGCTGGCCGGGGCGGCCGCAGGTTCATCGGCCAACCCGGAGGGGGAGGTCGTGGCCCCCGCGGAATTCTTCACAGCTCAGTTCGGTAAAGTAGCGTGGTGAACCGAGCGACCGCCCAGCTGCCGGCCCGCGCAGAACATCCTGTAACCCTAATGCCACAAAGGATTTCCCACTATGACAACACCCAGCACTGATACGGCCGCCGTGCCCGCAGCGGAAGGCGTCCGGCCCGCGGTTCCCACCGCCGCGCACCACAACGGCTACTCGCTCGCGGCCAGGCTTAGCGCCGAGGGGCTGGGAACGTTCCTGCTGGTCTTCGCCGGCCTGGGAATCGCGCTGTTCAACGGGGCAGGCAACCAGACGGCTTTGCCCGTTGGCTTCGGGTTCGGCCTTGCCTTGGTTGCCGGCATCATTGCGTTCGGCCACATTTCCGGCGGCCACTTCAATCCAGCGGTATCCGTCGCGGCGGCGATCGCCGGAAAGATCAAGTGGCTGCACACGCTGTGGTACGCCGTGGCGCAGGTGGTCGGCGCGACGCTCGGGACGCTGGTGCTGTTCATCATCCTGAACATTTTCCCCGCGGTCACCTCCAGCAACGGCAAACTGACCCCGCAGACGCTGTTCAACAATCTGGCCAACGGCTATGCCGACCACTCACCCTCGCAAATCCCGCTGGCGGGCGCGCTGCTGATTGAGGTTGTGGGAACAGCCATCTTCGTGGCTGTCATCCTGGGTGCCACCCAGGCCCGCGCCAACACTACGCTGGCCCCAGTGGCCATCGGCCTGACCTTGGCAGTGGTGATCACCGTGGCCCTGCCGCTGACCAACGCTTCCATCAACCCGGCCCGTTCCACCGCTGCTGTCTTCTTTGCCGAGCCCTGGGCTGCCGGCCAGCTGTGGCTTTTCTGGGTTGCCCCGTTGCTCGGTGCCGCCGTAGCAGGCCTGGTGTACCGCGCCTTCGCGGTACCCGTCCCCGCCGCGGAGGTGGGATTGGTCTCCGCCGCCGTCGAGGAGGAGGAAATCGAAGCCGAGGAGCAGGCGCGCAGCACCAAGGCCGTTGCGGAGAGCCCGGCCGGGGACGCCGCCGTACCGAACCGTGCTGACGCCGTCGTCGGGAACCAGACCGGCGCCGCAGCCGGCCGGACGCCTGGCCTGCCCGGCCCGGTGCCCGCCAACATTGACCGCGAGCAGGCTCCAACCTCCTCCGACGCCCAGGATTTCTTCGACAATCCGCAGCCGAAGAAGTAGTTTTTCCGCCTCCATCCACAGCTTTTTCCCCGCAACGGCTGCCACTGACAGATCCTGTCGGTGGCAGCCGTTAGCGTAGTGGTATGCGGTTACTACATACCTCGGACTGGCATTTGGGCAGGTCCTTCCACGGAGTCGGAATGCTGGCGGCACAAAGGGATTTTGCCGATCAGCTGATGGAAACCATCCGGCGCGAGCAGGTCGATGTCCTGCTGCTGGCCGGGGATGTCTACGACCGCGCGCTGCCCGGGGTGGACGTGGTCAACCTGTTCGACGATGTGCTGTGCCGCCTGTGCGATGCCGGGGTCCAGGTTGTCCTGACCAGCGGAAACCACGATTCGGCCAGCAGGCTGGGGTTCGCCGGCAAGGTCCTGGAACGCGGCGGCGTGCACCTGCGAACCCGGGTTGCTGATCTGGACACCCCGGTGCTGCTGCCCTTGCAGGGCGATGCGCAACTGGCTATCTACGGACTGCCGTACCTGGAGCCGCGCATGGTGGCCGATTCACTGGGCGTGGAACAGGCATCACATTTCACAGTCACCAAAGCTGCCCTGGATCGGGTACGCGAGGACCTGGCACGCAGGCCAGCAGGGACGCACTCCGTGGTGCTGGCTCATACCTTCGCCAGCGGTGGGATCACCTCGGAAAGTGAGCGCGAGCTCACCGTGGGCGGACTGGGCGCGGTGCCGCTGGATCTCTTTGAGGGCTTTACCTACACGGCCTTGGGTCATCTGCACGGCCGTCAGCAGCTGGCCGAAACCGTCAGGTACTCCGGGTCACCGCTGGCCTACTCCTTTTCCGAGGCAGGCCAGGACAAGGGCGGCTGGCTGCTGGACGTCGGACGGGACGGCCTGGAGTCGGTGCGCAAGGTGGATTGGCCGGCCCAGAGGAAACTGGCCATCCTCCGCGGCACCCTGGAGGACTTGCTGAATGCGCCCGGATATGCGGGTGCCGAAACCGCCTATTGCCAGATCACGCTGACGGATGATGAGAGGCCCGCGTTGGCCATGGACCGCCTTCGGGTACGGTTCCCGGACACGCTGGTGCTCTCCTTTGAACCGGCCAACGCAGGATCGAGGGATTCGCGCAGCTACAGCAACCGGATTGCCAACGCGGTGGACGAGCTGGCGCTGTGCTGCGGATTCCTGGAACATGTCCGAGGGCGCTCGGCCTCGGACGTGGAGGAAACCGTGCTGCGGGGGTCGCTGGAATCCGTGCGGTTGCTGGAGGTTGCGCGATGAGGATCCACAGACTGGAAATCCAGGCCTTCGGTCCGTTTGCCGAACGGCAGGTCATTGACTTCGATGCCTTGGGGGAGGCGGGACTGTTTCTGCTCAACGGTCCCACCGGCGCCGGCAAAACCAGCGTGCTGGACGCCATTTGCTATGCCCTCTACGGGTCGGTTCCAGGTGCACGGCAGAGCGGAAAACGGCTGCGCAGCGACCATGCGCCGGACGGTCTGGAACCGCGGGTGGTCTGCGAATTCAGTGCGCGCGGGCGGTGGATGGAGGTGCTGCGCAGCCCGGCCTGGGAGCGCCCCACCAAGCGCGGCTCGGGAACCACGGTGCAGCAGGCCCAGACCCAGCTGCGAGAGCGGGAGAACGGCGTCTGGGTGGACAAATCCAGCCGCAATGACGAGGCCGGCGGCGAGATCACGGCACTCCTGGGCATGAGCATGGACCAATTCACCAAGGTCGTGCTGCTGGCGCAGGGGGATTTTGCAGCCTTCCTGCGTTCCAAGGCGGATGACCGCCAGGAACTGTTGCAGAAACTCTTCGGCACCGAGCTGTACAGGAACGTCGAACGGCAACTGGCCGCGGATGCGAAGTCGGCCAAGGACGGCCTGGACGCCAAGGAACAGCAACTATGGCAACTGGCAGCCGCTGCGCGCGCGCAGGCCGAAAACGTCATCGGATCGCCGGGGCTGGCCGAACTTCCGACCGGGGGCATGGAGCTGTTTAGGGTGCTGCTTCGGGGTTTGGAGGCGGCCCAATCGCAGGCCACATCCGCGGCTTCGGTGGCGCGCCAAGCGCGGTTGGATGCGGCGGCCGCCCTGCAGCAGGCCGATGGGCTCAGCTCGCGGCACCACAAACTTCGGGCTGCCGTTGGGGAACGCGATCGGCTGGCTGCTTTGGAACCGGAGCACCGGCAGTGGGTCAACCGGATCGGGGAACACCGCGAGGCCCAGGTGCTGGCCGGACAGTTGGGGGCTGCAGCTACGGCGGCGGCAAAGCTGGACCAGGCGGAAGTCAGCGCCCAAGAGGTATGCCAGCGTCTCGGGGCGGACGCGGCTGCGATGTCGTTGGCCGGACTGGGCGGGACCGGAGAATTCTCCGTGACGGCCCTGTCCACCTCGCAATCCGGGCTGGAGCGCGCCGCCGCAGTGGTCGAAGCGCTGCTGCCGGAGGAATCCCGGTTGACCTCTCTCCGGGGCGAACTGAGCGCCACGACGGCCGCTATCCTCAAGGCCAGGGCAGCCGCCGGACGCCACGCAGGGCGGGCCAAGGAGGCGGTCGAACAATTAGCTGTCGTGAAGTCCACCGTGGAGGGGCTGCGCGGGTTGGCCGCCGTCGTCGAGCAGCGGAAGACTGCCGCGGCAGCCGCCACGGAACTGGTGGAAACCATCAGGCACCACTGTGCTGCACAGACAGCAGTCCTGCACTGCGAAGATGAGCATCTGCAGGCCCGTCAGGAGTTCCTGGATGCCAAGGCGCGGTGGCTGGAACTGATGGCGCTGCGGCTGGAGAGTGCGGCAGGGGAAATGGCGGCACGGCTGGTGGACGGTGTGGCCTGCCCGGTCTGCGGAAGCGTGGCCCATCCGAGTCCTTCATCCCTGGTCGGGACGGGGCTGAAGGCAGCCGAGGAGGAAGACCGGGCCAAGGTCGCGCACAACAATGCTGAGGCTGCAGAAG
>DASYGM010000181.1:0-11013 GCA_035999715.1 Micrococcaceae bacterium | reverse complement strand
CACCGTGCCCACGCTGCCGTCCGCTCGCGTCACCGCCGGGGAGTCCAGCGTGCCGTAGGCCAGCTCGCCGCCGGCGGCCACCATGGCTTCGACCGCGGCCCGGACGTCGGCCAGCTGCTCCAGCGACGCGAGCGCACCCATGGTGACGCCTTCGCCGCGCGGGTCCCCCAGCACGACGCGCTCCCGGATCCGCTTGCCGACCGCGTCGATGACCTCCGTGCGCAGCCCGTTGGGCACAATTATGCGGCGGATGCTGGTGCACTTCTGCCCGGCCTTGACCGTCATCTCGGTCACCACGGACTTGACGAAGGCATCGAATTCGGGCGTGCCCGCGACCGCGTCCGGGCCCAGGATCGCCGCGTTGAGCGAATCGGTCTCGGAGGTGAAGCGCACCCCGCCAAAGACCACGTTCGGATGGCTCTTGAGCGTCTTGGCGGTCGCGGCGGAGCCGGTGAAGGCCACCAGGTCCCGGTAGTCCAGTTCATCCAGCAGGGTCCGGGCGGAGCCGGAAATCAGCTGCAGCGAACCCGCGGGCAGGATGTTGGACTCGACGATCTCCTTGACCATCGCGGCGGCCACGTACCCGGTGGGCGTGGCCGGCTTGACGATGGTGGGCACACCCGCAATGAACGCCGGCGCCAGCTTTTCCAGCATGCCCCAGACCGGGAAGTTGAAGGCGTTGATCTGCACCGCGACGCCGGGGATGCGGGTGTAGATGTGCTCGCCCAGGAAGGACCCGTCCTTGGAGAGGATCTCGGCCGGCCCGTCCACCACCACCTGCGAGTTGGGCAGTTCGCGCCGGCCCTTGGAGCCGAACGTGAACAGCACGCCGATCCCGCCGTCAATGTCCACCATGGAATCAATCTTGGTGGCGCCGGTGCGGGCGGACAGCGCGTAGAGGGCGTCGCGGCGGCCGTTGAGGTACTGCGCCAGCTCCTTGAGTTTGAGGGCCCGCTGGTGGAAGGTCAGCTTCCCCAGTTCCGTTTGGCCTATGGTGCGGCCGTGATGGACGACGGCGGCAAGGTCCAGTCCGTCGGTGCTGACGGTGGCCAGCAGTTCGCCGGTGCTGGCGTCGCGCACCTCGGCGTTGTGCTCGCGCTCCCCTGCAGGCAGCTCGGGTGTCCACCAGGCGTCCTGGACAAAACTGGGGACTGTTTCAACGGCTGTCTTTTCAACAGTGGCAGTGGCACTCATCGTCGACTGTTCCTTTCACGGCAATCCCCGGTTCAAAGCGATCCCCGTTCAAAGGCGCTTCTCCCGCTCTCCCGCCGCACCTGGCGCGGACTCCACGGCATATACTGACCGGGCGTTCAGTAATACCTCAAGGGTACATTATTGTCCGGAACAGCACACCCGTGAAGGAGCCCCCGTGAGCCAGCAAGTCCCCGGTCCGCAGCAGCCCGAGCCCTGGAAGATCGTCCTGGGCGAGCTGGACGAAAAGATGGGCGTGAAGATCCTGGAGGAATCCGCCCAGCGCGTGGTGGCCACCATGCCCGTGGAGGGCAACCGGCAGTCCTTCGGCCTGTTGCACGGCGGCGCGTCGCTGGCCTTCGGCGAGGCTATCGGATCCTGGGCCGCCGTCATACACGCCGGACCGGGACGTTCCGCCGTCGGCGTCGACGTCTCCGCAACCCACCACCGCTCCGCCCGCGAAGGCCTGGTCACTGGCATCGCCACCGCCATCCATCTGGGCCGCACCACCACCAGCCACGAGGTGATCCTCTACGACCAAGATCAGCGCCGGCTGTGCACGATGCGGATCACCAACCTCATCCTGGACCGGCCCAAGCCTGGAGAGTCTGTGCCGACGTCGGACCAGGGGACGCCACTGGGGAGCTGACCCGCTGCAATTAGACCTGGCCGGGCCTATCCGTATTTCCTACCGAGGAGTACGGTCAGCCTATGAAAAAGCCAACTCACTCGCGCAGGGGATTTGCGGCCCGTTTCGGTGCCGTCGCGGCAGTATCAATGGGGTTGCTGGCCGGGGCGTTTGTTGCCCCCGCCTCAGCGGCCGGTTCCGTAAACTATGTTGCACTTGGAGATTCGTATTCGGCCGGCACGGGGGCCGGCGGTGAATCCCCGCCGTGCGGGCAGAGTCCAAATTCCTATCCAAACCTGGTGGGCGCATCGCCGGGTGTGGACCTGACCGCCAATCTGAGCTGCTTCGGAGCCACCACGGATTCGGTGCGCCTCCTGCAGGTCCGGAAGATTCCGGCACGCGCACAGGTTGTGACACTCACCGTCGGCGGCAATGACATCGGTACGGGCGCCGTCGCGGTGGCCTGCACCATCGGCCCTCAGTCGCCCGCCTGCCAGGCCGCCACCGCCGACGCCCTCTTCGTCAAGCTGCCCCAGCTGCCGATGAAGCTGACCGCAATGTTCCGGGCCATCAAGGCAAAAGCCCCGCACGCCCGGATCGTGGTGCTGGGCTATCCACGCCTCTTCGAACCAGCCAACATGGCCGCCGCCGGGGCTTCCACGGCGCAGATCAGCGCCGCCAGAACCATGAACACCGCGGCCGATCTGCTCAATGCCACGATTGCCGGCACTTCGTTCCTCAACGCTGCCCGCTTCGTCAGCGTGACCGGGGCCTTCGCCGGCCACGGCATACCCTCGGCCGATCCGTGGATCAACTTCAATATCGCGGGACTCAGTGATCCCGGCAATTTCCACCCGACCGCGGAGGGCCAGGCGCGGGGTTATGCGGCCTCCCTGCTCGCGGCCGTGCCCGCCCTCTGACCCGACAGGCACGAACGGTCCGCTGGCCCGCAAAGATCCGACGGCGGCCCCGGCCACCAGGACCTAGCCTGACGGCGGCGTGAACTGGCTGGCGGTGAAAACCGCTCCGCCGGGGTCGCGGATCAGCACGGTCCGGGTCCAGTCGGTGTCGTCCTGACCAAGGATCAGACCCCCCAGGCGCTGGACGTCGGCAGCCGTCTGGTCCCGGTCAGCCACGGTGAAGGAGACGTGCCAGTGCGGCATTTCATCCGGGCTGGCGGGGACGACCCAGGCGATCGCGTCCTCGAATCCGGAGGGCGTGGCCACCGCGGCCTGCCGCGCCCTGATGTCCGGGTCGACGGACGCCGCCAGGTGGTCCCCGTATCCGGGCCGGCGGATCAGCGTCGCGAAGCCCAGGTCGTCAAACTGCCAGCCGAACGCCTCCCGGTAAAACGCACCCGCCGCTTCGGCGTTGCCGGTGCGCAGGTCGCTGAAGTTCCAGGCGCCCGGCAGGTTGACCGTTTGCGCCCCGAGCCGGCGCCGGGCCTGCCAGAGGCGGAACTCGACACCCTCGGGATCGGCCAGCACTGCCGCCCGGCCGCCCTCTCCCGCATCGGCCGGAGCGGACAGCACTGCAGCTCCGATTGATGCCAGCCGCTGTGCTGCCGCATCGGCGTCGTCGACGGAGATGTAGGTGCGCCACGTCGCGGCGCCCTCCCCGGGCCCCGCGATCCCCGCGATGTCCCTGCCGTCCAGTTTGGCGATCATGTAACGGGCAGGGGCTCCGGACGGCAGAGCGTCCTCGAACGTCCAGCCGAACAGGCCGCCGTAGAACCGGATGGCTGCATCGACGTCGGGCTGCTCGGTGTCCACCCAGGACGGAACGCCCTGCGGATAGCTGCGCTGGACTTCCCGATCCGGATCCATGGCTAGCCCTCGCTAACGGGCTTGTAGCTGAGGATGATGACCCCGGTGCTGTGGACCTCCGTCCCGGACAAGGTGAATCTGGCTTGCGCGGCATCCCGGTAGATCAGCTGATCCGCTGTAGCCTTGCCGGAGATCACGGGATGCAGCCAGATCCGCAGTTCATCCAGCAGGCCGTTGGCCAGCAGCAGCCGCGTTACATCGCCGAAACCGTACTGCAGGATATTCCCGCCCGGCAGGGCTTTGAGTTCCTTTACTTGTCCGACGACGTCACCGCTGATAACTGTCGTGTTGTTCCAGCTCGGATCCTTGAGCGTTGAGGAGACGACGAACTTGGGAATGCTGTTCATCCGGTCGGCAAAGTCGTCGGCCCCTGCACGCCCGCTCCAGGCCGGGGCAAAACCTTCGTAGGTCTTGCGGCCCATCAGCAGCGCGTCGCTGCCGTCCAGCTGCGCCTGCGCAGCCTTCCTCGCGTCCTCACCGAAGTACTCGAAGTGCCAGTCCTGCATGTTCGAGATGTCCCCGTCGAGGGTCATATAAGTGGCATTGATGATTTTGCGCACGATAGTTCTCCTTCGGCACCAGGATGGACCTCCACCTGCGAATGTACCGCCAGCGCCCGGTTCGCCGCTAGGACCGCTTGGCCAGCCGGTACTGCAGCCCGTTCTTCACCATCGGCCATTCTGAGGCGACGACCGAGAACACCACAGTGTCCCGGAGCGAGCCATCGGCAAGGCGCTGATGGTTGCGGAGGATCCCGTCCTGCTTGGCGCCGAGGCGGGCAATGGCAGCGCGTGACTGCTGGTTCATCCAGTGCGTGCGGAATTCAACGGCGATGCAGTCCAGGTTCTCGAAGGCATGGGTGAGCAGCAACAATTTCGACTCCGTGTTGGTTCCGGTCCGCTGCGCCCCTGCCGCGTTCCAAGTGGACCCGATTTCCAGCCGCTTGTTCACGGCGTCGATGTTCATGTAGGTAGTCATCCCGATGATCCGTCCGGACACCGCGTCCCGGGCGGTGAAAGGCAGCATCGACCCCCGCTCCTGCAGCTGCAGCCGGCGCTCGATTTCGGCAGCCATGCCTTCGGGGCCTGGCACCGACGTGTACCAAAGTTTCCACAGTTCGCCGTCCTGCACAGCCGCCACCAGCCCGTCATGGTGCTCGGCGGAGAGCGGCTCAAGAGACACAAGTTGGCCCCGCAGGGTAACCGGATCGGCAAACGGCATAAGCACATATTAGCCAGTACCCGCGTTCGGCCTTGGCGACCCACCGCCGCCCTCTACCAACCAAAGTCCCAGTAGCACACTTTGCGCTACTGTCGATGTATGGCTAAGACGGTAGGAATCCGGGAACTTCGGCAGAACGCTACCGCCATCATTGAGAAGCGCTGCGAAGCAGTGAGCCGGTGACGATCACCTCGCATGGAAAGGTGAAAGCTGTACTGACGCCCGCAACTTCGGAATCCACCTTCGAACAACAACTCATTGACCGCGGCGTACTGAGACCGGGGAACGGCAAGCCGTGGGAGATTGAGCCGGTTAAGGTTCCCGCGGGGACACCATCAAGTCGGGAGCTTTTCCATTTCCAGTATCGGCATCGTCGAACTTAACCGTACGGCCCGGCGGATCAGCCCCTTGGCTTCACAGCGTGCACATCAAGTCAGCCAGCTGGTCACGCAGATCCGGGTAACCTCGTCCATCCTGGCCTGCGCGGCAGATACGGAGCCTCCCCTCCTCCGCACCTTGGGTGCCATCCACCTGTCCACTGCCCTCTGCACTCGCGTTTCGCTTCTGGTCACCTACGACAGCCGGATGGCGGATGCGGCGCGGCTCTACGATCTGCCAGTCGCAAGCCCGGGCGCCTCGGGCTGACCGTTTCCCGCCGGTCAGCCGTTCCAGTCGAAGAAGCCCTGGCCGGACTTGCGGCCCAGCTCGCCACGGGCCACCTTGTCGCGCAGGATCTGCGGCGGTGCAAAGCGCTCCCCCAGCGTCGAGTACAGGTATTCTGCAATGCCCAGCCGCACGTCCAGGCCCACGATATCGGTGGTGCGCAGCGGGCCGACCGGATGCTTGTAGCCCAGGACCATGGCGGCGTCGATGTCCTCGGCGCTGGCAACGCCTTCCTCGACCATGCGCATGGCCTCCAGTGCAATGGCAACGCCGAGCCGGGAGGAGGCGAAGCCGGGTGCATCATGCACGACGACGGGAGTCTTGCCGATCGCTTCGACCCAGCCGAGCGCCGCGCGTTCCAGCTCGGCGCAGGTCTTCTCCGCCAGCACGATCTCCACCAGCAGGGACGCCGGGACCGGATTGAAGAAATGCAGGCCGCAGAAGCGTTCCGGCCGCCGCAGCACGGCGGCCAGTCCTGCCACTGAGAGCGAGGAGGTGTTGGTGGCCAACCACGCGCCGGGGCTCAACTGCTCCTCCACAGCGGTCAGTGCGGTGGATTTGAGCTCGAAATCCTCCGGCACGGCCTCCACCACCAGACCGCATCCGGCAAAGGAGGCGTAGTCGGTGGACACGCTAAGCCGCGCGGTCAGTGCGGCCAGAGGCTCCGCTGTCGTGCCGCGCTCCACGCTTTTGGCCAACGCCTGGCTGACCCGCTGGTAAGCGGCGGCCGCGGCGTCGTCGTCGCGTTCGACGACGACGACGGCGGCCCCGGCTGCGGTGAAGGCGTGGGCAATGCCCGCGCCCATCCGGCCGCCGCCCAGTACTCCGACGCGGTTCGGTACAGTCATTTCTTCACCCTCGCTTCGTTCTTCCGGTCCAGGAAGGTCTGCATGCGCTCGAATTTAGCCGGTGATTCAAACAGAATGGCCTGGGCGTCCATGTCCGCCTGGGGATGCATGCTGTCCGGAACGTGGAACACGGCCTTGGTCATCTGCACGGCCAGCGGATCCTGCCGCGCTATCCGGTCCGCCAGGGCGTTCGCGGCATCCAGCAGGTCCGCGGAGGCATGGATTTCGGTGATCAGGTGCAGGGCCAGCGCCTCCTCGGCGTTGAGCACCCGACCGGCCAGCAGGATCTCCTTGGCCACCGGCTCGCCCACCAGTTCCCGCAGCCGCCAGCTGGCACCGGCCGCCGCCATGATGCCCAGACCGGTTTCCGGGTTGCCGATCTTCACGGACGGTGTCCCGATCCGGAAGTCCGCAGCAAAGGCAAGCTCGGCTCCGCCCCCCAGGGTATAGCCGTCCAATGCCGCGATCACGGGCATCTTCAGCGCGGCGATGCGGATAAAGAGTTTGATGTTGATGCCCTGCAGCGCGTCGTTCCGGCGGCGTTCCCGCAGTTCGGCGATGTCCGCCCCCGAGGCGAACACCCCCGGACGGGGCTTGCCGGAATCTCCGGACGGACCCTCCTCGGGCGCCAGCTCCGGCGTCCCGGAGAGGATCAGGATTTTTGGTACCGCTTCGAGCCGTTCGCAGACGGCATGCAGTTCATCCACCATCTCCTGGTTGATGGCGTTGCGGGCCTCCGGCCGGTTAAGCCGTACCAGCATCCGGTCGTCGCGTTCCTCCACCAGCAGCGTGCTGAAGTCCTGCATTGCTGGCACGCTCACAGCGCCTCCACCAGCATGGCAGTTCCCTGCCCGACGCCCACGCACATGGTGGCCAGCCCGGTTGTGGCGCCCTCGCGCTCCATCCGCCCCAGCAGCGTAATGGCGATCCGCGATCCCGAGGACCCCAGCGGATGGCCCAGGGCAATCGCACCGCCGTCGCGGTTCACGATCTCCGGATCCAGCCCCAGCCTGCGAATGCAGGCCAGTGACTGGGTGGCGAAGGCTTCATTCAGCTCAACGGCGCCCACCGAGGAAAGGTCGACGCCGGTCCGTGCCATCAGCTTCTGTGTCGCCGGCACGGGGCCGAGACCCATGATCTCCGGGGCAACGCCGGCCGAGACGCCATCGGCGATCCGGGCCCGCGGCACCAGGCCGAAGCGCTGCAGCGCGGTCTCGCTGGCCACGATCACGGCGGAGGCACCGTCGTTCAGCGAGGAGGCGTTGCCGGCGGTCACGATCCCGCCGGGCTTCACCACCGGGCGCAGCCCGGCCAGGGCCTCCAGGGTGGTCTCCCGGCGCGGCCCCTCGTCGGTTGTCACCTCGCCCTTGCGGGTGGCCACGGCGACGATTTCGTCGTCGAACCTGCCGGCATCGATGGCCGCGAGCGCCTTCCTGTGGGACTGGAGGGCAAAGGCGTCCGCGTCCGCGCGGCTGATGCCGTCCAGCGCGGCGACCTCCTCCGCCGTTTCGGGCATGGAATACGTGGCCTTGTCCCGCTGCTTGAACGCTGGATTGGTGAAGCGCCAGCCGATGGAGGTATCCACCACCTCGCCGGGACGGGCAAAGGCCTTCTCCGGCTTGGCCATCACCCAGGGCGCCCGGCTCATCGATTCCACGCCACCGGCGATGACGACGTCGGCGGCGCCGGACTTGACCATCTGCGAGGCCATGATGATGGCGGACAGACCCGACGCGCACAGCCGGTTGACCGTGATCCCGGGGATCTGGTCCGGCAGCCCGGCCAGCAGGGTGGCCATCCGGGCCACGTTGCGGTTGTCCTCGCCGGCCTGGTTGGCGCTGCCCAGGATGACTTCGTCGATCCCTTCCGGATCCATGCCGGTGCGGGCCACCAGCTCCTTGACCACCAGGGCGGCCAGATCGTCGGGCCGCACCGAGGAGAGGGCTCCGCCATACCGTCCGACGGGAGTACGCACCCCGCCGACCAAATATGCCTGGGCACCGGGGGAAGCGTGTGTCATCGGAACATCCTTTAGGTAACTTACCGACCGTTCGTTCTATAAATATTCCAGACGGCCGGGCATCCGGTCAACCGCGCTTCCGTGGACCATACGGGTCAAGGCGCGGCCGCCACAGCCCGTACGGCTCAGGTGAACAGCTCGTTCTTCGGTTCGTTGTGCTTGACCTTCTGCCAGCCCAGCCAGAGCACCAGCGCGAAGAACGGGATGGTGGCCAGCGTCCACAGTCCCAGCAGGAAGACGTTGCCCTGCTTGTCGGTCATCGTGTCGAAGCCGATCAGCACTGTGATGGCCAGCAGCGCCACGAGCCCCATCCAGCTGGTCCACGGCGAGCCGGGCATGGGCAGGGTGGAGATCTTACCCTTCTTCTTCCGCAGCATGATCTGGCTGGCGAAGATGGAACCCCAGGTGAAGATCACCCCGATCGAGGCCGTGTTCAGCGCCAGATCGAAGGCATGCGAACCGCCCAGCCAGATGTTCAGCACGATACCCACCAGGTAGACGGCACCAATCGAGAGAATCGCCGTGTAGGGGACGTAACGGGAAGACATTTTGGTCAGCCACTGCGGGGCATGGCCGTTATTGGCCATGGTGCGGAAAATCCGGCCGATCGAATACAGGCCGGAATTGCAGGAGGACAGCGCCGCTGTGATGACCACGAAATTCATGATGGAACCCACCCAGCCCAGGCCCATCTGGCCAAAGACGGTCACGAACGGACTCTCGCCAGCCTTGTAGTGGTCGGAGGGCATCAGCATGGCCAGCAGCATCACCGAACCCACGTAAAAGACCACGATCCGCAGCACCACGGCGCGGATGGCCCGGGGCACCTCGCGCTCGGGGTTCTGCATCTCGCCGGCGGTGATGCCCACCAGTTCGATCGCGTTGTAGGCGAAGATCACGGCGTTGAGCACCAGGATCATCACCAGCGCCCCCTTAGGGAACATCCCGCCGTCGTTATAGAAAAGGTTGGACACCGACGCGTGGTGGTCCCCCACCTGCGCATTGCTGACCACCATGAAGGTGCCCACAATCAGGAACAGCACAATCGCGGCCACCTTCAGGCAGGAGGCCCAGAACTCGAATTCGCCGAAGGCCTTCACGCTTAGCAGGTTCACCGCCACCAGCAGCACCAGCGCGCAGATGGCGCTCAGCTCCACCGGAACGTTCGGGAAGAAGAACTGGAAGTACAGGCCGATAGCGATCAGCTCCGCGATGCCCGTCATGGCCCAGTTGATGAAGTACATCCAGCCGGAAAGGTAGGCTCCCTTCTTGCCGAAGAGCTCGCCCGCGTAGGAGACAAAGGAACCCGAGGTCTGGCGGTACATGATCAGTTCGCC
The DNA here is from genome assembly GCA_035999715.1 of Micrococcaceae bacterium. Taxonomy (GTDB): domain Bacteria; phylum Actinomycetota; class Actinomycetes; order Actinomycetales; family Micrococcaceae; genus Arthrobacter_M. The sequence goes on along the minus strand of DASYGM010000181.1, from coordinate 1,279 downwards.
CAGCGCCCGCATCAGCAGGAAGGCGATGACTCCGGCAATGGCATAGGAGAAAACCAGTGCGGGGCCGGTGGAGGCCAGCCGGCCTCCGGCCCCCATGAACAGACCCACCCCAATGGCCCCGCCCATCGCGATCATGGTCACATGGCGCCGGGACAGGGTCCGTTTATAGCCTTCGGCGGTGATTTCTCCCGGGACCGCCGCCACGTCGGCGGGCAGCAGTTTTTCTTCGGTCAGCTCAGTGGACACGCAAAAATCCTTAGTTCAGTTCACGGTGCTTCGCGCTGGTACCGCACGGGCTGATCGGCTGGAGGATCGGCTGCAGGAGGGCGGCGTCATTGCACGGTTCAATGCACACAGGATGAGAACAGTTTATCCGAGGTTAACCGGTGCTGTGTCCGCGCTCACGAACTCCGCGCTCACGGACTCCGCGGCTCCGCACAGCCAGCCAGGCTCCATCTCCAACTGCCGTCCCCGCTCCAATCCCGCGAACCACCCCTCCGTTGAGGCAACGGGATTAGGCTGGATACATGGCGGGATTCCAGCTTGGCCAGCGCAACAGGGAGCAGAAAACCGGGGCGTCGGGGTTTTCCCCTCTGGACGGCGCCGCAGCCGGCCTTTACGTCACAGTGGCTGTGGTCTCCACTCTTGTTCCCATCGTGGCCATCCCAGGGCTGGCCGCCCTTGCTCCCAATCCTGCGGTCCGCGTCTATCTGCTCAACCTTGTCTTCTACGGCGCCGTGGGAATCCTGGCCCTACTGGCAGCCTGGCCGTTTGTGGTCCGGGGCGTCCGGCGGCTCGCGGCCCGGGCGTGGCTGACTGTGGCCATGGTGCCGCTGGCCATTGTTGCGATGCTGATCCTGACCGCGGTCCTGGCGACGCTCACCGGCCCGGCTCCGACCTCGGTCAACCAGCAGGGGCTGGAATCCCTTCTATTGGCCGTGCCGCCCTGGCTGATGGTGCCCGTCCTGGTGGTGATCGCGCCGTTTGTGGAGGAGTACATCTTCCGGCACCTGCTGATCGGCAAACTGAGCAGGTTCGTCAATTCATGGTTCTGCTATGGCCTGTCGGTGCTGCTCTTTGCATCGATCCATCTGCTCGGCAAGCAGGCCCTCACCCTCCCGGCCCTGGCGCCGTATCTGGCCATGGGCGTGGTGCTGGTCTTTGCCTACGTGCGGTCCGGCCGGAACCTGATGTTCTCCTATGCGGTGCACGGGAGCAAGAACCTGGTGGCCGTGTTGCTGATCTACGCCCTGCCCTCTGCGCTGCTGCCGCAGTAGTA
>DASYGM010000168.1:0-5101 GCA_035999715.1 Micrococcaceae bacterium | reverse complement strand
TCGCGTTCCTTGCGCTGCCGCTCGGCAATCTGCGCGGCCACGTCGTCCTGCTGCTTCTTCACCGCGGCCAGCTGTGCCTGGATCTGCGGCTTCTTGGCGTTCAGCTCCGCAGTCAGGGCAGTGGTGTCGCTGACCAGCTTGTCCACCGCAGCCTTCTTGGCTTCCGCCTCGTCGCGGGCGGCCTTTTCCGCCGCGAGGGCAGCGTCCGCCTTGCCCTTGAGGTCCTTGATCTCCGCCTCCACGGCGGCCAGCCGGGCCTGCGCGTTGACGTTGGTGGCGTCCTGTTGGGACAGCTTCTCCAAGGCCGCGTTCTGGGTGCGCATGGCCTGGTTGGCCATATCCATGGTGTCTGCCAGGTTGCCCCCCGGGTTCGAGCCGAAGAACAGGGTCAAATTGGTGGGCACTCCCCCGGCCTTGTAGGACTGTGCCGCGATCTGGCCGATCAGTTTCCGGGTATCCGACAGTTTCTGCTTGTCGGCCACCATCTGGGCGGTGATCTTGTCCTTATTCTGCTGCGCCAGGTCAACGCGCGCCGCCAGCGCCTCCACCTGGGCCGTGGCCGTGCTCACCCGGCCCTGGGCGTCGGTCAGTGCCTGCTGGGCTCCGGGGAGTTGGCCCTGGTACAGGGTCAGGTCTGCGGCCGCTTTGGCAATGCCGGCGTCCACGAACTCCAGTGAGGACTCCACCTCGTTGGCCTGGTCCTGCAGCGCCTGCGCCTGGTTGTCCAGATTGTCCGCCAGGGCCGGAACCGGCGCGGCGGCCAACAATCCCGCGGCCAGTACCGCCACCACGGCCGCACTCAAAACCTGGCGGCGGGCCCCGGAAAGGGTGGCACGGGTCCGCGGAAGGGCCAGGCGCATGGGTTCTTTCTCCTTGCTGGTCGCTAGCAATGAACTATCGGTGCAAAATCGGGAACGGTTAGGTCAGACCTTCAGGTACTTCCGCAGGGTCAGCATCGAGGAAATCCCGGCCAGCAGGATGCCCAGCAACACCAGGGCCGGAGCCAGCACCAGCACCTGGTTGGCCGAAATGAACGCGGTGTCCTTGTACTGCTGCGCCAGGTAGTCCTGAATGAAGAACCGGGCCACCGCCCACACCGTGCCGGAGGCCAGCACGGCGCCTATCACGGCGGCGATGACACCCTCCAGCACAAACGGCAGCTGGATCACCGCCTTGGAGGCACCCACCAGCCGCATGATGCCCGTTTCCCGACGCCGGCTGAAGGCAGAGAGCCGGATGGTGGTGGCGATCAGCAGGATGGCGCAGACGATCATCAGTCCGGCAATCCCCACCGCCACCAGCGAGGCGACGTTCATGACGGAGAACAGTTTTTCCAGCAGCTGGCGCTGGTCGATCACGGTCTCCACGCCGGGGGTCGCGGAGAAGGACTCGTTGATGATCTGGTACTTCTCCGGGTTGACCATGTTGATGCGGAACGAGGCCGGCAGCTGGTCGGCGGTCACCGAATCCACGATCGGCGAGTTGGCGAACTGCTCCTTGAAATGCTTCAGCGCGTCGTCCTGCGACTCGTAGCTCCAACTGGTGACGTACTGCTTCACCGCCGGGGAGTCCAGCATCGATTGGATGTTCTTCTTCTGTTCATCGGTCGCCGGACCGGCGGAGCAGGTGGGCGAGGTGGACGAGTCCACGCAGAGGAAGATCGCCACCTGGACCTTGTCGTACCAGTAGCCCTTCATCTGGTTGATCTGCATCTGCAGCATGCCCGCCGTACCCACAAAGGTCAGCGAAACAAAGGTGACCAGGATGACGGAGACCACCATCGACAGGTTGCGGCGCAGGCCCCCGCCGATTTCACCCAGGATGAATGCGAGCCTCATTTTCCGGCCTCCGGCTGGACGTTCCCAAAGCCGGAGTCGCTGGCAAAACCGGAATCACTCATCCCGGCCGGCGCGGCCACCACCGGCAGCATCGAGGTGTACAGTGCCTTCGCCTCGTCGCGCAGGATCACCCCGTTGCGCAGTTCGATCACGCGCTTGCGCATCTCGTTGACAATGTCGTCGTCGTGCGTGGCCATCACCACAGTCGTGCCGTTCTGGTTGATCTTGTCCAGCACCTTCATGATGCCCATCGAGGTGTTCGGGTCCAGGTTTCCGGTCGGCTCGTCGGCCAGCAGGATCCCGGGCTTGTTCACCACCGCGCGGGCAATCGCGACGCGCTGCTGCTCGCCGCCGGAAAGCTCATGCGGCATCCGGTTCTCCTTGCCCTCCAGCCCCACCGTCTTGAGCACCTCGGGCACCGTTTCGCGGATGATTCCGCGGCTCTTGCCGATCACCTGCATGGCGAAGGCCACGTTGGCGAAAACGGTCTTGTTGGGCAGCAGGCGGAAATCCTGGAACACCACGCCGATGCCGCGGCGCAGCTTGGGCACCCGCCAGCTGGGGATGTTCGCCACGTTCTGCCCGGCGACATAGACCGAACCGCGGGTCGCGCGGTCCTCTTTCAGGACCAGGCGCAGGAAGGTCGATTTGCCGGAACCGGACGCGCCCACCAGAAAGGCGAATTCGCCGCGGTCGATTTCCAACGAGATCGAGTCCAAAGCGGGCCGCGTCTTCTGGTTATAGACCTTGGTGACATTGTCGAAACGAATCATGACGTGTGTTGAATCCAGTCTGCCCTGCACCCGTTTTGCCGACAGTGCTGATAGGCCGGGGTGACAGGCCGGTGCGCGGGCACTTGTTTGGAGGAGGAATCCACCGGCTTCTCGACTATAGGCATTGGCTACCGCGATTGGCCGGGACTGGGCCCGGTGTGTCGTGCGGAAAGGCTTCCGGGAACGTACGACGACGGCGACGGCAGCATGTGCGCCGGGCAGGCTGCGCCGCGCCGGGCAGGCTGCGCCGCGTCTGCCCTGCGGCTACCGCGCTGCTGATGGGACCGTCCACAAGGCGAATGGGTCTCGAAAAAAAGCTGCCTGCACTGCTGCCGGTGCATGCACCACCAGCACTGCAAGCGCCCACCGAAACTTACCACCAGCGCACCGGCCCCACCGCTCGCCTTTCCTGGCCTCGGATAGGCTCGAATCGAGGCCTATGCGCAAGGAGTCCTGATGGTCACATTCGGCATTGAGGAAGAGTACCTGCTGCTGGATCCGTCCACGGCTCTGCCCCGCTTCGTCAGCGATCAGGTCGCGGCGTTCATGGAGGGGTCGGCCGGCATCAGCAAGGAGGACATCCAGCCGGAGCTGCTGACCTGCCAGCTGGAGACCTCCACCCCGCCCTGCCACACCGCGGCCGAGGCGCTTGAGTCCCTGCGGACCTTCCGGAGCGGACTCAGCAAAGCCACGCTGAAGGCCCATACCCGGGCGGCCAGCGTCGGCACCGCGCCCAGGATGGAAGCGGCCTTTCCCCAGGTGACGGATAAGCGGCGCTACCACCAGCTCAGCGACAGCGCCCGCGCCATCGTCGCCGACCAGTACGTCAACGGACTGCACGTCCACGTCGGAATTCCGGATAAGGATGCCGGGGTCCAGGCGCTGAACCGGATCCGTCCCTGGCTGCCGGTGATTGTCGCCCTCGGCGCCAACTCGCCGTTCTGGCAGGACCGCAGCAGCGGCTTCGAAAGCTGGCGCACCATTTCCTACCGCCGCTGGCCGGTGCAAGGCCTGCCGCCTGTCTTCAAGGACGCCGCGGACTACGAGGCACGGGTCCAGCATCTCGTGGACACCGGAGTCATCATCGACCGCGGCGTGATCACCTGGGTGGCGCGGCTGTCGGAGAACTATCCCACCCTGGAGGTCCGCGCGGCCGATGCCCAGCTGGAGGTCCGCGATTCGGTGCTGCTGGCCACGCTGATCCGTGCCCTCGTCGCAACCGCCGTCGGGGATGCCGCTGCGAAGCGGCCGTACACGGATCCGAGACCGGAAATCCTCGATGCGGCGCTCTGGCAGGCGGCCCGGGAGGGGCTGACCGGCCAACTGATCAACCCCGGCACCGGCCAGCTCGCTCCGGCCGACGACGTCGTCGGCGCCCTGCTCGCGGGCATCGTCCCGGCACTGCGCGAGGCCGGGGATGAGGACTTCGTCCGCGGGGAGCTCAAGCGCGTGCGGCGGGATGGAACCGGATCGCAGCGGCAGCGCCGCGCGGATGAGTCGGGCGGTCTGCCGGCCCTGCTGGACCTGTACCACAGCTCGCTCACCGCCGGCTAACGGCCTCCAAACAGTTAGGTAGTCTAAGTTGCGCCTCTTAGGAACCGGTGTAAGAATCGCATGAGGCATCGGCGCTTGTGCGAATCCGCGTCGATCCGCGCTCCTGATGTCCTAGTGTTGAGCCAGAGTTATAGTCAGTTGCTCCAGCAGGGCCTCATCGAAGACCTTTCCAGAGCCCCCATTCCGGAGGGAAGCCATGCCATACGATCCGAGCAAATTCCGGGACTACTTCGAGCATGCGTTCACCTACAACGCCGGCTTCCTGCGCAACGTGGCGCGGTACGGCCAGAGCACTGCCATCATTGATCCCACCACCGACCGCACCTGGACCTACCGGCAACTGTCCAGCGACGTAGCCCGCGCGGCCAACGCGCTGGCGGAGCGCGGCGTCGGCCGGGGCGACCGCGTGGTCTACGAACTGCAGAACTGCCCGGAATTCGCCATTCTCTACCTGGCCACACAGCGCCTGGGCGCCATCAGCGTTCCGGCCAACTTCCGCCTGGCGGCCGGCGAAACGGCACACATCCTGCGCGACAGCGAGCCCAAGGTCTTCGTCTTCGCAGCCCAGTACGCCGCGGATGCCCTGGCCGCCGTCGAGCTCTACGGCCAGCAGCCCGCGCTCCTGGTGGTCGGCCAGCTGTCCGATAGCGCCGCGGCCGGAACCGAGGGGAACCTTGGGGCCGCCGGGACTTCCCACATCACCGGCTTCGCCGACGCCCTCGCCGCCGCCAGCGACGTGTCACCGGAGCTGCCGGAGGATTTTTCCGGCTACGAGGAGACCACCCGGCTCTACACCTCCGGTACCACCGGCATGCCCAAGGGCGTCCCGCTGCCGTCGCTGGTGGAGGTCATGTCCGCGCACGACGTGATCATGCACTTCCCGCTGACGCCCTTCGACCGCACGCTGAACATGACGCCCTGGTTCCACCGCGGCGG
>DASYGM010000154.1:0-16649 GCA_035999715.1 Micrococcaceae bacterium | reverse complement strand
GACGGAGGACGTCGTTTTTGGTCTGCACCGTAAACAGATCCTCCACAAGGAACGTGACGCACGTGCCACGCCGAAGCGCTCCCAGCGGTTTATCACGTCGGTGCGTCCCGTTGAGTCCGTTCCAGTCCGATGCATTCAAATCGCGCATTGCAGCCATCTGTACCTGGCCGGCCGGTCATTCATCCCGACCCACAATTCCACCTTTGCTCTAGACTTTGCGCGCTCGGCTGCCATCAAGCACAATCTGGCCACAGTCGTCTTTTCGCTGGAAATGGGCCGTAATGAGCTGGCCATGCGCCTGTTGTCCGCCGAAGCGACCATCAGCCTGCAGGATCTGCGCAAGGGCACCATCAAGGACGACCAATGGTCCAAGATCGCCACCACGATGGGCCGGATGAATGATGCTCCGCTATTTATTGATGACAGCCCCAACATGTCCCTCATGGAGATCCGGGCGAAATGCCGGCGGCTGAAGCAGCAGCACGACCTCAAGCTGGTGGTTCTCGACTATCTCCAGCTGATGTCCTCCGGCAAGCGGGTGGAATCCCGCCAGCAGGAAGTCTCGGAGTTCTCCCGTGCTTTGAAGCTGCTGGCCAAGGAGCTCCAGGTGCCGGTCATTGCCCTCTCCCAGCTGAACCGTGGATCCGAGCAGCGTACGGACAAGAAGCCAATGGTCTCCGATCTTCGCGAATCTGGCTGCCTCACTGCAGAAACACGAATTCTTCGTTCCGATACGGGCGCGGAAACCACGATGGGCGAACTGTTCGCCAGCGGAGCCACGGATATACCTGTCTGGTCGTTGGATGAGAGTCTCCGCTACGTCGAGCGGCACCTCACCCACGTGTTTTCAACTGGTGTAAAGGACATTTACCGCTTGACATTGGCCTCCGGGAAAACGATCCGGGCAACGGCCAACCATCCTTTCTTCACTTATGAGGGATGGACCCCGTTGGGTGAACTCAAAGCAGGGGATCGGCTCGGGGTGCCGAGGCATGTGAATGGACCGTCCCAGCGCTCCGAATGGGACGATGCCAAGGTCATCATGCTCGCCCATCTCCTCGGCGACGGCTCCTTTGTCAAACGTCAGCCGATCCGCTACGCGACAAAAGACGAGGCAAATGTTGCGACCGTTACAACTGCAGCTGTCTATTTCGGAATCTCTGCTGTCCGGGACGACTATCCGGCCGCGCGGTGCACCACAGTCCGTTTGCCGTCTCCCTACCGTCTGACGCATGGGAGGCGGAATCCCATTGCAGCTTGGCTGGACGGGATGGGGTTGTTCGGCGCGCGCAGTCATGAGAAATTCATTCCTGAAGGCGTGTTTGCCTTACCGAAGCGCCAGATTGCGCTCTTCCTGGCGCATCTGTGGGCCACGGATGGTTCAGTCACGGTCAACAAGAATCGTCAAGGCGGCCGCATCTACTACGCCTCAACGTCCCGAAGGTTAATCGATGACGCGGCGCGATTGCTACTCCGTTTCGGTATCAATTCGAGGGTGCGGACGGCGACACCGAAGGCACATTACAGACCCGGTTACACTCTGGATATTTCGGGCCTGGATGATCAACGCCGCTTTCTGCAGGAGATCGGCGTCCATGGTGCCCGTTCCGAAAATTGCGAAGCGCTGCTGGAGATCGTGAGGACCAAGACAGCGAACACCAATGTGGATACCGTGCCGGTGCAGGTCTGGGACAACGTACGCAGCATCCTTCAGGAAAGCGATATGACGCACCGGCAGTTCCAGGCAAATCTGGGCGTCAAATACTGCGGAAGTTCCTTTTTCAAGCACGCGCCGTCCCGCGAGCGACTGGCCCGGGTGGCCGACGTTCTGGGCACGGCCGAGCTGGATATCCTGGCCGTGAACGATTTGATGTGGGACAGGATCGTAAGCGTTGACCCGGACGGTCAGGAGGAAGTGTTCGATGCTACCGTCTTGGGCAACCATAATTTCGTTGCCAACGGCATTGCCGTCCACAACTCAATCGAGCAGGACGCGGATATGGTCATCCTGCTCCATCGCGAGGACATCTACGACAAGGAGTCCCCGCGCGCCGGCGAGGCGGACGTCATCGTCGCCAAGCACCGCAACGGGCCGACGAAGACCATCGTCGTCGGCTTCCAGGGTCATTACTCGCGCTTCTCCAACATGGCGGCGGACTCGGGCGGAGCGTACTAGCCGGATGCGAAAGCCGCTGGCGGGTGTCAGGGTGGTGAGTCTGGCCATCAACCTGCCCGGCCCACTGGCAGCAGCCCGGCTCGCGGAGCTGGGCGCGGACGTGGTCGGGAGAAGCCGTGGCGTAGAGGCTGGCTCGGAGACCCGTTTACAGAGCGTCGAGTTTGTCCAGAACGGAGGCCAGGCGGCGGGCACGTGTCTCGGGTGTTTTGGCGGATTCGACCGGCTCCACGAGGCCGCGCTGCCGGGAATAGGAGAGCGCGTCGAAGGCTGCCCGGGCACCGGCCTTCCGGTCTAAGGCCTCGGCCAGGTCCGCGGGCACCTCCACGGAGCGGGCTGCGGTATCCAGCTCTATGGTGACCTCGACGTCGTCGCCCGCCTTCAGCCCCGTGGCGGCACGCAGTGCCGCGCTGAGCGGCAGGATAAAGCCGCCGTCCCGCACGGCGATGGTGCTGCGGTAGGTGGTTCCCGCGACGGTCACGGAGACGGCAGGATTCCGCGATGTCCCCAGGGCGGCAACGGCGACGTCGGGAACGGGTAGTCCCGTGGCGTTGCCGGTGCCGGGTGATTTGACCGTGGTCCTGAAGGTTTGCGCCATGGCGCCATTGTAAACAAACTCCGGCGACCGGGCGCGCAGACCCCTAAGCTGTTCTGGTGCCCGCAACAACAACCCTCCGACGACAGATCCTGAACCTGGCCATTCCTGCGTTCGGGGCCCTCATTGCCGAGCCGCTGTTCCTGCTGGCCGATTCCGCCATCGTGGGCCACCTGGGTGTGGACCAGTTGGCCGGTGTGGGGCTGGCATCCACGGTGCTGCAGACTGTGGTCGGGCTGTTGGTTTTTCTGGCTTATTCGACGACGCCGGCGGTCGCCCGGCTGCTGGGTGCGGGGCGGTTGGCCGAGGCGCTGGCCGTGGGCCGCGACGGTCTGTGGCTGGCGGGATTGCTGGGCCTGGTGCTGGCGGCGGCCGGGTTTGTCTTTGCCGCTCCGGCGCTGGGCCTGCTGGGTGCAGGCGATAAGGTGCTCGGTTTCGCCGTGGAATACCTGCGGTTTTCCATGCCGGGCCTGCCGGCCATGCTGCTGATCCTGGCCGCGACCGGGGTGCTCCGCGGGCTCCAGGACACCCGCACGCCGCTGCTGGTGGCAGGGATTGGTTTCACGGCAAACATGGCTCTGAACGCGCTGCTGGTCTACGGTTTGCGGCTCTCCGTTGCCGGGTCGGCGCTGGGAACCAGCATCTCGCAGTGGGGGATGGCGGCCGTCTACCTGGTGATAGTGGTACGTGCTGCCCGCCGCGAGGGCGTCGGGCTGAGGCCGGACTGGGCAGGCGTCCACGCCGTCTCCAAGGTGGGCAGCTGGCTGATGCTGCGCACCCTGAGCCTGCGGGTGGCCATCTTTGCCACCGTGCTGGTGGCGACGGCGCAGGGTCCGGTTAACCTGGCGGCGCACCAGCTGGCGATGACGGTCTTCAATTTCCTGGCCTTCGCCCTTGACGCTTTGGCCATTGCGGCGCAGGCACTGATCGGCAAGGAGCTCGGTGCGGCCAACCCGTCCGCGGCCCGGGCACTGACCGGAACCATGGTCCGCTGGGGAATCGGCCTGGGCGTGGGGACGGGAGTCCTGGTGCTGGCCGCGGCCCAGGGCATCGGCTGGATCTTCACCACCGATCCGGCCGTCCACGCCGCACTGGCCACCGCACTGCTGGTGCTGGCCGTGGGGCAGCCCGCCGCCGGCTACGTCTTTGTGCTGGACGGGGTGCTGATCGGGGCCGGGGACGCCCGGTATCTGGCACTGGCGGGCCTGGCCAATCTGCTGGTCTACCTGCCGTTGCTGGCCTGGGTCGCCGTCAGCAGGCCGGCAGGGAACGCGGGACTGTTCTGGCTGTGGGCCGCTTTCGGGCTGGGGTACATGCTGGCCCGCGTCATCACCTTGGGGCTGCGGGCGAGGTCGGACCGCTGGCTGCTCACCGGCGCCCGCCGGCAATAGGACGGGTCGGGGCGCGAAGGCCAGCCAAGGCCAGGCACTAAACTGGGACGGTGAGTGAACACGCCGTACCCCCGGCCCCGCCGAAGACCGCATCCGCCAGCACGCCGTTCCTGCCCTGGAAGCCGCTGCTGCTCCGCGGCGTGGTGGCGGCCGTTTTCGGCATGGTGACAGTCTTCTGGCAGCAGCCCGGCGGCTTTGCCGCCGCTCTGGCCACGGCGCTCTACCTGCTGGCGACCGCGGCGACGGTGCTCTGGCTCAGGACTTTGCTGCCAGAGGCCCGGGCCGGGCTGAGGAAGGCACTCGGACTGGAGATTGCGTTCCTTGCCCTGGCCGGCCTGGCGTCCCTGCTGCTATACAGCCTGCTGCCGTACGCCATCACCGTGGCTGTGGGCCTGATCCTGGCAGGGGCTTCGGCCCTGCTGGCGGGCTGGCGGGACCGGAAGTCCTCGCAGCTGGCCAAGGATATGCTCAGCACGTCCACGGTGACCCTGGCCACCGGCATCGTGCTGCCCCTTTTTCTGGCGCTGGGACCCAAGGCCCTGCTGGGCGTTTTGGGCGGCTCCGCCATCATTCTGGCGGTCCTGCTGCTGCTGGCCGGGCTGAGCTACCGGCACGATGCACGCCAGGCCGGCCGGAGGCCGTAAACTAGGAGCCGGCCTCTTTCTACTCCTTGTAGAACATATGCGCAGGGTCGAAACCAACAGGAAGGCATGACGTGGCGAAGGAAACACCGGGAGCTCCGGGCGAACCGCGGACTTCGGTGAAGGCGCCGCTGATTTTCTCCCTGCTGATGGGCATCATCGCCAGCGTCGTGACCGTCGTGGTGTCCACCGGCGGCTCGGACAAGGCCCCCCGCTGGGACCTGGGCGCCATCGCCTTCGGCATCGCGTTCATCGTCACCCTGGTCGTCGCCGCCATGCTGTCCATGAGCTACAAGGAGAATGCCGAGCACCTGGGGAAGGGCTCGGGCATCAACCTCAGTTCCTCGCACCGGCATAAGGATGCCCCCGCGCAGGGGAACGACGACGGCGGCGCCCCTTCCGCCTGAGGGTCAATCGGCGCGCAGGGCGTCCAGGGAGCTGTGGACCCGGGCAAAGGTTTTCGCGTCCACGCTGACCCCCGCCCGCATCAGGGCCAGCACTGCGGCTCCCGCTACCCCGTCGGACACCCGGATCGGGCTGTTGCCCACGTCCCCGCCGTCCCCGCCGCCCCCGCCGTCCCCGCCGGCGTCCAGCAATGATGCCTCCACCCGCTCCGCCAGGGCCGAGCCGTGCCGCAGGATGCTGCCGCCCAGCACCACCGGGCCGGAAACGGATGGGTCACGCACCGCGCCAAGGGTCCGGGCCAACTCCCCGCCCGCCTCGTCCAGGATCGCGTGCGCCGGCCCGTCGCCGTCGTCGGACGCCTGGAACACCAGCGGCGCAAAGCGGGACAGCTGCACCGGGCGCAGGGCATACAGTTCGTGGATCAGCTGCTGGAGCGCGGCGGGCCGGCCGTGCTCCCCGTCGGTGACGCTGGCCCGGATGCCCATGGCCCGCAGCAGCGCGGAGGTCAGTGCGGTCTGCGGTCCCCGGCCATCCAGCTGTGCCGCCACCGCCCTGACCGCCCGGTGCCCAATCCAGTAGCCGGACCCGCTGTCACCGAGCAGCCAGCCCATGCCGTCGCCCACCGCATCCAGCTGACCCCGCCGGACCCGAGCCGCCACCGCCCCCGTTCCGGCCACCAGGGCGTACCCATCCAGATGAAAAGTCCCGGAGAAAAAGATGGCCAAAAGATCAGACTCGATCATCAGCTCTCCGGCCAACCCCGCACCGGCCAACCGCTTACGGAAGGGATGGGTATCGGTCTGGGTGGATGCTCCGGCCATTGCGACCATGGCCAGGGCCAGCGGGCCAGGCTGGCCGCCGGCCTGTTGGGCTGCCGCCTCCGTGGCCGCACCCAGCGAGGTCACGGCAGCTTCAAATCCCCCCGATAGCGGGTTTCCCGGCCCCGAGAGACCGTAGCCGAGGCACTCTCCGGCGGTATCGAGGATGACAGCCCGGGTGGAGGTGCCACCGGCGTCAAAGGCCAACAGTTTCCGCATTGTTATCATTCCGTATCCGATGTGACTTGACACACATTGCGCCTGAGAATAGTTTTCGTAGAACGATGTAATTCGAGAAACGGATTTTCACCATGGCGAGCATCACGAAAACCCACGCAGTCCCTGCTGCGGCCGGTGTCGTGAACCGCATTCAGGCCAAGCTACCGGAAATGCCCGCAGCCATGGCGAAGATCGCGGCATTTCTGATTGAGAACCCGCGGACCCCGCTGGAGCTTTCCATTATGGAGCTGGCCGAGCAGACCGGAACCTCCGCCGCCACCGTCACCCGCTTCTGCCGTCTCATCGGCTATGCGGGCTATGTCCCCTTCCGGGTGGCCATCGCCGCCGACGCCGGGCGCAGCGACGCGCGCGAGTCGTGGAAGACGGACATTGGCCGGGCCTTCGGTCCGGACGACTCCCCGGGGGACGTGCTAAGCACCCTGCTCAATGCCCATGCCCGTTCGCTGCAGGAAACAGCCTCCGTGATGGACCTGGTGCTGATGAAGAAGATTGCCCGTCGGATTGCCCTGAGCAGCCATGTGGACATTTACGGCATCGGCGGCAGTGCGGTGATGGCCAAGGAGATGCAGTCCAGGCTGTACCGGATCGGCATCAACACCCACCACTGGTCCGAGGTGCATGCAGGGCTGACCAGTGCGGCCATCCAGGATGCCAGCTGTGTGGCGATGGGTATCTCGAACACCGGCCGGACGGAGGAAACCATCCAGATGCTGCGCCAGGCCGGCGCGTCCGGTGCGCTGACCGTCGCGTTGAGCAACAAGCCCGATTCGCCGTTGGCCGAAGCAGCGGACCTGCAGATCATCACGGCCGTGCACGAGCAGTTCCTGCAGCCCGATGACCTTTCCGCGAAACACGTGCAGCTCTTTGTCCTGGACCTGCTCTACCTGCTGGTGGCCCAGGAGAATTTCACCCAGTCCACCACTAAACTGGCGGCCTCCGCCGTCGCGGTGGCACCGCACCGCCGGTCCTACCGATCGCTATCCAGATCCGTCCGGCTGGGCCAGCGTGCCCCGCGGCCGGCGGAGCAAGAAAGTGGGAACAGTGCCTGAACATGTTGGAAGTTATCTGAAGGAAGTTTCATCCCGGCTTGAGCAATTGGCCGCGGAGGCGGACGCCGGCGCCCTGGATGGCGCGGTGGACCTGATCGTTGCGGCCATTGACGCCGGCGGGGTGGTGCAGGCCTTCGGCACCGGCCACTCAGAGGCCTTCGCGATGGAGATCGCCGGCAGGGCCGGAGGCCTGATCCCTACCAACAAGATCGCGCTGCGGGACGTGGTGCTGCGCGGCAGCCGCAACGCCGCGGAACTGACGGGTTCCGCGCTGGAGCGGGATCCCGCCGTCGTCGAGGAGCTCTTCGACCTCTCCCCGGTGGGCGAGCAGGACGTCTTCATCATCGCCTCCAACTCCGGGGTCAACGGATCGATCGTCGGGCTGGCGCTGCTGGCCAAATCGCGCGGCCACAAGCTCATTGCGGTGACCAGCCTGGAGCACACCGCCGCCGTCGAACCGAAACACCCCAGCGGCATGCGGCTGGGCGAAATCGCCGATGTTGTGATCGATAATAAGGCGCCCTTCGGGGACACCACCCTTGAACTTTCCGGCGGCGGGGGCGTCGGAGCCGTTTCCTCGATCACGGCCGCATTCATTGCCCAGCTGCTGACGATCGGAACCGCCGAGCGGATCCGTGCCGCCGGGAAGGTGCCGCCCATCTATATTTCCGCGAACATCCCGGGCGGCGACGAGCACAACCAGGCACTGGAAGACCTCTACAAAAACCGGCTCCGACGCGATGCATAACGGGCCTGAGCTTCACGCATTAGCACCGGCACAGAGCCAGGGAACAATCACCAATCAATCGCTCCACCAAGGGAAGGTAAGTAACAATGAACATTCAGAATAAGCCACTGGAACGACGCGGCTTCCTCCGCGGAGCTCTGGCCATGGCCGTGCTGGTCCCGTTGGGCGGCACCCTGGCATCCTGCGCCGGGGGAGGCGGGGGCGGCACCGGCGCCGGCCCCACCGGTACCGTCTCGGACACCAATCCGTTCGGCATGGCGGATAAGTCCACCGTGGATGCGGTCATCTTCAAGGGCGGCTACGGCATCGACTATGTGGACTTCGCCGGCAAGAAGCTGGAATCGGTGCACGCCGGCTCCACCGCCAAGATTTCGCCGTCGACCGACATCTCCCAGGAACTGCAGCCGCGCTTCGTCGGCGGCAATCCGCCGGATTTGATCGACAACTCCGGCGCCAAGGCCATCGGCTTCAGCACCATCCTGGCCCAGCTGGAGGACCTGACCTCCGTCACAGAGGCCAAGAACCTGGAGGGCACCGTCATCAAGGACACCCTCTACGAGGGCGTGCTGGCCCCCGGGACCTTCGACGGCAAACTGGCCGCGTTGAACTACGTGCTCACCGTCTACGCGGTCTGGTATTCCGCGAGCATGTTCGACGAAAACGGCTGGACCTTCCCGAAGACGTGGGACGAGGCGTTGGCGCTGGGGGCCAAGGCCAAGGACAAGGGCAAGTACCTCTTCGTCTGGGGCAAGGAAGCGGCCACCTACTACCAGGAAATGGCCATCGCGGCCGCCGTGAAGGAAGGCGGCGACGACGTCCGGCTGGCCCTGGAAAACCTGAAGCCGGACTGCTGGTCGCAGCCGGCAATACAGGCCGCCTTCACCGCGCTGGGCAAGTGCGTCTCCAACGGCTACTTTAAGCCCGGTGGTTCCGGCACCCAATTCACCGCGGCGCAGGCGCAGTGGAGCAACGCGCAGGACGCGCTGCTCTACCCGTCCGGGTCCTGGATCGAAAACGAGATGAAGGACCAGACCAAGGCCGGGTTCAAAATGACCGGGGCCCCGGTGCCGGCGCTGAGCTCCGGCGGAAAGTTCCCCTACGAGGCGCTGCACAGCGCGGCCGGCGAGCCGTACGTCGTCCCGTCGCAGGGCAAGAACGTGGCCGGCGGCAAGGAACTGCTGCGGATCATGCTCTCCAAGGACGCGGCCACCAACTTCGCCAAGACCAAGCTGGCCCCAACCATCATCAAGGGCACCGTGCCGACGGACGGCTTCGGTTCCACCGCACTGGTGTCCCAGACCAAGATGCTCGATGCCGCAGGGTCGAAGATCTACACCTGGAACTTCATTGACCTGTACGGCATGAATAAGGACATGCTGGTGGTCTGGAACACCTTCCTGGACGGCAAGTCCGACGTGCCCACCCTGACGGCGGCCCTGCAGAAGATCACGGACAACGTCCGCAACGACAGCTCGGTAAAGAAGATTGAAGTGAAATGATCCCCGTAGATACCCATGTAAAGCCGGGCAGCGGCAAGACCGCCGCTGCCCGGCGGCGCCGGAAAAAGCTGACGTTCGACAAGGTCAGTTTCATGGTGGTGTTCCTGGGCGTGCCGCTGGCGATGTATCTGATCTTTGTGATCTCACCCTTCGCCCAGGCGTTCTACTACTCCCTGACCGACTGGTCCGGTTTCACGCCGAATATGAACTTCATTGGCATCTCCAACTACCAGAGGCTGTTCTCGGACTCCACCTTCATGAAGGCAGTGGGCAACAACATCCTGCTGGTGATTGTGCTGCCGATAGTGACCATCATCCTGTCCCTGATCCTGGCCACCCTGGTCACGGTGGGCGGCAGCAGCAAGGGCCAGATCAAGGGGCTGCGCAACTCGAGTTTCTACCGCGTCATCTCCTTCTTCCCCTACACCATCCCCGCCATCGCCATCGGCATCATGTGGGGCCAGATCTACGACCCGTCCAGCGGGCTAGTCAACGGCATCCTGACCTCCGTGGGCCTGGACCAGTTCAAGTCCTACCCATGGCTGGGCGACGAACGCACCGCGATGATCGCCACCATGTTCGTCATCGTGTGGAGCTTTGTCGGCTTCTACATGGTGCTCTTCGTGGCCGGCATCAAGGGCATCCCTGCGGAACTGTTCGAGGCGGCCCGGATCGACGGGGCCGGACGGTTCCGCACCGCCGTCTCCATCACCATTCCACTTATCCGGGACAACATCCAGACCGCCTACATCTACATGGGCATCCTGGCCCTGGACGCCTTCGTCTACATGGCCGCACTGAACTCCGGCGGCGGTCCCAACAACTCCACCCTGGTCATGTCGCAGCAGCTTTTCTTCACCGCGTTCAACAAGGGCCAGTTCGGCCTGGCCAGCGCCATGGGCGTGGTCCTGGCGGTCATGACGCTGATCTTCTCCGGCCTGGTGTTCCTGATCAACAGGCTGACCGGCGGCAGTAAGGATGTGTCCCAGTAATGGCTACGCGTATTGAGTCAGTGCCCCGGAGGTCATTGCACTTTGAGCCCCGGCAGGCAGCAGCCACACGGGGGGACAAGGTGGTTGGCGCGGTTTCCCATACCGCCCTGAGTATCTGGTCCCTGATTGTGATCCTGCCGCTGCTGTGGACCTTCATGTCCTCGTTCAAGTCCTCCAGCGAGATCTTCGCGTCCCCGTTCGCACTGCCCACGGTGTGGCATTTCGACAACTACATCCGGGCCTGGACCAGCGCCGGAATCGGCAGCTACTTCCTGAACTCCGTCATCGTCGTCGGCTTTGCGCTGGTGATTGTGATGACCCTCGGCGCGATGTGCGCCTACGTGCTGGCGCGGTACACCTTTCCGGGCAGCCGTGCCATCTACTACCTGCTGCTGGCAGGGTTGACGTTCCCGATCTTCCTGGCCATGGTCCCGCTGTTCTTCATCCTGCGGAACATCGGGCTGCTGAACACGCTGCCGGGCCTGATCCTTACGTACGTCGGTTTTGCGCTGCCCTTTACCGTGTTCTTCCTCTTCTCCTTCTTCAAGACGCTGCCGCATGAAATCACCGAGGCCGCGGCGATTGACGGCGCGGGCGAGTGGCGGACTTTCTTCCAGGTGATGCTGCCGATGGCCAAGCCCGGGCTGGCGTCCGTGGCCATCTTCAACTTCCTGGGGCTGTGGAACCAGTTCCTGATCCCGGTTTCCATCAACGCCGCCGGGCCGCGCGTGCTGTCCCAAGGCCTTGCAGCCTTTGCCGGCCAGATGGGTTACGCGGTCGACTTCGGTGCGCTCTTCGCGGCGGTGACCGTGACGGTGGTCCCGGTGCTGATTGTCTACGTCATCTTCCAGCGGCAGCTGCAGGGGTCGGTGTCCGCGGGCACCATGAAGTAGATTTTTTTAGCGGCCGACGACGACGGCGGTAGACCATCGTCGTCGTCCGGCCATCGTCGTCGTCGGTCAGGCCAGCGCCTTGCGGCGCCGGTACGCCGCGACATGGGTCCGGTTGGCGCAGTTGCCCGTATCGCAGAAGCGCCGCGAACGGTTCTTCGACAGGTCGATCACCACTGCCTCACAGTCCTCGGCCGCGCAGACCCGCAGGCGTTCCAGTTCCTTGGCCCTGATCACGTCCACGAACGCCATCGCCGCCTCGGTTCCCATCCGCGCCTCCAGCGGTGCCTCCGGGGTGGTGGCGTGCAGGTGCCAGTCCCACTGGTCGTGCTTGACCAACTGGGGCAGGGCCCGGGCGTCGGCCAGCAGCAGGTTGGTCAGGCGGGCGGCCTCGTCTTCCGGAGCGGTCCAGATCTCGTGCAGCTTGGTCCGCAGGCGCCGGATCGAGCGCACCTCGGCGTCGTTGTGGGTCCGGGAGCCGGTGAACTGCTGTTCGGCCACAAAGGCATCCAGGTCCGCAACGCTGACCATCGTATCCGCGTCCTCGGTGGCCGTGTTAATGAGCGCGGCAACCGAGGCCAAGGCCTGTTCCGTGTCATTAGTGAAGATCATGTTGACTCCTGACAGCTTCGGGAAGTACTGTCACTAGTATAACTACTTTTAGTCATGACAATGCGGCTGCTGCGGACAAGACCTGCCTGGCGCATTTGTACTACACCTGATTTGTACTACACATGCACGGAGCCCTAATGAACGCCGCCCTCACATCCAACCGTTTCGGAACTTCCGGATTGTGGTTTGCCCTGGTTTCCGCCGCGGCCTTTGGACTTTCCGGGTCGTTCGCCAAATCGCTTTTTGAAAGCGGCTGGTCCCCGGGCGCGGCCGTCGCGGTCCGCATTGGAGGCGCGGGCGCCGTCCTGCTGGTGCCTGTGCTCCTGATCCTGGTGCGCCAATGGTCCACGGTCCGGCGTTCGCTGGGCCGGATCGCGCTCTACGGGATCGTGCCCATCGCCCTGTGCCAGCTGTTCTATTTCAACGCCGTCCAGCACCTGTCCGTCGGCGTGGCCCTGCTGCTGGAATACCTCTCTCCGGTGCTGCTGGTCGGCTGGGCCTGGCTGCGCACGCGCAAGCACCCGCGGCTGCTGACCATCCTGGGCGGATTGTGCGCCATGGGCGGACTGCTGCTGGTGCTGGACCTGGCGGGATCGCAGAAGCTGGACGTGGAAGGGGTGCTGTGGGGCCTGGCCGCGGCCGTCTGCTCCGCCGCGTTCTTCATCATGTCCGCCCGCGCCGACGACAACGTCCCCCCGGTGCTGATGGCCGGCGGCGGCATGGTTGTGGGTGCCTTGCTGATCTTCGGGCTGGGCGCCGCCGGTGTGATGCCGCTGACGTTCTCCACCCGGGACGCCGTTTTTGCCGGGCACCAGGTCAGCTGGCTGATGCCGATCCTGGGCCTGGTCCTGGTCACCACTGTTTTTGCCTACGTCGCCGGCATCATCGCCACCCGGGGCCTCGGTTCCAAGGTGGCGTCCTTCGTCGCGCTGTTCGAGGTGCTGTTCGCCGTGGTCTGGGCCTGGCTGCTGCTCGGTGAACTGCCCGGACCCATCCAACTGCTGGGCGGCGTCCTGATCATCGGCGGAGTCGTCCTGGTCCGCCTGGACGAGCTGCGCGGACCGGCCCATCCGGAACTGGACCATGCCAACGACGTCGAGCCCCTCCCCGCTGCCCAGGAGCCCGACCGGGCCCACGCCTAACCCCTCCCCGCCCAGTTCAGTCGCGGCGGGCAGGAGGTGATGGAAAGCGGACAGGAACAGCAACTACGGAGAGGGCCATCATGAATGCAGCAGAAGGCGCACGGTATCCGGACCTGCGGGGGAAAACCGCGGTCGTGACCGGGGCTTCGCGGGGAATCGGCGCCGCGACCGCGGCTGCGCTGGCGGCCCAGGGCGTGCAGGTAATGCTGAGCGCCCGCGACGCGGCCGCGCTGTCCCGGCAGGTGGACGCAATCAGGGAGGCCGGCGGAACCGCAGCCTTTCATCCCGCGGATCTGATGGATGAAGGCTCGACGGCGGGACTCCTGGAAGCGGCCGAGCGCACCTTCGGCGCGGTGCACCTCGTGGCCGCCATCGCCGGAGGTGACGGGGCGCCGTCGTCGGTCATGGAACTCCCGCCAGCGGAATTCCGCCGGATCGTAGACGCAAACCTGACCTCCACCTTCGTGACCCTGAAAACCTTCCTGCCCCCAATGGTCGGGCGCGGGGAAGGCTCCATAGTGGTCATGTCCTCGACCTCCGGACGCATCCGCACCCCGGCGAACCCGGCCTATGGGGCAGCAAAGGCCGGCCTGCTGATGCTCATGCGCCAGGCCGCTGCGGAAGTGGCCGGACGTGGCGTGCGCATCAACGCATTGGCGCCCGGGGCAGTGCTGACAGAGAAATGGGAGCATGCGCCGCAGGAAATCCGCGAGCGGGTGGCCGCGGGCCACCCGCTGGGACGGCTCGGAACGCCGGCAGACATTGCCGCGGCCGCGGTGTTCCTGCTCAGCGACGCGTCCTCGTGGGTCACCGGTGCCACGCTGGATATCAGCGGAGGCATGGTCATGGGCTAGGTATGGTGCCTACCATGTGAGCATGTGCCGAAACATCCGGACCCTTTACAACTTTGAACCCCGCGCTACAACGGCGGAAGTCGACGCCGCCGCGCTGCAGTATGTACGCAAGGTCAGCGGCAGCAACAAACCGTCCCAGGCCAACGAGGCGGCCTTTGACCTGGCCGTCCAGGAGATTGCCCAGACCACCCAGCGGCTGTTGGATTCGCTGGTCACCCATGCCCCGTCCCGCAGCCGTGAGGACGAGGCCGCCAAGGCAAAGGCCCGGGCAGCCGTCCGCTTCGGCACCGCCTGATCCGTTGAGTTGGCACTTGGCGCCCATCCCCGCGGAAACATGGGCGCGAAGTGCAACCTCAACCGGGGGAGCGGGCGGAGGAGCGGGCCGGGGGAAGCCAGGGGAAGGCGGGGGAAGGCCTCGAGGGGGCGGGGGTAAACCATTGCGGCACGGCGGCAGGGATGGTCGAATAGGGGCATGGCAACTCCCGAGACTGTGGTCTTAGCGATCGGCACCAAAAAGGGCATGTGGCTGGCCAGCAGCCAGGACCGTGAAAACTGGAGTTTCACCGGTCCGCATTTCTTTATGAATGAGATCCCCAGCATCGGCATTGACACCCGTGGCGGCCGGACCCGGATCATGGTGGGCGTGCGGTCCGAGCACTGGGGACCGACGGTGGCGCATTCGGATGACCTGGGGGCCACCTGGGCCGAGCCGGAGCAGGGAGCCATCACGTTCCCGGAGGACACCGGGGCCGCGCTGGAACGGGTCTGGCAGATCCAGCCCGATTCCGCGGACCGGCCAGGCGTCGTCTGGGCAGGCTGCGAGCCGATCTCGGTCTGGAAGTCCACCGACGGCGGCGAACACTTCGAGTTCAACCGCGGACTGTGGGACCACCCGCACCGCACCCAGTGGGGTGCCGGCTACGGTGGCGCGGCCGCCCATACCGTGCTGCCCAGCCCCGCGGATGAGAAGACGGTGCACGTGGCGATGAGCACCGGCGGTGTCTACCGCAGCACCGACGGCGGCCAATCCTGGGAGGCGCGCAACCACGGCATCTCCGCCTACTTCATGCCGGATCCGAACCCGGAGTTTGGCCAGTGCGTGCACAAGATTGCCCGCGACGCGGAAGTGGACAACCGGCTCTTTGCGCAGAACCACCACGGTGTGTACCGCTCCGATGACAACGGTGACACCTGGAACTCGATCGCCGAAGGCCTGCCGGCGGACTTCGGTTTCGTGATGATGACCCATCCCCGGCGCTCCGGCACCGCCTGGGTGATACCCATGAAAGCGGACGGCGCCCGGATCCCGCCGGAGGGCAAGCTCGCCGTCCACCGCACCGAGGATGCCGGCGCCAGCTGGACCAGGCTCGACGCCGGACTGCCGCAACTCGAATACAACGCGGTGCTGCGCGACGCGGCGGCGGTGGATACGGCCGAGCCGGCCGGCGTCTACTTCGGAACCCGGGGCGGATCAGTCTATGCCAGCGCGGATGAGGGCGGCTCGTTCAGCGAAGTCATCTCGCACCTGCCGGACGTGCTCTGCGTCCGGGCCGCCGTCGTCGCCGGCTGAAGCGGAGATCAGTGGATGCCATGGCAGCGGATGTAACGGTGCTGGTCCCCAGCCTGCTGCGCCAGTTCACGGACGGGCAGGATGAACTGCGGCTCGCCGTGGACGGGCCCATCTCGGTCGCGGAGATGCTGGATGTGATCGGGGCCCAGTACCCCATCTTCAACAGGCGCCTGAGGGACGAGACGGGCGCGCTGCGGCGCTACGTGAACGTGTACGTGGAGCACGACGACGTCCGCCGGCTGAGCGGGACGGCCACCGAGGTCCGGCCCGGCCAGGAGGTTCTGATCATCCAGTCGGTGGCCGGCGGCTGACGTTGTAACCGGGGCTCCTACCGCTCACGCGGCTGCATAGTTCTCTTGCAAGACGGACGCGCCGACCATAACGTTCATTGCGTGAACATCCGTCCACTATACGAACAATCAGTGGTAGCGTAATGCCTGTCACCTTTTAGACAGAACACCGGAGAAGGAAAGGAGGCAGCTGTGAACGAAGCATCAAAGCCAACATCGGATGCGGCCGCCCAGACGCAATCGGAGATCAGCGCCGAAATCGGCGCCATCCGTGCCGAATACGGGCAGCAGCTGGCCAGCGGCGCTGCACCGGAGACGCGTGCGCGCGTGGATTACCCGCCCTACCGCAGCAGCATCCTGCGCCACCCCACCAAAAGCCTGCACCATGCGGATCCGGAGACCATCGAACTGTTCTCGCCCGCTTTCGGCCACCACGACGTCAACGTCCTGGAGTCGGATCTGACCATCCAGCACAACGGGGAGCCGCAGGGAGAGCGGATCCGTGTCCAGGGCAGGGTCCTGGACGGGGATGGCCGGCCCGTGGGCGGACAGCTGGTGGAGATCTGGCAGGCCAATGCCGCCGGGCGGTACATCCACAAGCGGGACCAGCATCCGGCCCCGATTGACCCGAACTTCACAGGTGTGGGCCGCTGCATCACCGGCGCGGACGGCTCCTACGCGTTCACCACCATCAAGCCCGGAGCCTACCCGTGGAAGAACCACCTCAATGCCTGGCGGCC
>DASYGM010000102.1:0-1602 GCA_035999715.1 Micrococcaceae bacterium | reverse complement strand
CGGAAATTCGGCTGGGGGTAATGGTCCCAGCGTGTTGCGGGTGACCCTGGCCAACCATGTGTGGACGGATACCATCAAGGCCGCCATCCCCGAATTCGAAAAAGCCAACAACGTCAAAGTGGAGCTGACCCAGCTCGGCGAGGACCAGCTTTCCGACCAGTACAACGTCAAGCTCAACGCCGGCACGGACGAGATCGACGTGATGATGTATCGTCCGCTGCAGGAGGGCAAGACCTTCGCCAAGAACGGCTATCTGGCCGACCTGACGGACAAGGTCAAGAGCGATTCCAGCTGGGACTGGAGCGATTTCCAGGCCGGCCCGGTCTCTTCCACCAGCTATGACGGCAAGGTCGTGGGCGTTCCGACCATCACCGAGCGCGAGGTGCTCTACTACCGCAAGGACCTGCTGGCGAAGGCTGGTCTTCCGGTCCCCACCACCATGGAGGACCTGCAGGCCGACGCGCAGAAGATCAAGGATGCCAATCCCGGTGTGGCCGGCTTTGTGGCCCGCACCGGCAAATCCCCGGCGGTCACCCAGTTCTCCAGCTTCCTTTACAGCTTCGGCGGGGACTTCATGGACAACGCCGGCAAGGCCTCGGTGAACAGCGCCGCCGCGAAACAGGCGTACGCGTTCTACGGTGGCCTGATCAAGAACCAGGGCCCGGCGAACGTCAGCACGGACATGAGCTGGCCCGAGGCGATGGCGATCTTCACGCAGGGCAAGGCCGCGTTCTACACCGAAGCGGACAGCCTTTACAAGAACGCCACCGACCCGACGAAGTCCAAGGTCTCCGACACCGTCGGCTTTGCACCGCTGCCCGCCGGTCCGGCAGGCTCCAAGCCCTACAACGTCCCGTCGTGGGCCCTGGGCGTCAACGCTGCCTCCAAGAACCAGGACAACGCCTGGAAGTTCATCCAGTGGGCCACCAGCAAAGACATGACCCTGAAGATCCAGCAGGCGGGCGTGCCGGGACCGCGCAACTCGGTATGGGCCAATCCGGCGGGAGTCTCCACCTATCCCAAGGACCTTGCGGCGGCCATCGCCATCAGCGCCAAGAACGGTGTCGGTCATGACCGCCCGGTCGTCAATGCCGTGGTGCAGGCCCGGGAGATCGTGGGCGCCCCGATTGTCACAGCGATCACGGGCGGCGACGCCTCCGCTGCCGCCGACTCCGCGCAGACGGCGTTCCAGAAGTTCCTGGACGGCGACAAGTAGCAGCCGCAGCACGGGGAATGGCCGGTTTGCCGCTCCGCTGAGCAGACCGGCCATTCCCCTGGCGCGCACACCCGGCAGCCGGTTTGGCCGCCGTCGTACTTTTCCGCACCCAACGATTTTGAGGTGAACGATGACTGTTCTGACCACGACGCGCAAATCCGCGTGGCAGGCATATTCGGATTGGGCCAACAACCACCGCAAGTGGCTCTTCGCGGCTCCCGCGATGATCTTTGTTGGCATTCTTATTGCTTTCCCGCTGGCCTGGACCCTGTACCTGAGCCTGACCGACGCCCACGGCTCCGTCCGGGCGGCCTCGCACTTCGTGGGCTTCGCCAACTACCTCCAGACACTGGGGGATACCGACCGGTTCTGGCCGGCGACCGGAC
>DASYGM010000058.1:0-6383 GCA_035999715.1 Micrococcaceae bacterium | reverse complement strand
CCGTCGGCACCCTGTAGCCGCGGCTAAACCGCACAAACGCTCCTAAGCCGCTTGAACGCGGTCGGCCAACAGCGTTCAAGCGGGTTAGGCACGCTCATGCCACGCTGACCCGGTCGGAAGAGCCGAGCGCGGCCGCCACGCGTCCCTGCACTTCGTAGGGGCGGGCCAGATCCGCCCATTCAAGGCGAATGAACCGCCAGCCCAGCTCCATCAGAGCCTTCTCGCGCCGTCGCTCCTCAAAAAGCACGTCTTCCGTCGGCCTGAAATCGAAATATTTGTACTTCCCGTCAAACTCAAGAATCAGCTTCCGCTCGCGCCAGCCAAAATCCGCCCGGAAGACGCCGCGAACGGTCGGGATCGGCAACTGCAGTTCGGGTTGCGGGATGTTCAGCCCGCGCAGCAGCAACCTGGTTCTGGTTTCGCCGGCGGATTCGGACCGGCCGTCCAGGGACTCCAGGACCCGCTGCGCCCTCCTGGAACCCCGTTTCACGGGATCGGAATCAAGAGCTGCGGCCAGGCCTTCAATAGTCAGCCCCTTCCGCAGGGCATGGTCACCGATGATGACGGCCTTGGGGAGTTCCAGGACCCGTGCGCAATCCAGCACCGTCCGGGTCAAGGATGTCACGCGGATGGGACGTCCATCCTTGGTCTTGAGATGAACAACATCGGCGGGCTCCAGCGCGAGATGATGTGGGAAGACATCTGGCCCGTGGCTGGGCCTGCCGGTGGCAAAGGGCACCGTGACATGGACGACCGTCCCGCCGAGCCAAACCCAACAGTCATGGAGGCGTGCCGCGCTGACGTGACTGTAAACAGCTCTTGAGCCGGTACTGAGGTAGTGTGCCTGCACCCTGAGCTTGTCCTGCTCCCACGGTTTCGCTCCGAACCAGTCCGCAGCCTTGATGTAAGCGCCGCGACGGAGCCGCAGGATAGAGCCGGCCCTGACGCCGGCTGTCAGCACCCTGTCATCCAAGCCCGCTGCACGGAGCCCGTCCGTAGCGGCAATCAGGTCCGGCCCGGGCCACCGCGAGCCAATAAGAAGATGCAGATCCTGGGGTTTCATCCGGTCAGTCTTGCCGTTGGAGGGCCGGGGATGCCATAGCGCTCGGGGCCTCAGTGTCTACATCCACCGCGAAACCCGCCTGTGGAGGAGGCATGCCGGAAACGGAGCTGGTTGCCGGGGCTAAGGCCGCGGCTAGGCCGCATAACTGTTGTGGGGCAGCAGCGGTCATGCGGGTAAGCCGCGGTCATGCAGGTAAGCCGCGGTCATGCGGTTCGGGTAAGTGGCGGTAGCAGGACAAGCCGCGGTTATACGGGGCAACAGCGCCCACATTCGGGTCAGCAGCTCGGCGCGGTCGGTCTACGGGGCCAGGAACCGTGCGTAGCCGGCGGCCGCCTTGCCCAAACCACGGTTCTGGGCCGCAGTGAGCTCGGCGAAAGGTAGCGGCTCGACGACGGCGCCGTTGCCTTTGGCTGCCTTGCGCCAGGTTCCGATGACCCGGCCGCCGGCAACAATGGTGGGTTTGAACATGCCGTTGCCACCCGGCACGATAAGCTCCTTGTGGCCCGGATCCAGGGCGGCCGTCCGGTCGGCGTAACCGAGCAGGAATTCATCGAATCCGGGCAACAGCAGCAGCGATCGGGATCCGGGAACCACGTCGTCCAGCAATGCGGCGGTTTCCTTGGAAAGCCAATAACTGGTCAGGCGGCCGCCATCCGGTTTGCCCGGTCGCCTGCCCGAGGCAGTGCGGCTGGCTGCCGGTCCGTTGACGCCGCCGGCCGGTCCCAATCCGCCGCCCGAGGCCGTGCGGCTGGCTGCCGGTCCGTTGAGGCCGCCGGCCAGTTGCGGCACATTCCCAGCCGACCCCTCCGCGCTGAGCTCGATGAGTTGGGCCTTTACGCGATCCAGTCCGGCTCTGGCATCCTTGAGCGTCAGCTTGCTCCACCACGTGAAATCCGCAAGCGTGGCAGGTCCATGGGAGCGGAAATAACGCAGGGTCAGCTCTGCCACGGCCTCTCCGCGCTCCAATTTGCGCGGATTGAGGATCCATTTGTCTGTCCGGACGAAGTGCTGCGTGGCTCCGACCACTGGCCCTTGGACCAGAGTTCCGGTCAGATTGAGCAGCCAAAGCAGGTGGATCCCGCGCTGCCCTCCGGTGTCTTGCCCCACGGACTCGAATGCCCGTTGGAGCTCCTCCCGCGAAGCTGAACCGCCGTCGTCGAGCATCTTCCAGGCGACGTCCCGTACTGCCTCAACATCCGGCGGCGTGATTTCCAGCTGGCGGTGCCGGCCAGCCTGGCCCGTGATGATCCGCTCCGAGGTGAGGCCCATGATCCAGCCCAGGTCCTCGGCGGCGGTGAGATGGAGAGTGCCGCGCATTGGCCAGGAGCGGACTATGCTCCCGGTGTCCAGCGCGGTCCGCACGTCATCCCTGGTCACTCCGGGGACGCGCAGGGCCACCGAATGCAGCGCTCCTGGGAAGTCCTGTCCCTGCATGGCAGTCATCCATTGCACGGCTTCAAGGGGCGTCCTGAACGTGCTGCCCAGCAAAGCCTGGCTGGCCAGCCGCAGCCGGGCCAGGATCGGGCGGGTCAGTCGATTGGCCATGCCACTCATCTAACCAAAAACCCGGCCTGTTGCCACGCCCGTAGTCGGTCCCGGGAACCTACCGCGCGGAGCGGAGCTGCGCCGTGATGGGGCACTCGAAGGGATCCCGCTGGCCCAGCCCAACGCGGTTCAGGTAGCGCATCACGATCATGTAGGACTGGGTCAGCGTGGTCTCGGTGTAGGCAATATGGCGCTCGGCGCAGTATTCGCGCACCATCGGCTGGACCAGCTTCAGGTTCTTGGAGGACATCGTCGGGAAGAGGTGATGCTCAATCTGGTAGTTCAGCCCGCCCATGCCGGCGTCGACCCACCAGCCGCCCTTGATGTTGCGGCTCATCAGGGTCTGGCGGCGCATGAAGTCGATCTTGACGTCCTTGGGCACCAGCGGCATGCCCTTGTGGTTCGGCGCGAAAGCGCCGCCCATGTAGACACCCAGGGTGATGATCTGCACGGCCACGAAGGCCAGGCCGATCCACGGGCCCATCACCAGCACGGCCGCCACCGGGACACCGATGAGTCGAACGGCCAGCAGGCCGATTTCGGCGGCGCGGGACGGCACGATCTCCTTGCGGTTCAGCACGCGTCGGATGGCGGAAATATGCAGGTCCAGCGCCACCAGGGTGAGCAGCGGGAAGAAGAAGTAGCCCTGATGGGCGGCGAACCATTTGGCGAAACCGGTCCGGGTCTGCGCGTCCTCCGGGGTGAAGACGACGGCGCCGGCGGCAATGTCGTCGTCCTTGCCGATCTTGTTGGGATTGGCGTGATGCTTGCCGTGCTTGTTCATCCACCAGCCATAGCTCAGGCCAACGAAGAGGTTTCCGGTGATGCGGGCGGCCCACTCGTTCTTCTTGGCTGAGGCGAAGATCTGCCGGTGTGCGGCGTCGTGGGAAAGGAAGCCCACCTGCGTGCACATGAACCCGAGCAACACGGCGGTGAGCATCTGCCACCAGCTGTGCCCGAGCATCACAAACATCACTCCGACGGCGGCAAAGCCCAAGCCCAGCCGGATCATCCGGCCGACGTACCAGGCAATGTCCCGTTTCATCAGGCCTGCATCCCGGGCCTGCTGCGCCAGCGCAATGAAGTCCGTGACGTGCCGGTCGCGCTGGGGGCGGGCCGGGCGGGCTGCGGGTCTGGTGAGTGTGGCTGATGACATGTAAAACCTCCGAAAAGAAAATCCCCGATCTTCTTCCACACTACGGAGGGGGCATGCCCTGGCACATCACACGCGGGAGCGGTCTTGACCCCCTACTGGGGTACGGGTTGCCCGGGCACGACGACGCGTCCGCCGCGGTGGCTTGGCGGTGGCAGCGCCCACGACGGCGCCGGCCCGGGTTCCACCCGGGATCGGCAGCTACAACGCGCAGCCGATCAGCAACGGCTCCGGCTCCAGCACGATGCCAAAGGCCTCCCGGACGCCGTCGCGCACCCGGCGCGCAATCCCCAGCACATCCCCGGCCGAGGCGCCGCCGCGGTTGGAAATGGCCAGGGTGTGCTTGGTGGAGAGGGCCGCCCTGGCGCCTGAGACACTGCCCGGTTCCAGCCCGAATCCCTTCCCGAATCCCGCCCGGTCGATCAGCCAGGCCGCGCTCAGCTTGACCAGCCCGTCGTCGCCGGCCGGAAACCGCGGCGCCTGCTCCGGCAGGGTGGCAGCCACCGGCAGCGGCACGATCGGGTTGGTGAAGAAGGAACCGGTGGAGTAGGTGTCCCGGTCCTCCCGGTCCAGGACCATCCCCTTGGAGGCCCGCAGGGCCAGCACCTCGCGGCGGACATCCAGGGAGTATGCCCGCTGGCCCACCTCCACACCCAGGATCCGGGCCAGTTCCGCATACCTGATGGGCGCGCTCTCCCGGCCCACGGCCAGCTGGAACTCGACGGTCAACACCACGTAGCGCGGCGAGCCGGCCGTCGTCGTGCGCTTCAGCAGCGAATCGCGGTAGCTGAACTTCAGCTCCGAGTTCGTGAAGGTCTGGACGGCGTTCCGCTGCCGGTCCCAGACCCGGATGGAGGCGACGGTCTGTGACACATCCGCCCCGTAAGCGCCGACGTTCTGCACCGGGGTCGCACCTGTCAGACCCGGAATCCCGGACAGCGCCTCCAGCCCGCTCCAGGCCTTGAGCACCGAGGTGTGGACCAGCTGGTCCCAATTGTGCCCGGCCTGGACGACGACGGACGCCCCACCGCAGCTGTCCTCCGACGAGACGTGGTAGCCGGTGCTGGCAATGCGCAGCACCGTCCCGGGAAAGCCTTCATCCGCGACGACCAGATTGGAGCCGCCGCCGATGATCAGCAGCGGCTCGCCCGCCGCATCCGCTGTCCGGACGGCGTCAATGATTTCCGCTTCGCTGGCCGCTTCGATGAATCTGCCGGCCGGACCGCCGACGCCAAGGGTGGTAAGGGAGCTCAGGAGGGTCTGCTCAGTCACCTCTCCAGACTATCGGTTAGCCCGCCGGCTACCGTCCGGGGCAAACCTCTGGCAACCCAACGCAGCAGTTGCAGACGGTTCACGCCAGCCGGACTACCGCCTGCGCCTTAACCAGGACTTTTTGCCCGCCGGTGGTGACCGTGAGATCCACCCGCGCGGTGGAGGCCTCCGCATCGAGGGCGCCAATGACGCCGGTTACCTCGATCACCGCGCCCGGCTGGCCATCCGTGTCCTGCACCGGAACAGGCTTGGTGAAGCGCGTCTGGTAGTCGACGACGGCGGCGGGGTCCCCTGCCCAGTCGGTCACCAGCTGCACGGCGCAGCCCATGGTGAACATGCCGTGGGCGATCACCCCGGGCAGCTCCACCTCCCGAGCGAAGCGGTCGTTCCAGTGGATCGGATTGAAGTCCCCGGAGGCACCGGCGTATCTGACCAGATCCTGCCGGGAAACCTCGATGTTCCGTGTACCGATCTGCTGACCGACTGCCAACTCCGCGAAGGAGATGCCCATTACTGCCCCTCTCCACGGACCAGAATGGCCGAGCTCGTCGTCGCCACCGGCTCGCCGTCCGTCGTCGAAATTTCCGCCCGGGTGGTGATCATGGCCCCTCCCCCCATGGCCCGCACCGCATCCACAGTCAGCTGGGCCACCAGGCGGTCCCCGGCCACAATCGGGCGGTGGTGGGTGAAGCGCTGTTCCGCGTGCACCACCCGGGAGAAATCGATGCCGGCATCGGGGTCATGGATCAGCTGCGCATCGGCACGCTGGGCCACGATGATGGCGAAGGTCGGCGGGGCCACCAGGTCGGCATGGCCCAGGCCTCGGGCGGCATCGACGTCGAAGTGCGCCGGATGGCTGGCCTTCACCGCCCTGGCGAATTCGCGGATTTTCTCGGGGCCAACGTCGTAGACCTCAGCCGCAGGGTAGCTGCGGCCCTGCAGGTCCGGATTGATTGTCATGAATCTACCCTATAGCCGGCCTCCGACCGGCTGTAGCAGGCGTTGTCAGTCAGGGTCGCTGACGGGGAACTCCATCTGGAATCCGCAGCGGCAATGCAACACCCGGGTCTGCAAATAGACCTCAAGCAGCGCCGACGAATTGTCCTCCATGGGCATCGACGCGGTGATGGTCTGGTCCCTTGGGGCTCCCAGCGTCATCGGCTCGCCACAGTGCAGGTAGGTTCCCTCCGGACTGGTAAAGGGAAGCTCGGGAAAACCGCGCAGCAATCGGGGGTTGACCAGTTTTCGCCGGGTCCGGTGCCCGTAGTAGCTGTCGCATTCGGCACAGGTGTAGCTGATTTCCATCTCGTCATCGCCGCCAAAGGGAACGGGTTCGACCGCCTCCACAAT
>DASYGM010000042.1:0-10766 GCA_035999715.1 Micrococcaceae bacterium | reverse complement strand
ATCCGCCGCACGGCGCTGGTTCTCGCCTTCCCGGTACAGTGCCCGGTATGCCACCCCCGTAACCACCGAAAACACGGCGCCGAAGACCGGACCCAGCACCATGGCCAGCTGCGGCTGCGGCAGTCCGCTGGAAGTCCACTGCGAGGCGATCACCGCGGCGGTCATCAGCGCAATGGTCAGCAGCGCGGTCCAGCGCGGCAGCACGTGCAGGTGCAGGAAGAACAGCGGGAACGCCAGCCAGGAAAATTCGGCACTGCCGGCCAGCAGCACGCCCCACAGCACGGTCACGAGGGCCAGCCAAAGGACGGCATACCTGTGCGGGTCCCGAGGCGTGTGCCCGGCCGCATAGCGTTTTTCCCGCACCGTCCCGGCCAGGTAGACGCAGGCCAGGACAAGGGCGACGGCGGCCAGCGGGTAGCGCTGCGGGCCCGCGCCGGCGTTGGTCAGCAGCCGGAGCAGAGCCACGGCCAGCAGCACGGCGAAGCCCACGTGCAGGGTGATCCGCAGAAAGCGCAGGATCGCCTGGCTGGAGGATGCGGAGCTTGCGGTGGCCACGCCCGGAGCGTCCGTGCTGAGGGCCATCGAGCCGTCCTTGTTTGCCCCGCCGCGCCCGCCTTCCTCGGCGGTAGGAGGGTTCACGGCAGGCATTGTCCCAGCTTAGGTGTTCGCCACGCCCGAACAGTCAACCGAATGGTTGATCGCAGGATCCACCGGCCGCTCAGCGGAGCTCATCCAACCCCCCGATGTTGCGCCGGCCCAGGCGCGGGAGAGTGGATTCAAGAGCATTTCCCGCCGCTAAGGCACCCGAGACGAAAGAAGTGAACCCGTGTTTCTCGCCATCCGCGATATCCGTTTTGCTAAGGGGCGCTTTGCCCTGATGGGCGGCGTCGTCGCCCTGATCACCCTGCTGCTGGTGATGCTCTCCGGCCTGACCGCCGGGCTGGGCAACCAGTCCACCTCCGCCATCGCCCGGCTGGGCGCCAACGGCACGACGACGGCCGTGGACGCCATTGCCTTCGGCGCCCCGGCCGGCAATGACGCCAAGGCCTCCTACACGGAGAGTGAAGTGACCGCCAACCAGGTGAACGCCTGGACGCACCAGCCCGGGGTGGCCCGCGCGGAGGCGGTAGGCATCAGCCAGACCCGCTTCCAGGGCGCCGGCGATGCCAAAGGCACCACCAACGTGTCCGTCTTCGGCGTGCCGGCCGGCGGCGGATTGGCACCGGCACCGGTCGCCGCGGATACCGTGGTGATCGGCAAGACCGTGGCCAAAGACCTCTCCCTCAAAGTCGGGGACAAGGCCAGCGTCGGCGGCACCGAACTGAGGATCAGCGCCGTCGTCGACGATCAGTGGTTCTCCCACACCGGCGTCGTCTGGACCGCCCTTCCCACCTGGTCCGCCTTAGCGCACCTGACGGATAAGGATCAGCTCGGCACCGTCATCGCAGTCAGCTACCGGGACGGGGCCACCGTAGACCAGGCCACCGCCAACTCCGCCGCCGGCACGGTGAGCACCTCCCGGACCGGGTCCTTCCAGGCCCTGGGGTCCTACAAGAGCGAGAACGGCTCGCTGATGCTGATGCAGGCCTTCCTCTACGGGATCTCCGCCCTGGTGATCGTCGCCTTCCTGACCGTGTGGACCGTCCAGCGCACCCGCGACATCGCCGTGCTGAAGGCCGTGGGCGCGTCCGGCGGCTACCTGCTGCGCGATGCGATCACGCAGGCTGCCATTGTGCTGCTCGCCGGTGCCGGCATCGGTGGAGCGGTGGGCATCGCGGGTGGCTTCTTCGCCGCGAAAGCGGCCCCCTTCCTCGTCAGCCCGGCCACCACGGTGCTGCCCATCCTGGGCATCGTTGCGTTGGGCCTGGCCGGTGCGGCGATGGCCGTCCGCCGCGTGACCAAGGTGGACGCCCTGATTGCCCTCGGCGGCAATTGACCCGTCCTTCCCCGGGTTGCCAAAACCCGATTCCGACATCATCCAAAGCCTTCGAAAGGAACAACCCCATGTCCTCCAGCACCGCCGCCCTCAACCTCGTCAACGTCACCCTCGAATACCCGGACGGAGACGGCACCATCAAGGCCCTTGACAACGTCAGCCTCCGGGTTGACGCCGGCCAGATGGTCTCGCTGGTTGGCCCGTCCGGTTCCGGCAAATCCAGCCTGCTCGCCACCGCGGCCACCCTGGTCCGGCCCACCAGTGGACTGGTGGTGATCGACGGCGTCGACGCCACCGGACTGCGGGACAGGGAACTCACCGCGCTGCGCCGCCGGAAGGTGGGGATCATCTTCCAGCAGCCCAACCTGCTCGCCTCCCTGACCGCCGCGGAGCAGCTGGTGATCGGCGACCACCTGCGCGGAAAGCCGCTCAAAGCGGCGCGTTCCCAGGCCGCGGAGCTGCTGGAGGTCGTCGGCCTCGCCGCCGCCGCGCACAAGCGTCCGCACCAGCTCTCCGGGGGCCAGCGCCAACGTGTGAACATTGCGCGCGCGCTGATAGGTGATCCCACGGTGCTGCTGGTGGATGAGCCGACGGCGGCCCTGGACCATGAGCGCAGCGGATCCATTGTGCGCCTGCTGCGGCGTGTGACGGACGTATTCAACGTGGCCACTGTCATGGTCACGCACGACACCGAGTTCGTTCCGCTCACCGATGCCGTCGCCACGATGCGCGACGGCCGGCTCAGCAGTCCGGCCCTCATCCCGGCCTGACACCAGCAGCTGCGGACCGCCGGACCCCAAGCGGGCTTCCGCGAAGCGTCCAGGGCGCAGATACTGAAACCGGACAAGCCACCAGACCGAGGAGCAATCATGAAAATCGCCGTCTTTGGCGCCACCGGCATGTTGGGTTCGGAGATTACGGCCGAGGCGCTGCGCCGCGGCCACGACGTCACGGCGATCTCCCGCCACGCGGCGCACATCCCCGGGGAATCCGCAGCGGCAGTCCTGGCCGCGGACCTGGCCGACAGCGACGCCGTGGCCAAAATCGCAGCCGGGCACGACGTCGTCGTCCTGGCGGCCGGGCCCAGCCGCACCGGCGGTGACCATCAGCAGTGGTTGGATGCGATGTCCTCCGCCCTGAACGCCATCGGGTCCACCCGGGTGCTCATAGCGGGCGGGGCGGGCGCGCTGGTGGTCAACGGCAAACGGCTTATGGATACGCCGGATTTTCCTCCGGCGTACCTGCCGGAGGCCAAGACCATGGCGGCACTGTACGACCTGGTCAAGGATGCTCCGGAGAGCCTGGATTGGACCATGCAGGCACCGGCACCGGAGATTGGGCCCGGGGAACGGACCGGTAAGTACCGCACCGCCGACGATTCGCCGGCCGGCGGGCACATCTCAAGCCAGGACTTTGCCGTTGCTGCGCTGGATGAGATCGAGCGGCCGGCCCACCGGCGGGCCCGTTACACGGTGGCCAACTGACGGACTCCCGGTGCGGCGCGCCCGGCGCAGGCGCCCATGCCCGCGTGCGATACTGAAAATCGAGTCCAGTGAAGAGAGGGAGCGGCGCCGCCCGGCCGCCAAGGGGTGGGCCAAGGGCAGATCCGAGCTAAAACGATGAAGAAACGCCCAATTGTGGTCCGCGTGGTGGGTGGTTTGCTGGCGTTGGTGCTGCTCTGGCATGGCTTGGCCACCGTCATCTACCTCAGCGGTTCCACCCAGCTGGCCAAGGTAGTAGGGCCGGGAACCGTCAACGCGTACATGACCCCGCTGTTCAAACAGTACTGGTCCGTGTTTGCCCCGGACCCCATCCACGAGGACACCGAACTGCTGATCCGGGCCAAGGCCGGCGGCATGGAAACGGACTGGTTCAACATTTCCAGGGCAGACGTGGACCGCTCCATCCTGCACCATCCGGTCCCGTCCCGGCTATACCTGACCAACTTCCAGCTCACCTCGCATTACCAGGTCTCCGAGGGGCTGCTGCCCAAGAACCTGCAGCAGGTCCCGGCCAACTCGTACACCGGAACCGACTGGCTGGACAAGCTCAAGAAGGACCTGCCGGACAACGGATCGGCTGCGGATGCCGGCGCCATTACCCAGTTCATCAAGGATGAGACGGCCATGACCAACATGGTGAGCTCCGTGGCCCGCGCCCGCTGGGGCGACTCGGTCACCGAGGTCCAGTTCAAGATCCTCACCGTCCCGGTCAAGCCGTACCCGGTGCGCAACGACGCCAACTACCAGGTGCAGACGGCGGAGTTCGACGGCGGCTGGCGGCAGAGCGTGAAGGTTCCGGGGATCGATTTGGCCGCCATTGCGGCAATGTACGGCCAGGAGGCGGTGGCAAACGATGTCAGCAAGTAGTGCGCCAACTTCGCGTTCGGGCAGCACAGCCGCGAAACCGCGGCTGAATGTCTTTGGCAAGGTGGAGTCCTGGCTGGTGGACGGCAAGCGGGCCCAGTACGGCACCTCCATCCTGCGGATCCTGCTCGGTGCCTGTACGGTGGCCATCGTTGTCACCAACTTCATGGACCGCAAGTACATCTGGGGCACCGCGTCCGGCTGGGCGGACCCCTACCGGGATGACAGCATCTGGAACTTCTGGCTGTTCAAATACTTCGGCGCCGGGGATCCGGATTGGCTGCTGGTGGCCAAGCTGGTCCTCTTCGCCCTCTTCGGCGTAGCCATGATCGTTGGCTGGCGCACCCGGATCGTCAGTATCGTGACGCTGCTGATGTTCATCTCGCTGGCCGCCCTCGGCCCCACTTCCTCGGACTCGGCGGACAATGCCTTCCGGATCATGCTGATCTACAGCTGCTTCACCGACGGTTCGCTGAAGTGGTCGCTGGACGCCCGGCGGCGCCGGCTCCGGGCCGAACGCGCCGGCGGCCGGCGCAGTTCACACCCCGCGCGGACGCTGGTCCCGGCTTGGTTTGGCAGCATCGTGCACAACCTTGCCGTCGTCGCCATCGGGGCACAGGTGATCATCATTTACCTGATCGCGGGTGTGGCCAAGGCCCGCGGTACGTGGTGGCGTGACGGAACGGCCATCTACTACCCGATGCACGCCGAGAACTTCAGTCCTTGGCCCGCGCTGAACCACCTGCTGGTCAGCAACGACCTGATGGTCCACCTGATCTCCTGGGGTTCGGTGGCCATCCAGATCGTTTTCCCGCTCCTGCTGCTTACCCGCTGGACCCGCCGCCTGGCCGTGCTGGGCATGATCTGCATGCATGCCGGCATCGGCATCTTCCTGGGCCTGAGCGTGTTTTCCCTGGCCATGGTGGCCGCGGATGTCATCTATCTCCGGGATGCCACCATGGATTCCATCGTGGGCTGGATCCGGGGGCGCTGGACCCGAAGGAGGGAGCGGGAACGCCGCGCGTCGCTCCGGCCTGACGCGGCAGGGGCCCACGAACCGGACTCCCGGGTTACCAGCGACCAGGACCGTACGCAGGCGTAGGACTTTAGCGCATAATTGGCCCGTTTTGGCCAAAATCGCGCGGATCGTCCTACCGCTGCGCCAGCCAGCCCTACGGTAGCGCCCCCGAATCGCACCGCTGCGCCAGCCAGCCGTCCGGTAGCGCCACCCGGCCGCGGGGTCAGTAAGCCAGGTCCGGCGAAGGCAGCCCGAACACGTCCTTGAGCGCACCCTGCGCCGCGTACCAGCCGCAGAGGCCGTGCACCGCCGGGCCGGGCGGGGTCGAGGACGAGCACAGGTAAACGCCCTTGGCTGGAGTACGCCACGGGTTCGCTGAGATGACCGGGCGCTTGAGCAGCTGCAGCAGTGTCACCGCCCCGGAGCTGAAGTCCCCGCCGATGTAGTTGGGGTTGTACCGGCTGTACTCGTGCGCTGTGATGGTGTTTCGGGCCAGCACGACGTCGCGGAAACCGGGGGCGAACCGTTCGATCTGGCTGGTCACCGCCTCCGCCATGTCCACGGTGGAGCCTGCGGGAACATGCGTGTAGGTCCACAGCACCTGCTTGCCGGCCGGGGCCCGGCCCGGGTCGTACCGTCCGGGCTGGCTGACCAGGACGTAGGGATTGGCCGGATGCCGGCCGGCCGCGACCTCCGCCTCGGAGCGCGCAAGCGCGGCGCGGGATCCACCCAGGTGCAGGGTCGGTGCCATCACCAGTTCCGGATTGGCCCACGGCACCGGACCGGAGAGCGCAAAGTCCACCTTGCAGGCCGCATTGCCGTACCTGAAGGAAGCGAGCCGGCGAAGATACTCCTGGGGCAGTTCCGGACCGGCTATGCCGGCCAGCGCTGCGGCGGAGACGTCCAGCAGCACGGCCCTGGCCCCGGTCTCCGCCCGGACCTGAGCCAGCGAGGAAATGGTGTTGTCCACGATGATTTCACCGCCATGCGCCAGCAGGTCCGCCGCCATCGCGTCGGCAATCACCTGCGATCCGCCCAGCGGAACGGGCCAGCCGCGGGCATGGGCATGCGCGCCCAGCAGCATGCCGGCACCGGCCGTGGACAGCCGCGGCATTTTGCCGATCGAGTGCGCATTAACCCCGGAAATCATGGCCGGTGCGATGTCCTCGCGGAACCGCAGGTTCCACAGCGGGCTGCCCTGTTCCAGAGTCCGAAGGCCATACACCAGCGCGGCGAGCGGGTTCTGCGGCATCCGCAGCAGCTGGTGCTGGGTGAAGTCCGTGACGCCGTCCAGCAGCCGCAGCACGGGCCCAAAGAGCCGGCGGTAGGCCTCGCCGTCCCGTCCCAGTCCCGCGGCGGTGCGGTCCAGGTCCCGGTAGGCGATTCCGGCCCGGCCGCCGTCGAGCGGATGCGCATAGGAAATTTCCGGCACCACCAGCCGGATCCGCTGGTCCAGCCCGAAGGCCTGGAAGAACGGAGACGCCAGGGCCATCGGGTGGACCGCAGAGCAGACATCGCTGAGGAAACCGGGCAGCGTGAGCTCGGCGCTGCGGGCTCCGCCGCCGATCGTGGAGGCCTTTTCGTAGACCCGGACCTTAAGCCCGGCGCGGGCCAGGGTGAGCGCGGCGGCCAGGCCGTTGGGTCCGGATCCGACGACGACGGCGTCAGTCATGACGGGCGCCTGCCTGGGCCTGTTTGCGGCCCCTGGCCAGCACGGCCTTCAGCCGGCCGGGCCCCTCCCGGCGCAGCCGCAGGGCGGCGGAGAGGGTCCGGAAGCGCCACGGTTTCAGCGGGACATCGAAGGTGGTGGGCAACTCCACCACATTTTTGGAAAAGTTGCGTTTAAAGGTGGTCACGTTGGCCAGGGAAGGGTACGTTTCAGAGACAATGCCGGTCAGGCCGCAGCTGTGGTTGCCGTTGGCCTTGAGCATCCGGAAGCTTTCCCACAAGAGCAGGTAGGGCGCAAAGGTCCGTCGCGCCTCTGCCGAGCTGGCGGCAAAATAGTAGACCGCGTAACCGCGGTACTCGGTGGTGATCAGCCAGGCTATCGGCTGCCCGTCCAGGTAGGCCACCAACAGTTCGGTGTAATCCTGCAAGGACTCCAGCAGGGTCTGATAGTAGCCGGAGTTGAAGGAGGAGAACCTGTCCCGTGCGGCCGTTTCCTCCATGATGGGAAACAGCTCGCGGCGGAAAACCTCTGCCCGTTCGGTGTGCCCGATGGTGCGCACCTGCACACCGGCGCGCGTGGCCTTGCGGATGGACTGGCGGGCATTGGGCCGGAAACTGGCCAGCATGGCGTTTTCATCCTGCGTCAGGTCCACCACGATTTCCCGGTCATACCAACCCGGTTCCAGCGCCCGGGACACCGGCGGTTGCGGATGTTCCACCTGCAACCGCACGAACACCGGATCCACCCGTGGATCGGCGCCGAACTGCTCCCGCAGCGTGGCCAGCAACCGCTGCTCCGCTGCCGGGGTCCTGTCCGCGAACCAAACCGGTCCGTTCACCACCACCATAGAGTCACGGAAACGGCGGGTGGAATGCAGATAGCTGGCAATGGCCACCAGCCTTCCGTGCCGTCTGTCCGGAGACGCTGCCGCTGCTGGCGAACCGTCAAAATAGGCGAAGATACCGAACGGTTTCCGCCCGGTTTCACGCTCAAACCCGGCCCATTGCGGCGTCTGTTCCAGCGGGACCACGGTGTCCGGATGGGCGTCGATCAGCTCGGTGAAGCGCTGCTGGTCCAGCTCTTCATAACGGTAGGGCTCGGCGTTCACCGGGGAGGGTCTCCTTGGGCTGTTGTGGGTCCGTTGGGTTCCAACGCTACCCGAGCCCGGCCGTTGCGGAACCCGGCGGTCCGCTCAAACCCGGCCACCGCGGACCCAAACACCCCTGCAAGGGGATCGTCGGCACCGGCCCGGCGTACGACGTCGTACTCCGGATGCAGCACCTCCCGCACCACCAGCCCCATCAGCGCCAGCGTGGCCAGGATCTGCAGCGCCACGGCCAGCACAAAGTAGGGCATGTCGATGGCGTGCTGGGCGTTGCCGTCGCCCAGCTGACGGCCCAGGAAGAGCAGCAGGGCCAGGAACTGCAGGATCTGCGCGGCCTGCCAAAGCAGCGCGGAGGTCCAGCGCGGCCGGGCCAGCGCCAGCAGCGGGAGCAGCCAGACCACATGCTGCGGCGCGGCGTGCTTATCCGTGACGGAATACGCGGCCACCAGCAGGAAGGCCAGCTGGCCCAGCCGCGGCCGCCGTGGTGCAGCGAATACCAGCCAGGCAACCGCCACGACGGCCAGCAGGAACAGCACCAGCTGGCCCACATCCGCGCCGGCCGGACCGAGCATGCGCAGACCCAGCCGCTCCGCAATCAGGTTGTAGGCGCCGTAGATGGACGACGTCGTGGCCTGGTTGCCCAGCCCGTCATCCCAGTAGCCGGCCCAGCCCATCGGGTTGAGCACTGCAACCGGCAGGTTCACCAGCAGCCAGCCGACGACGGCGGCGCCCAGTGTTTCGACGAAGGGCAGCATCCTGCCCGACCGCAGCGCCACCAGCAAAATGGCCAGCAGCACCAGCAGAGTATACGGCTGCACGCTGGCGGCCAGACCCAGAACCGCTCCCGCCGTGAAAGTCTTGCCGCGGGAAAAGAGCAACAACGCCACGGCAACAAGCGCTGCTGCCCAGATGTCCCAGCTGGTCAGGGCCGTGAACAGCAGGACCGGGCTGACGGCGATCAGTGCCGCGTCCCAGGGGCGGCGCCGCAGCGTGCGGGCGGTGGCCACTACGGCCACCATCCAAACCGCGATGATCAGGACTGAATTGACGTCGAAGTATGCCAGCAGGCGCGGCGATCCCGTACCGGCTGCGCCAGTGAGCCAGGCAGTGAGGCCGGCGATGAAACCGGTGAGCGGCGGATAGTCGAACCCGGTCGCACCGGAGTAGGGAAAGAAGGCGGCCAGGCCCCTGTCCCGGAAGGTATTCGGGATTTCAGACCAGCACGTGGTGGAGTATTGATCCGGCGTGCTCCAGCCGGCCTGCCGGCAGTGGAACTTGAACAGCACCGCTACTAAGCCGGAGAGCAGGACCATGATGAGCAAAACGCGCTCGACGGTGAAGAAGCCAGTCCGGACGATGCCAGGAGCGGTGTGGTGGCCCAGCGGACCGCCCACCACCTCGGTCATCCGGCGCAGCAGGGGGTCGCCACGGGACGGGACAACAATGCGGGCACGCCTGTGCTGCGCCTGGCGGGCGGGTTGCTCCATGGTTTTGAGCATACCGTTTGGACCGTCACCCTTCGTTGGGAGCACACTTGGCGCCCATGTTTCGCGGAACATGGGCGCCAACTGTGCTTTGAACCGGGGGCAAGCAGCAGCCTGTCACCGCAGGTTCATCTGGTTCGACTGGTAGATGTTGCGCTCGTGCTGTTCACGGACCCTGTCGATCCGGTCCTGGTCGATCGGGGAGAAGAAGATCCTCCTGATGGAGGAGATGGAAGGAAGAACGTTCATGGATGTCACCTCCTTTGGCGACTGGATACGACGGGTGGCTGGATACGACGGGTGGCCGGATGCGACGGCTGGCTGAGCAGCGGCACTGGGGACGGATATAGCCGGGATAGCAAGGGGCGCCATACAGATCCTCTTTGAAACAATGGGAATCTTTTGATTTTGGGCGCGGCGAATAAAGCGGCTCAGCTCAATGATGAAAGCCTTATCCGGGCACAAAAGAGCGCGAATGTATTTGTACCTGATTTCCGCGCGAGCTCCCTCATGGGATGACCCACAGATGTCCAGTCCAGAGCCGCCGTGGAGAGCGCTCAAGCCGAGCGATTCTGCAGAACGGTTCCTGGGAGAAAGGCCACCGGCCCCGGCAGCCGGGGAATCCAGCCACGACGGGGGTGGTGTCAGAAGATTAGGGCGCCACCGCGCCGGGATCCGCTATGCGGACCGAAGCGCGCACCGGGCAGAGGCCCATTGCGTGGCAGACACTGGCGTGACAGGCATAAACACTCCGGCGTGGACGGTGATGCCATGATTTCCGGTACTGACTGCTGCATTCATTTTTAGGCCTCCTTTTCTCTGGTTCGCGGTTGCCCGGGCGGAACGCACCGGGTCTGCTACTTAAAGTACCCCAAGAATTGGGTTGTGACCAGCGAATCCCGGGAATTCCTGAGATTCTTTTCCATGAATTAGGAGGACTTAACCTTAACGCCCTTTTCTGTCGTCTGAGCGGCAGTCCCCTACAGGCCCCACTGTTCGATGGCGGGGGTCCGCTTGTCCCAACCAAGCGTGCAGACCTTGGCGGTGCCGAGGACAAAATGCCGGCCCTCAACCGGGGCCAGTTCCAGCCAGCGGGCCGTCAGAATGCGTAGGAAGTGCCCATGCGCCACCAGCACGGCGTTGGCCACCGTGCTGCCGTCCGGCTGCGGGCCCTGGACCCGGGCTATG
>DASYGM010000038.1:0-15962 GCA_035999715.1 Micrococcaceae bacterium | reverse complement strand
CGGCGTTGGGCAACCTGAAGAAGGTTCCGCAGCACCGCTACGACGAGGCAGCCATTCTCTTCGGCTGAACGTCCGTATGGCTCCCGCTGATCCATCGGGTGAGTAAAAGATGCTCGATACGGGTCTATATCGAGCACGGAGCGCCCACTCGATCACCGGGGGCGGGGATCGGCCTCCCGGGGCGGGGGGTCGGCCTCCCGGGGTGGGGTATCGGGGGAATCGGTCTCCCCGGGGCGGGGCATCGGGGAATCCGGTCGCCCGCTGGAAGGGGTGGACGGTAGCGTGGCCGTATGAGGTTGGATGACGGCAGCACCGCAATCTGCCTGCTTGCCTGGGAGCGGCGGCTGGGCTTCCCGGACGGCGCGCTGGCCGCGGCACAGGACCGTCTGCTGAAGCGCGACGACGGCGCACAAGTTCTGCAGTTCGTGCGGCTGTGGGGCCGCAGTGCGCTGTCCGGCCCCGGCTGGGTCCTCGAGGCGGCACGGAACTTCAGCGATGACCAGTTGGCCGACCATGCCGCACTGCTTGGGCTCAGCAGGGACCACGGTGGACACGGTCTGGGCACCACATCCCTTTACTTTGCCGATGACCTGCCCCTGCTCCAGCCCGCCGACCAGGTCACCGTTTCGCATGGCCGCGCCGAGCTGGCGGAGCTGGAGTCGCTTTGTCCGCCGGACGACGTCAACGAGGCGGGGCTGGGCGATCTGGAGCAGCGCTTCACCGTAATGCACGACGGCGGTCCGGTTGCCTGCGGGGCCTACACCGAGTGGCAGGGCATCCTGGCCCAGCTGCGCGTGCTGGTGGCTCCGGCCCAGCGGGGTCGGGGCCTGGGGACGCTCGCCGCATCCATTGCGGCCCACGAGGCCCTGGCCACCGGACTGACCCTGCAGTGGCAGACCGACGTCAGCAATTTCGCGGCCAACGCGCTGGCCCGGTCGCTGGGATTCAGCTGGGCCGGGACACAAACCGCCATCCTGCTGCGGTAGCCAACTACTCCCCGCCGCGCACCTCGGCTGGCGCCTCTTGCGCAGCGCCGGCGGGCCGCCCCCAGCCCGAAACCGGCTTCGGCTTGGCAAAGAACATCACCACGGCTGCCCCCAGCACAATCACGGCCGCCGGCAGCATGATGGACTGGCCCATCGCCGTCGAGAATCCCGCGTGCAGGAAGTCCGGCAGCGAGCCGCCGAACTCCAGCGACTTCGTCTGCCCGCTGGCACCCGGTGCCTTGGGCAGGTCCGCAGCCAGCCGGCCCTGCATCAGGGCCGCAATCGCTGCCGACCCCAGGACCGCCCCGACCTGCCGGGTGGTGTTGTAGATACCGGCGCCGGCACCTGCCTCCCGGGGCTCGAGGTTGCGGGTGGCGGTGGTGGACAGCGGCGCCCAAATGCCGGCATTGGACAAGCCCAGCACGGCGCTGGGCAGCAGGAACAGCCAGATCGGGGTGTCCGGGGCAATCAGTGCCGCGTTCCAGAACAGCGCCACCGCCATCAGCGCCAGGCCGGCGGAGCAGATGTACTTCGGATTGACACGGTCCACCAGTTTGCCGACCACCGGTGCCAGTCCGCCGGAGATCAGTGCCATCGGCACCATCATCAGCGCGGACTGGGTGGGCGTCAGGCCGCGCACC
The DNA here is from genome assembly GCA_035999715.1 of Micrococcaceae bacterium. Classification (GTDB taxonomy): domain Bacteria; phylum Actinomycetota; class Actinomycetes; order Actinomycetales; family Micrococcaceae; genus Arthrobacter_M. Next base: position 14,335 of record DASYGM010000038.1, on the reverse strand, counting down.
AGCTGGTAGTAGAAGAACAGCGGCAGGCTCATCGCGGTAATGCTGAAGCCCACCGTGGTGATGGCAATGTTTGCCAGCGAGAAGTTCCGGACCTTGAACAGGGACAGCGGGATCAGCGGCTCACCCTTGTTGACGGCCTGCCACACCACAAACAGCACCAGCACCACGATGCCGCCGATGATCAGGCCCCAGACGGTCAGCGGACCGGCGATGGTGCCCCAGTTGTAGGTATTGCCCTCCTGGATGCCGAAGACCAGCAGGAACATGCCCACCGCACTGAGCAGCACACCGAGGATATCGAACTTGTGCGGGTGCGTGCTCAGCTTCGGGACCAGCCGCCAGGCCAGGATGAAGGCGACGACGCCGATCGGCACGTTGATGAAGAAGATCCACTCCCAGCCCAGGGAATCCACCAGCACGCCGCCCAGGATTGGCCCCACCAGGGTGGCCACCCCGGCGGTGGCGCCCCAGAGGCCCATTGCCTGTCCGCGGCGGTCCGGCGGGAAGATCCGGGTGATCACGGCCATGGTCTGCGGCGTCAGCATTGCCGCGCCCAGCCCCTGCACGACGCGGGCGGTAATCAGCGTCTGCACATCGCCGGCGAGCCCGCACCACAGCGAGGCCAGGGTAAAGACCACCAGACCGGCCAGGTACAGGTTCTTGGGCCCGAACCGGTCCCCCAGGCGCCCCGTGATCAGCAGCGGCACCGCGTAGGCCAGCAGGTACGCGCTGGTCACCCAGATCACCGAGTTGATGTCGGTGTGGAGGCCTTCCATGATCTTGGGGTTGGCCACGGACACGATGGTGGTGTCGATGAGGATCATAAAGAACCCGATGACCAGCGACCACAGCGCCGGCCAGGGTCTTGAAACGTTTTCCATAGTTCTCCTTGCGCCAATGGCTACCAGCCGAGCCGGCCGGTGCTGATGTCTTCTTGAAAAGTGCGGATCCAGTCCATCTCGGCCCGCAGCATGCTTTGTTGGTATTCGACGTCGATCCAGTACTTGCGCTCGACGCCCTTCCCGGTGACGGTCCGGACAGCGGTTTCCAGCCCGGTCAGTTGTGCCTGAAGTGCAGCGAGGCGCTGCTCCAGGAGTCCGACGACGGCGTCCCCTGCCAGGTTGTGGGCCTCCGCGATAGCCAGCGGAAAGCCCGGATACTCGGGAACCGGCACGGCGAGCATCTCCTGCAGCCGTACGGTTAGGGCTTCCCGCCCCGCCTCCGAGATCTCGTAGGTGGTCCGTTCCGGCCGATTGCCCTCCCGGTCCGTCCCCGTGGCCTTGACCAGGCCCTGCCCTTCAAGCCGTCCCACCGCGTGGTACAGCGTCCCCGGACGGACTTTCAGCAGCCTGTCCTCCGACCGCGCCATCAGCAACTGGTACATCTCATAGGGGTGCATCGGCCGCTCGGTCAGCAGTGCCAGAGAGGCCAGGCCCAGCGCGGTTAAGGGAGTGGAGCGGAGCATCAGCGTCCTGCGGGTTATTCCGGAAGATATTCCTCGACGATTATTCCACATAGAGTATACGGCAAATGTTCCCACCGTTCCACGGCTCCCGCCGCACAGCTATCCCCGGCCAGCCACCCCGTACGGTCAGCGCGGGGTGCGGAGGAAGCCGGTCTGCCGTCCGACCACCTGCCCGGCATCCGGAGCCACAATGACTTCCTGCCCCGCGGTGTATTTCTCGCCGGCGTCGTCGACGGTCAGCACCAGCTCGGGGTCCACGTTGCGCTTGATCAGTGCCAGGGCAATCGGGCCCATTTCATAATGCTGGGCCACTGACGTCACCGTTCCGACTGGCCTTTCACCGGCCAGAACGGCACTGCCGGCAGCCGGCAGCGTGTGCTGGGAGCCGTCCAGCTGCAGGAACACCAATCGCCGCGGCGGATGCCCCAGATTATGCACGCGCGCAATGGTTTCCTGGCCCTTGTAACAGCCCTTGGCCAGATGCACCGCCGTGCGCAGCAGGTCCAGTTCATGCGGGATGGTCTTGTCGTCCGTTTCGGCGCCCGTCCGCGGACGCCAGGCAGCGATCCGCAGCGCCTCTGCGGCCCAGACCCCTGCCAGTGGACGGTCCCCCACGGCGGAGAGAAGCTTGCCGGCGGGGATCAGGTATTCCATCCAGGTCCGCTCCCGGCCGGGATGGAGCTCCTCGGCCACCGTGGCATAGGAATATCCGCCGGGGCCGATCCCGGGCCAGGGATCGCGCCAGACAAGGTACTCGGACCAGTCCTCCACAGCGACGGTTGAGCCGATGACCGCCCATTGACCGGAAACATCTTCCACCTCAACGCGGAGCATGAACTTCATGCTCGTCAGCCACTTGGCCAGGGGTGCGGCTTCAGCCGCCTCGACAATCAGCCAGCTGGTGGCGCCGTCGTCGACCATCCGTGCGTCAAAATCGATCCGGCCCTGGATGCTCAGCAGCAGCAACTCGGTGCCGGTCCGCGGCCGCAGATTGGTCAGTTGCTGGGAGGAGAGCGTGTTGAGCCAGCTGAGCCGGTCGGGTCCGGTCACCGTGACAACGCCACGGTGCGAGAGATCGACAATGGCTGTCCCCGGTTTGCCGTTGGCGCCGGCCAGCAGACGCTGTTCGCGCATGGGGTCGCCGTAATGTGCGGCAACGCCGGCGTCCGGCGCCCCCGCCTCGACGGCGCCCTGGCGCGCCAGCAGTGGGCTTGAATAGGTCATATTGGGCTCAACATCCTCTACTGCCTGCGGTATTCCGGGTATCAGGCGACTTTCTTTAGGATGGCCGAAGCGTGCGCCTCCAGCGCGTTTCCCTGCGCCGCGACATCCCACCGCCAGAACAGGTCGCCGTTGACCAGTCCAAAGATCCGGGTGGCCGCCGTGTAGTCCTTGGAGCCGGCCCCGCGCATGACGGCGTCCGTGGCGAGCTGGATCTGCGGACCCTTGATCTGCCCGTAGTAGAGCTCGGAGATGCCGCCCGGATGCACAATGGTGGCGGTGATGTCGAAGCCGCCGTCCGCGTTGCGCAGCTTCTCAACGTCCTGGGCCGTGGTCAGCGCAGGCACGATGTCCGCCGGAATCAGGCCGGGGCCGCCGTCGGCATCATTAAGTTTGCGGTCCAGCGCCCAGAAACCTGTTTCGATGGACAGCGGCCGAAGGGTGGTGCCTTCCTCATCGGTCAGCCAGCTCTCCGCGGTGTACTGCAGGTAGGGCAGGCCGTTGGTGGCAAAGCTGACGTGCTGGGAGAAGTGTTCGGAATCAGACTCCCCGGTCCCCAGCCTGCCGCTGCCGCGCCACTGACCCAGCAGCCATGACAGCGGGACCAGTTCGGGGGTCAGGTCTGTGGGAATCTCGATCGGCATGAGGCCACCTCAGCTTCCTCGTGTGATCAACGGAACAGGCGCCAGGCGCCTACTTCTGTCCCTTGAACAGGCGCCAGACCACCAGGCCAGCGAACCATGCCATGGAGCACCCGGCAATCACCAGCAGACAAATGAAAAGAATTTCCAACCCAAGTACGGACATGTCGCCATCCTATCCTGAAGATCCGGGCGGCTAGGTAATCAGCAGCTTGTCCAGGAAATACACCAGCGACCCGAGCGCGGTGACCGGGCCAATGCCCATCGCGATGGCCCCGGGGAGGCTGCGTGGCGTGCCGGCCAGGTTGCCCAGCCGGCGGAAGCTCACCAGCACCCCAGCCACCAGCGCACCGATGATGACAGCGGGCAGGATGTGGATATCGGAGAACAGCAGGGCCGCCATCGGACCGGCCAGTGCGGCCAGCACGACGGCGACGGGTGCGATGATCCGGTCCGGCCAGCGGATCAGGCCGATGAGAAGGGCGACGACGGCGCTGGCGCCGGTTATCAGCATCATGGCCCCGCCGGCGCTCACAAAGTTCCTTTGCGCCCCGATCCATCCGGCACCCAACACCGCCAGCAGCACTCCGGCACCGGCACCGAGTGTTGATTCCAACCGGTGGCTCTGGCCGGTGCCGCGGACCAACTGGACCACAAAGACGGCACCGATGCCCAGGGCCAGGAAAACCGGCGGCCAGACCAGATACCCGGGTGCCGGAGTCAGGGCGGCGGACACGGCGGCGCCAAAGCCAGCCAGCGCTATGACGGTGGCAAGGGTCTTTTTTGCCGGGATGCCCAGATAGTGCGGCCAGCCCACGCCGAACGCCGCGGAGAGCACAATTGCCACCGTCAGCGATACGCCCAGCGCCCCGAAAGAGCCGGCAATGATGGCGGCCAGCGCCACGATCCCGGCAATGCCCACCGTCCAAGATTTCACAGTCCAATCCTGCCCTACCCGCCTAGGAAAAGGGGACCAGTTGGTACCGGACCAGTAATGGGCCCGGTAATAAAGGAAACGGGCGGACGCTCCAAACTGTAGAATCAGGAACTACCACTTGCCGTTGCGGTTCAACGGCGGCAACTGGGAGACGCCCGACGATGCGCGCACAGCCCATTGGAGGAAACATGTCGCACATCCTGTTACTCACCAACAGCACCGGATCGTCGGTGGATGTTCTGCCCGCCCTGGAACTGCTCAATCACCGGGTCCACATCCTTCCGGCGGAGCCCACCGCACTGCTCGAAGCCGAACCGTGCGACGTGGTCCTACTGGATGCGCGCAAAGACCTGGTCGGCGCCCGCTCCCTCACCCAACTGCTGCACGCCACCGGCCTGGGTGCACCGCTGGTGCTGATCCTGACCGAGGGCGGGATGGCCGCCATCTCCGCGAACTGGGCGGCGGACGACATTGTCCTGGACTCGGCAGGTCCCGCCGAGGTGGAAGCCAGGCTGCGGCTGGCATTGGCCCGCACCGGTCCGCAGGATGAGGACGCCAACAGCGAAATCCGGGCCGCCGGGGTGGTCATCGACGAGTCAAGTTACACCGCCCGCGTTAATGGGGAGGCATTGAACCTGACGTATAAGGAATTCGAGCTGCTCAAGTACCTGGCCCAACACCCCGGCCGGGTCTTCACCCGGGCACAGTTGCTCAGCGAGGTATGGGGTTACGACTACTACGGAGGTACCCGCACGGTGGACGTACACGTGCGGCGGCTGCGGGCCAAACTCGGCTCCGACCATGAAAACCTGATCAGCACCGTCCGCAACGTGGGGTACCGGCTCACCCTCCTGCGGATGCCGGACGGCGAACTCTCCGACGCCTGAGCGCCTGGCGGCTTCGGCCTCCTCAACTGTCCCGCCCTAAGTGCACCAAAAGCGCCGTATTCATGCACTTACCGCGGGATAGTTGGTTTTGTTGGTGGAGGACATACGGGTCGAACGTATCGCGGGCACCCCACTGGTGCATCCCCCTCGACTCAACTGCCCGGAACTACTGCGAACCAAACTACTGCGAACCACCGGGCGGCAAGTTGAGTTATCACTCTACCCGGAGCCGCTGCCGGAGCTCAAATCCATCGCCGCCCCCGTTGTGGCCGCGCGGTCCGGAGTGGCTGATCTCGCCACCGGCGCCGGGGCCAACTAGGCTTTGGTCATGAGCCCAACCAAGACCGAGAACTGGCCCGTCGAGACCGTCGGCGGGGCGCCGGAAGCCGGGCTCCTGCGCGATATCCAGGCCCTGGTCGCTGCCGCGGCGGAGTTCGACGGGAATCCCCCGCTGTCGGAGCAGACATGGGTGGAGCTGCGCTCCTCGGACGTGGATCCGGACTCCCTGCTGACGCTGGCCACCTATGCCCCCGAGGAGAAGTCGGACCCGTCCACGGCGGAGGATCTTGCAGGGGTCGCCGTCGTCGTCGTCCATCCCGGGACAGACACGTCCCCGGACCAGGCGGGAGCAGCCCAACCCGGCGTGCTGGAGATCGTGGTGCACCCCAACTACCGCAACCAAGGGGTGGGTGCGCTGCTGGTGAACAAACTCAAATCCGTCCGCGGACTGGACGGGATCAGGGCGTGGTCGCACGGGAACCATGAGGCGGCCGCGGACCTGGCCGCGCGGTACGGCTTCCATGCTGTCCGCGAATTATGGCGGATGCGGCTCATCCGCCCACTGGAGTCGGAACCGGTTGCCGCGGGGCCCGAGTTCCCCGCGGGCGTATCAGTGCGCGCCTTTGTCCCGGGCCAGGATGAGGCCGGCTGGCTGGAGGCCAATGCCGCGGCCTTTGCCCACCATCCGGAACAGGGCGGCACCACGCTCTCCGATCTTCAGGCCCGGATGTCGGAGCCGTGGTTCGATCCGGCAGGATTCCTGCTGGCCACCGAAACCGGCGCGAACGGACGGGAACACATCCTGGGTTTCCACTGGACCAAGGTCCATCCGCGCACCGGCACCCACCCCGCAATCGGTGAGGTGTACGTCGTCGGGGTGACGCCGCAGGCGCAGGGCCGCGGGCTGGGCAAGGCGCTGACCATCGCCGGCATCCGGCATCTGCAGGAGCAGGGACTCAATGCCATCATGCTGTACGTCGACGCGGACAACAGCGCCGCAGTCGCGCTCTACCGCAAGCTGGGCTTCACCCGGTGGGATGTTGACGTCATGTACGCCTCCGGGCCCGGCTGACCCGGAGGGAATTCCGGCGCCGCAGACAGGCACTGCTCCTGCTTGGCGACGGAATATACCAGTAGGGTTGAAGCGGAACCATCGATCTGTAGGGAGCCAGAATGAAACCGGAAACCGCCGGAGCCACCGGCGTTGCCGCCGCATTGCGCACCGAACGCTTCGGATCCTCCGAGGTCCAGTCCGCCCGCGCCACCCAGGACCGGATCGACATCCCCGAATTCGCCCCGAACCTGGTGCCGGAGGGGGACGTTACCCCGGACCGCTTCCTGGACCGAGAGCTGAGCTGGCTGGCCTTCAACGCCCGGGTGCTGGAGCTCGCCGAGGACCCGGAGCTGCAACTGCTGGAACGGGTCAATTTCCTCTCCATTTTCGCGTCCAACCTGGATGAGTTCTTCATGGTCCGGGTGGCCGGGCTGAAGCGGCGCATCGCCACCGGGCTGGCGGTTCCCTCCCCGGCCGGGCTCAGCCCGATGGAGGTGCTGGACCAGATCAGCGAGGCGGCCCACAAACTGCAGGCCCGGCACGCCCACGTCTTCGCGGACCAGATCCGGCCGGCACTGGCTTATGAGCACATCCACCTGGTGCACTGGCGGGAATTAGATGAGGCCGCCAAGGCGCAGCTGAGCGCGATGTTCGCGGAGAAGGTCTTCCCGATACTGACCCCGCTGGCCGTGGATCCCGCGCACCCCTTCCCCTATATCTCCGGACTCTCGCTGAACCTTGCCGTGGTGGTGCGCAACCCGGTCAGCGACAAGGAACTCTTTGCCCGGCTCAAGGTCCCGGACCAGCTCCCGCGGCTGGTCTCGGTGGACGGCCCGCGCGCCGGGACGGTGCCGGGCCGGGTGGCGCGCTTCATCCCGCTGGAGGAGGTCATCGCCGAGCACCTGGACCAGCTCTTCCAGGGCATGGAGGTGCTGGAACACCACACATTCCGGGTCACCCGCAACGAGGACCTGGAGGTCGAAGAGGACGACGCCGAAAATTTGCTGCAGGCGCTGGAGAAGGAACTGCTGCGACGCCGCTTCGGGCCTCCGGTGCGGCTGGAGGTGACCACGGACATCAGCCCGAACATCCGCTCGCTGCTGGTGCGCGAACTGGGTGTGGAGGAGTCCGAGGTCTACGCGCTGCCGGCGCCGCTGGACCTGCGCGGGCTCTCGGTGATCGGCCGGATTGACCGCAGCGACCTGCGCTACCCCCGGCATTTGGCACACACGTCAAGGTTCCTGAACGAATCGGAGACTGCCAAGGCAGCCAATGTTTTTGCCGCCATGCGCCGCCGCGACATCCTGCTGCACCATCCGTACGACTCCTTCTCCACCTCGGTGCAGGCCTTCCTGGAGCAGGCCGCCGCGGACCCGAAGGTGCAGGCCATCAAGCAGACGCTGTACCGCACCTCCGGGGATTCCCCGATTGTGGACGCGCTGGTGGATGCGGCGGAGGCGGGCAAGCAGGTGCTGGCCCTGGTGGAGATCAAGGCCCGGTTCGACGAACAGGCCAACATCTCCTGGGCCAGGAAACTGGAGCAGGCCGGCGTGCACGTGGTGTACGGCATCGTGGGGCTCAAGACGCACTGCAAGCTGTCCCTGGTGGTCCGGCAGGAGCTGGACGGGCTGCGCCGCTACTGCCACATCGGCACCGGGAACTACCATCCCCGCACCGCCCGCTACTACGAGGATCTGGGGCTGCTCACAGCGGACAACCAGGTGGGCGAGGACCTCTCCCGGCTGTTCAACCAGCTCTCCGGCTACGCCCCGAAGTCCACCTTCAAGCGGCTGCTGGTGGCACCGCGCTCCGTCCGCTCCGGGCTGATCGACCGGATTGAGCGTGAGATTGCGAACCGGAAGGCTGGCCTGCCCGGCAAGGTGGCCATCAAGGTCAACTCCATGGTGGATGAGGCCATCATCGACTCGCTGTACCGGGCCTCACAGGCCGGCGTCCAGGTGGACGTGATTGTCCGCGGGATCTGCTCGCTGCGTCCGGGCGTGCCGGGATTGAGCGAGAACATCACCGTCCGTTCCATTCTGGGCCGGTTCCTGGAGCATTCCCGGGTCTTCGCATTCGCCAATGCCGGGGATCCGGTGGTCTACATTGGCTCCGCGGACATGATGCACCGCAACCTGGACCGCCGGGTGGAGGCGCTGGTGCAGCTGCGCAACGCGGAGGACATCGCGGACCTGATGGCACTGCTGGACCGCTACGTGGACCCGGGCACCTCCAGCTGGCATCTTGACAACCAGGGCGTGTGGACGCGCCACCACCTGGACGATTCCGGCCAGCCGCTGCAGGACGTACAGTCCTGGCTGCTGGCCAGCAGGTCCCGCCAGCGGATGGCCGCCCGACGCTGATGAACTGCTCATGGGCTGCTGGGGTACGGCTGATGGTCCGCTGATGCCAAGCCAACCGACCGCCAAAACCAAGGTCGACGGCGGCCCCGGCGTTGCCGTCCTGGCTGCGGGGGCGCTGTGCTGGCGGCTGCGCAAGAAGAAGTTCGAGGTGCTGCTGATCCACCGACCGCGCTATGACGACTGGTCCTGGCCCAAGGGAAAGCTGGACGCGGGCGAGACGCTGCCCGAAACGGCGATCCGCGAGGTCAAGGAAGAGGTGGGGCTGGACATCACGCTAGGCATCCCGCTGCCCACCATCCACTACAAGGTCAACGCCGGGCTCAAGGAAGTGCGCTACTGGGCCGCGAGGGTGCAGGATGCCAAGCCCACGGCGGACGGCAAGGAAGTCGATGACCTGCGCTGGTGCAAACCGGAGAAAGCAATGGAGCTGCTGGCCAATCCCTCCGACAGGGAACCTCTGGAGGCCCTGATGGCGGCGCAGGCCGCCGGGACCCTGAAGACCTGGACACTGCTCATCGTCCGGCATGCCAAGGCCAAGCCGCGCTCCTCCTGGTCCCGCGCCGAGGGGGACCGCCCGCTGGCAGCCACCGGACTCCGCCAGGCGCTGGCGGTCCAGCGGCTGCTGATGGCCTGGCGTCCGTCCCGTGTGGTGACCAGCCCCTGGCTGCGCTGCGTCGCCACAATGTCCCCCTACGTCAAGGCCACCGGGGTGAAGGTCAAAATCTTTGAGCCACTCACCGAGGCCAACCACCACCGCAACCCGCAAAAGACGCGCGCCGTCGTCGAGCGGCTGTTCGAGAAGCGGCACTCGGTGGCGCTGTGCACGCACCGGCCCGTGCTCAAGACCGTGCTCAAGCAGCTCTCCGAGCACATGCCTGCCACGCTGCAGGCCCAGCTGCCAGACTCCGAGCCGTTCTTGAGCCCGGGGGAAATGATCGTCTGCCAGGTCAGCACCGCGGAGCCCGGGCGGATCGTTTCGGTGGAGCAGTACAAGCCGTATGACGATTAGCCCGCATGACGATTAGCCCGGTATGACGATTAGCCGCGCTGCCGCAGTGCAGTTGGCCGGGGCCGGGATCGTTAGACTGGAGCCGTGAGCATCCCAACCCCATACGAGGACCTGCTGCGCGACGTGCTCGCGAATGGAACAGCCAAGCCCGACCGGACCGGAACCGGCACCCGCAGCGTCTTCGGCCGCCAGTTGCGCTTCGACCTGAGCCGCAGCTTCCCGCTGATCACCACCAAACGCGTGCACTTCAAGTCCGTGGCGCTGGAGCTGCTCTGGTTCCTGCGCGGCGATTCGAATGTGCGCTGGCTGCAGGAGCGCGGCGTCACCATCTGGAACGAATGGGCGGACGACGACGGCGAGCTGGGCCCCGTCTACGGCGTCCAGTGGCGCTCCTGGCCGGCTCCGGACGGAGGCCAGATCGACCAGATCGCCCAGGTGGTGGAGTCCCTGCGCAGCAACCCCGATTCCCGCCGGCACATTGTCACCGCCTGGAACCCGGCCCAGGTGGACAACATGGCGCTTCCGCCGTGCCACGCGCTCTTCCAGTTCTACGTAACCCCCGGTTCCGACGGCGCCCCGGGCAGGCTCAGCTGCCAGCTGTACCAGCGCTCCGCGGATATGTTCCTGGGCGTCCCGTTCAACATTGCCTCCTACGCGCTGCTGACCCTGATGGTGGCCCAGCAGGTCGGCCTGGAACCGGGCGAGTTCGTCTGGACCGGCGGCGACGTGCATATTTACGACGACCACCTGGACCAGGTCCGGGAGCAGCTGAGCCGCGATCCCTACCCCTATCCGCAGCTGCACCTGGCGCGGAAGCCGGAGTCCATTTTCGACTACCAGCTGGAGGACTTCGAGCTGACCGACTACCGGCATCATCCGGCGATTAAGGCACGGGTCGCCGTATGAGCAACGAACTGCGTGACTCCGAACCGGCGGCCCAGTCCGAACCGGCACTGTACCGCTTCACCGAGCCGATCATCGGGATGATCTGGGCGCAGACCCAGCAGGGTGTGATCGGCAAGGACGGCGGTATGCCCTGGCATGCGCCGGCCGACCTGGCCCATTTCAAGCGGGTGACCAGCGGTCATCCGGTGATCATGGGCCGACGGACCTGGGAATCCTTTCCGGCAAAATACCGTCCGCTGCCGGACCGCACCAACATCGTCATCACCGGCCGGCAGGGCTGGACCGGCACACCGGAGGCGCTGGGCGCCGTCGTCGTCCATTCCCTCGAAGAGGCCCTGGTGGAGGCCCAGTTCAGCCCCGGGGCCAACGAAATCTGGGTCCTTGGCGGCGGCAGAGTGTTCGCCGAGGCGCTGGAGCACGCCAACGTCGCGGCCGTCACCGTGATCGACTCGGCGACCGACGGCGACACCTTTGCCCCGGCGCTGGGACCCGACTGGAATTTCCGCGGTGGCAGCCCGCTGGAAGGCTGGCACAAGGACACCAACGGAACCCAGTACCGGTTCACACTGTGGGCCAAGGCACCGTCCGAGTTCGTGGCAGAACAGGGCTGAATCCACCGGCTGCCGCCCTTGACAACCGCCGAAACAGGCTGGAAAAGTCACTATTGGAGTGACACGGCTCTCCGGTAGTCGGCGTTGAGGAAACAGCGCCGTGTGGACTGCAACCGGGCGGGGCCGCATCCGTCGGAAGGCGGGGTGCTCGAAAGGCGGCGTGCAATGTCCGCAACAGCGGCAACAAACCAGCCCAAGGAAGCCTGGACTTCCACCCAACGCAACACGCTGTTTGCCGGTGCCGGCAGCTGGACGCTGGATGCGTTCGACTATTTTGTGCTGGTCTTTGTGCTGACAAATCTGGCCAAGGAATTCGGGATCAGCATTGTCACCGCCACTCTGGCCATCACCTTCACCCTGATCATGCGGCCGATCGGTGCCCTGATTTTCGGGCCGCTCGCGGAACGGTTCGGACGCAAGCCCATCCTGGTGGTCAACATCGTCATCTTCGCCCTCATCGAACTCGCCTCCGCACTGGCCCCGGACTTCACCAGCTTTTTCATCCTGCGGATTGTCTACGGCATTGCCATGGGTGGAATCTGGGGCGTCGCCTCCGCGCTGACCATGGAAACCGTGCCGCGGCATTCGCGCGGTTTTGTCTCCGGGCTGTTCCAGGCCGGCTATCCGCTGGGATACCTGATCGCCTCCGTGATCTACGGACTGCTGATCAACACCGTGGGCTGGCGCGGCATGTTCGCGATCGGCACCGTTCCGATCCTGCTGGCGGTGTACATCTTCTTCCGGGTGGAGGAATCACCCGTCTGGCGGGCCAGCCATGCCAAGGTTGTTGCCGGCCGTGCGGAGGGCAATCGGGCGGGGAGCGTCGGGGCCGAGGGACGGACACAGGGCGGCCCGGCGGATGCCGGCCAAGCCGACGGCGGTCGGGCCGACGGCAAGTCGAAAGGTGCCTTCTGGCCGGCCGTCGCGGCGAACTGGCCCATCCTGATCTTCGCCATCGTTCTGATGGCGGCGTTCAACTTCTTCAGCCACGGAACACAGGACCTCTACCCCACCTTCCTGAAGGTCCAGCACGGCTTCGGAACCGAGACCGTGAGCATCATCGCCATCTCCTACAACATCGCCGCGATCTTCGGAGGCCTGCTCGCCGGCACGCTCTCCGAACGCTTCGGCCGCAAACGCATCATCATCATCTTTGCGGCGCTGGCCCTGCCCTGCATCCCGCTGTGGGCGTTCGCCAGCGGTTCGCTGCTGCTGGGTGTGGGCGCCTTCCTGATCCAGTTCATGGTCCAGGGTGCCTGGGGGGTCATCCCCGCCTACCTCAACGAACTGGTTCCGGAGGGCACACGCGCCGTGCTGCCCGGCTTCGTCTACCAAGTCGGCAATGTCATCGCCTCAGGAAACGCCACCATCCAGGCCCTGATCGCAGCATCCACCGGCGGCAATTATGGCCTGGCGATGGCGATAGTCGCCGGTGCGGTGGCGATCATCATCGTGATACTGATGTCCTTCAGCAAGGAGACCCGTGGCCGGCAGTTTACGACTGCGGCACCGGCGTCCGCCCGGCCCGCCACCTGAGCGGCCGCTACCCTAGCAGGCCATGACCTGGACCGCTTCCACCGGATCGGTCCGGCATGATGCCTCCCCTCCCCGGCGGACGGCGTAACCCGATTCGGCCAAGGATAAGGGCTCGCCTAAACTTAATCCATGACGCAAACAGTAGGCATGCTCGGTTGGCGCGGCATGGTCGGTTCCGTCCTGATGCAGCGGATGCAGGACGAGGGCGACTTCTCACGCATCAACCCGGTCTTTTTCTCGACTTCCAACGCTGGCGGCCCGTCCCCCACTTTTGACGGCACCCACGGTGACGCCGGAAAACTGCAGGACGCCTACGACGTCGAGACCCTGGCAAAGCTACCCATCATTGTCACGGCCCAGGGCGGCGACTACACCAGCGCCGTCTACCCCAAACTTCGCGACGCAGGATGGGATGGGCTCTGGATCGATGCAGCCTCCACTCTGCGGATGCAGGACGATTCCATCATTGTGCTGGACCCGGTCAACCGTGACGTGATCGATGCCGGGTTGGCTGGCGGCGTCAAGGACTTCATTGGCGGCAACTGCACCGTCTCCTGCATGCTGATGGGTCTGGGAGGCCTGTTCCGCAACGGCCTGGTTGAGTGGGGCACGTCCATGACGTACCAGGCGGCCTCCGGCGGCGGCGCCCGTCACATGCGCGAACTGCTGAACCAGTTCGGCGCGCTGCACGGATCAGTGGCGTCCCCGCTGCAGGACGCTTCCTCAGCCATCCTCGAAATCGACCGTGCCGTCCTGGAGCAGCAACGCAATCCGGAATTGGACTCATCCCAATTCGGGGTACCGCTGGCCGGATCGCTGATCCCCTGGATCGATGCAGATCTGGGCAACGGCCAGTCCAAGGAGGAGTGGAAGAACGGCGCCGAGACCAACAAGATCCTTGGCACCGACGCGTCCAACAGGATTGCCATGGACGGGCTTTGCATCCGGATCGGCGCGATGCGCTCACACTCGCAGGCGCTGACCCTGAAGCTGCGCGAAGACCTTCCCGTTTCGGAAATTGAATCCCTGATCGCTGCGGACAACCAATGGGCCAAGGTCGTCCCGAACACCAAGGAAGCCTCCATGCAGCAGCTGACCCCCGTGGCGGCCAGCGGGACGTTGGATATCCCTGTGGGCAGGATCCGTAAGCTGGAGATGGGCCCGGAATACATCAGCGCTTTCACCGTCGGGGACCAGTTGCTGTGGGGTGCTGCCGAGCCGCTACGCCGCATGCTGCGCATCGTGCTCGATAAATAACCCGGTCACTGCCGGGCACGACAGCCCGTTGTCATCCCGCAACAAGAAAACCCGCCAATAGGGTTCGATACAGAATCCGAGCGGGTTTTACACATCTTAGCAAGTTAGTTACGCTTGCGCGCCTAAGTCCATGATGATATGGTGAAAGTTCCGTCATAAAACGATAAAT
>DASYGM010000267.1:0-5196 GCA_035999715.1 Micrococcaceae bacterium | reverse complement strand
CCCGCCCCCGCCGCTCGTCCGCTGGTCCGGATTGATCCGACGGTCCGGATACCGTCACAGTCACGGACGGCTGCGAAGTCCCGGAGAGTGGCGCAGGATCGGGCACCACGGCTGGCCCCTGCTGCTGCTCGGGAACGGATGAGGCCGAAGCGTCCGCGGGCCGGAAGGGCGCCGCCGGAATGGCGAGGGCCGAAGGGCCCGCGGAGCCGAAAAGCTCCGTGGGAATGGAGGGGACCGACGGGTCCGGATCTACCAGCGCGCCGGGGTCGAAACCTTCCCACGGGTCCAACAGCAGGGAAGGGTCGTACGGGTCCTCGGGTTCAACCATCAAGGGGCCCGGATCGGGGGCGCCGGCCAGCCAGGCGTCGAAGTCCTGCCACGCAGCGGGCACCATCCCGCCGGCTCCGGCTTCACGGACTGTTTCCTCCCGGTCGAGGGCGGCCGCGACCTGTTCCCGCACCCCCGGATCGAGGGAACGAAGCCAATCAGGAAAGCCGCCAGGTGCCGCCATGTCCTCATTCTATACGAGAAATGTGATCTGCACCATAGATTTATCAGAAACATTTACGGGTCGCTCTCACCGGTTTCCCCCCACCGGGCGAGGGGACAGCCGCCCAAGCCTGCTCAACATGAGTCGAAGTGCTATGGCTGCGCAGGGAGCCAGGCCCACGCCGCCGCTCATGTCCACCTTCATCGTCCTACCGGGCACCGACATTCTGAGCCGGATCCGGCTATGGCTGATCTGCGCCTTTGAAAAATGTAGAGCCGGTAATGGCCCAAAGGTAGCGGGCTCAAACTCCAGTCCGTCAGTCGATGCATTCGCGGAGAAGATCGGCATGCCCGGCATGCCGTGCATACTCGCCGATCATATGGATGTAGATCCAGCGCAGGGTTACATCAGCGCCCATGAAAGGACTGGTTTCGCCCAACTCGCGCCCCTCGCAATTGGCCCGAGACTGCAGAACTTCAGCCTGCCAAGCAGAGAGGGCGTCGGCCAGCGTGGCACCTCCAGCGAGATCGAAGCCACCGTCCGGCACTTCCGGATCAGCGCCGGGGCTGTAAATCGCCGGAACGGATTCCCGGGTCAGGACGCGGCGAAACCAGTTCCGCTCCACCTCCGCCATGTGCTGGACCAGGCCAAGCAAGGTCAGCTCCGATGGTGGTACAGATGCTTTCCGCACCTGCCCGCCGTCGAGGTCCCGGCATTTCAGCTCCCGTGTGGAGCGGTAGAAGTCCAGCCAATCCTCCAGGGTGGCCCGCTCGTCGGCGTTCAGGGGAGGCATCAGGCGTTCAGATGAAGTCATGCAAGGCAGCTTGCCATCCGCCTCTGACAAGCTGCCGATCCAGCCCCAAATCTATCGCAGTGTGATATGTACCGCAGATATTTTCGATACTGCACTTGCCTACTGAGGTGTAGTCTGTTATAAGCCACTAGCGATGGTGCTGGTGCTGACCAAGGAGTCGTGCCATGAGTATCGAATCAAGCTCTGCGCCGGGAACAGTTCCGGCGGACAATGGTCACCGGGCCGGAAATCCCTTGCCTGCGCAGGGAAATACCGCGTTGGCCGCCTCTGTGAGCGCTGGTCCGCCTTTCGCGGACCCGGCCGCACTGGGACTGGGCGCCTTCGCCATGACCACCTTTGTCCTAAGCGTGGTCAACGCCGGCTTCATCCCGGCAGCCGACGTGCCGGTGGTCCTGGGACTGGCGCTGTTCTACGGCGGCATAGCCCAGTTCGGTGCCGGTATCTGGGAGTTCGCCAACCGCAACGTCTTTGGAGCCACCGCTTTCTGCTCATACGGCGCGTTCTGGCTGTCCTTCTGGTTCCTCAACCAGTTCAGCGGTGCCAGTCTTCCGGCAGCGGACGCCGGCAAGGCAGTCGGCCTCTATCTTTTGGCCTGGGCCATCTTTACCGCGTACATGACCATTGCGGCCTGGCGGGTCAGCCTGGGCGTCTTTGCCGTCTTCGTCTTCCTGACGCTGACCTATATTGCGCTGTTCCTGGGCGCCTTCGCTGATTCACACGGGCTGAACGTCCTGGGCGGCTGGCTGGGCATCGTGACAGCCCTGATCGCCTGGTACTGCTCGCTGGCCGTGGTGGCTAACTTCACCTTCAAGCGTGTCCTGCTGCCAGTGTTTCCCCGGTGATCGGCGATGGCCACCCCCAACACTGAATCGGAAGAAACTCTCGCCAACCTGCTCCACGAACAGCGCCGCTTCCCCCCGGAAGCGGAGTTCTCCGCGCAAGCCAACGCCACGCCGTCGGACTATGAGGAGGCCGACGGCGACAGGCTGGCTTTCTGGGCGCGGCAGGCAGAGCGGCTGGACTGGTCGGAAAAGTGGACCGAGGTCCTTGACTGGTCCAACCCGCCCTTCGCCAAATGGTTTGTCGGCGGCAAACTCAACGCCGCCTACAACTGCCTGGACCGGCACGTTGCTGCCGGCCGCGGGGACAAAGTTGCCTACTACTTTGAAGGAGAAGCCGGAGACACCCGTACCATCACCTATGCTCAGCTCACTCAACTGGTCTGCCAGGCAGCGAACACGCTGACCGATCTGGGCGTGCGGACCGGAGACCGAGTGGCCATCTACATGCCGATGATTCCGGAGACTGTAGTGGCAATGCTGGCCTGTGCGCGAATTGGAGCCCCGCACACAGTGGTGTTCGGCGGGTTCTCTGCGGACGCCTTGCGGACGCGGATCCACGACTGCGATGCCCGGATCGTCATCACCTCCGACGGCGCCTTCCGCCGGGGCAAAGCCTCTGGACTGAAATCCGCCGTCGACGAGGCCCTGAAGGACTGTCCTGAGGTGCGCAACGTGCTGGTGGTCCGGCGAACCGGGCAACAGGTGGACTGGACCCAGGGGCGGGACATCTGGTGGCACGACTCGGTGGAGCAGGCCTCCACGGAGCACCGGGCCGAGGCCTTCGACGCCGAGCACCCGTTGTACGTGATGTACACCTCGGGGACCACGGGCAAGCCCAAGGGCATCCTGCACACCACCGGAGGCTATCTGACCGGCTGCGCCTACACGCACTGGGCCGTCTTCGACCTGAAGGCGGAGACAGACGTGTTCTGGACCGCGGCGGACATCGGCTGGGTCACCGGACACAGCTACATCGTCTACGGGCCGCTGGCCAACGGCGCCACGTCCGTGCTGTACGAGGGCACGCCGGACAGCCCGCACCAGGGTCGCTGGTGGGAAATTATCGACAAATACAAGGTGTCACTGCTCTACTGCGCGCCGACGGCGATCCGGACCTTCATGAAGTGGGGCGCCCAGATACCGGCGGAGTACAAGCTGGAGAGCCTTCGGCTGATCGGCTCTGTGGGCGAGCCCATCAATCCGGCGGCATACGTCTGGTACCGGGAAAACATCGGCCGCGGCAGGACGCCTGTGGTGGACACCTGGTGGCAAACCGAAACCGGCGCCATCATGATCAGCCCGCTGCCTGGGGTAACGGCCGGAAAGCCGGGCGCCGCCATGAAGGCGCTGCCGGGCATCGTCGCGGACGTGGTGGATGATGCGGGCCAGCCGGTCGCCAACGGATCCGGCGGCTATCTGGTGCTGACCGAGCCCTGGCCTTCCATGCTGCGCACCATCTGGGGCGACGACGAACGGTACATCGAGACATATTGGTCGCGGTTCCCGGGCCTGTACTTTGCCGGCGACGGCGCCAAGAAGGACGAGGACGGCGACATCTGGGTGCTGGGCCGGGTGGACGACGTGATGAACGTGTCCGGGCACCGGCTCTCCACCACGGAAATCGAGTCGGCCCTGGTCTCGCACCCGAAAGTCGCCGAAGCCGCCGTCGTCGGTGCCACCGACGAAACCACCGGGCAGGCCGTCGTCGCCTTTGTCATCCTGCGCAGCGAGGCCGGCGACGGCGGCCCGGAAGTGGTGCAGGAACTGCGGGACCACGTGGCCAAGGAGATCGGCAAACTGGCCCGTCCGCGGCAGATCCTGGTGGTGGCCGAACTGCCGAAGACACGGTCCGGAAAGATCATGCGGCGCCTGCTCAAGGACGTTGCGCAGGACCGCCCGATTGGGGACGTCACCACGCTGGCGGACTCGTCCGTGATGGACCTGATCAGGGCCGGCATGCCGGGCGGGGCGGGGGCACAGCAGTAGCCGGCCGGCCACGGAATCCAGCGGCTTGAGGCGACTAAGAGGGCCCCTCCGGGCGGCGTTCCCGCTCCCGGAGGGGCCCTTCCACGGCCTGAGGGGCCCTTCCAATAGGAGGGCTCCCAATCAGCGGACCCTCAGTGGAACATGTTGGGGAAGGCACCGATGATGCCGGCACTGAGATCGTCCGCCACCATGAGCATGTGCGCCTCGGCCTGGTCGTAGACCGTGATGCCGTGGGCGAAGTTCCCGGCCAGTTCATCGCCGCCGTAGGCAATGGTCTGGTCAATATGTTCCTTCATCATGTCCCGCATCTCCTGCTGCGGCCAGAACTTGGGGTTGGCCTTGGCAAGGAAGTCAGCGATCTGCTGGGCGTTCGCGTAGACAGCACTGGTCGCTGACTTCAGGGCGGTGGCGTCGTTGGCCTTCGCGGCCTGGAACAGCGTCACGAAGTCGGTGATGTGAGCTTTCAGCAGGGTGGTCAGCTGGTCCCCGGCAGCGTTGCCGTAGAACGGCTTGATGGCATTGCCTATGTCAGCCTGGTTCTGCAGCAGCCGGGAGGCGGTGGTGGGGAAGCCTGCGGAGCCGGAGGCGAAGTCGACCACTGCCAGCCGCGTCCACTCCATGTGCTGCGCCCAAAGCGTGCGCATTGCCTGTCGGAGGGCCGCTTGCGAAGCGGCCACCTTTCCGGAATTGGCGTCGCTGCCGCCGGAGTGGTCGTGGGCGGATGCAAGGGCAGACACCGCCTGGGGGCCAGCGGCGGACGGGGAGCTGCCGGCCGCCGGGGAGTAGGCGATGATCAGACCGGCCAACAGGGCCAGCACACCTAATGGCACGGCACTCCAAAGATGCCGCGGACGGAACGTATAACTACTCATGACGTGTCTTCCTGTCTTCCGGTGGGAAACACCGGCAGGCGCCGGGGAAAGCCTGGAAACGGCTGGCTGTCCTCCGGCGTGCCGGTTGGGCGAAGGTGTCCATGGCTAGTTAGTTGCGGCTCGACGGCGGATCTTACCGGGGCGGGCGACGGGACTTTGGCTGCCTGGGAGCGGATTCCGCTCGCCTGTTGG
>DASYGM010000249.1:0-18128 GCA_035999715.1 Micrococcaceae bacterium | reverse complement strand
GTCAGTCGGTCGGTCAGTCGGGCCAGTCAGTCAGTCAGTCAGTCAGTCAGTCAGTCAGTCAGTCAGTCAGTCAGTCAGTCAGTCAATCCAATCAGGAAGCGGGGTCCAGAGTGCTGCGGAAGGCGCGGATGCGGACAGCGGCCAAGTTGGCAGCGGCACTCTTGGCGCTTTCGCTGGCCGGCTGCACGGCGCAGCCGGTCCCGGATGCGTCCCCGACTCCGACCGGTGGTCCGGTCACCTTCAGCTTCGGCACCGGCTCCAACCCGCTGGGCCTGGATCCGGCACTGGTCAGCGATTCGGAATCCTACCGGGTCACCCGCCAGATCCTGGAAGGTCTGGTGACGGTGGATCCCACCACCGGAGCGGCCGCCCCGAGCCTGGCCACCAGTTGGCAGGAAATCCAGGACGGGCTGGCGTACACCTTCAAACTCCGCAAGAACGTGAAGTTCCAGGACGGGACCCCCTTCAACGCGGCAGCCGTCTGCACCAATTTCAACCGCTGGTTCACGCTGCCGCCGGCCACCCGCGCGGACGGTTCGCTGGTGACGTTCAAACAGGTCTTCAAGGCGTTTTCCGACGACGCCAAGGACTCGGTCTACAAGAGCTGCACCGCCACGGGCGACCTGGACGTGAAGATTGAACTCAACAGCAGGCTGACCGGCTTTGTCCAGGCCCTGACCGAGCCGGCCTTTGGCATCTCCTCCCCGAAGGCGCTGGCGGACGAGGACGCCAATACCCTCAACCAGACGGTCTCCGGCCACCAGGTCTCCGGCTATGCGCTGCACCCGGTGGGCACCGGGCCATTCCAGCTCTCCTCCTGGAAACAGGATTCGGTGACCCTGACAGCCAACAAGGACTATTGGGGGGACAAGGGCCAGATCCAGGTGGTGAATTTCATCACCTATGAGCAGCCGCAGGCACGGCTGCAGGCCCTGGAAGACGGTAAGATCGACGGCTACGACCTGGTGACGCCGGGCAACTTCGACCCGCTGGTGCGCAGCGGAATGCAGATCCTCCAGCGCGACCCGTTTTCGGTCATGTACCTGGGTATCAACCAGCAGGATCCGCTGATGGCCGACTTCAAGGTCCGCCAGGCGATGGCGATGGCGATCGACAAGGACACCTTGGTCCACAACTACTTCATCGACGGTACCGTCGCGACGTCGCAGTTCATCCCGCCGAAGCTGAGCGGGTTCAACAACTCAGTTCCCGGGGTCGCCTACGACCCGGACAAGGCCCGCAAGACTCTGGCGGACTCCAGCTATAAGGGCGAGCCGATCCGCTTCTACTATCCGATGAATGTCACCCGGGCCTACCTGCCCACGCCGGAAAAGGTCTATGCGGAAATCGCCCGCGAGCTAACCGCCGTCGGTTTTAACATCAAGCCGGTGCCTGTCGACTGGTCGGACGGCTACCTGGCCAAGGTCACCAGCCCGGGCGACCACGATCTGCACCTGCTGGGCCTCAACGGCAGCTACTCGGATCCGGACAATTTCGTCGGTCCGCTGTTCGGCGCGCCCAGCGGGGAATTCGGCTACTTCGATCCGCAGCTGGCCAGCAAGATCGACCGCGCCCGCGGCCTGCCCAACGGCGCGGACCGAAACGCAGCCTACCAGTCGATCAACACCCAGATTGTGCAGACGCTGCCGGCGATCCCGATCGCCTTCCCGATTTCGGCGCTGGCCATGTCCAGCCGGGTGGTCAGCTACCCGGTCAGTCCGGTGCTCAACGAGGTCTTCAACAAGATCCAACTGAAGAAATAATCGTGCGCCGGCCCTAGCGCGCAGGAGCCATTTATGCAAGCATGCGCTCGCGCGATACGCTTCTATGGCTAGGATCGCCGCTACCGGAGATGGATTGTGACCTTCATTTCAGACACAAAAGAAGCCGACGTTGTCCTCATCGGAGGCGGCATCATGAGCAGCACGCTCGGAACCCTTCTCAAGCAGCTCGAACCCACCTGGAAGATCGTGCTCTTTGAGCGTCTCGACACCGTGGGCCAGGAAAGTTCGGATCCGTGGAACAACGCCGGAACCGGCCACTCGGCGCTGTGCGAGCTGAACTACACGCCGCAGGCCAAGGACGGTTCGGTGGATCCGAAAAAGGCCCTGGGCATCAACGAGCAGTTCCAGCTCTCCCGCCAGTTCTGGTCCCACCTGGTCACCAACTCGATGATTGGCTCGCCCAAGAAGTTCATCAACTCCGTCCCGCACATGAGCTTTGTCATCGGCGATGACCATACGAAGTTCCTGCGAACCCGCTACGACGCCCTCAAGCCCAATGCGCTCTTCAGCAGCATGGAGTACAGCGAGGACCACGACCAGATTTCCAAGTGGGTGCCGCTGGTGATGAACGGCCGGGCCGCGGGCCAGAAGATCGCTGCCACCCGCGCCGCAGAGGGCACGGACGTGGACTTCGGCGCACTCAGCCGGGAACTGACCGGCTACCTGGCCGCCAACGGCGTGGAGGTCAATCTGGGCACCGAGGTCACGGACGTCCAGCGCGGCCGGGATAAGAAGTGGGACATATCCCTCAAGCACCCATCGTCCGGGGAGCGGGGCCGGATCCGGTCCCGGTTCGTCTTCATTGGCGGCGGCGGCGGCGCCCTGCACCTGCTGCAGCGCTCCGGCATCCCGCAGGGCAAGGGCTTCGGCGGCTTCCCGGTCTCCGGGCAGTTCTTCCGCTGCACCAACGAAGCGGTGGCTGCCCAGCACAACGGCAAGGTGTACGGCCAGGCCTCGGTGGGCGCCCCGCCGATGTCCGTGCCGCACCTGGATACCCGGTATGTGGGCGGAAAACGCTCCCTGCTCTTTGGCCCGTATGGCGGTTTTTCCACCAAATTCCTCAAGACCGGCAGCCTGCTTGACCTGCCGCTGTCCATCCGGCCGGGCAACATCATCCCGATGCTGGCTGTGGCCAAGGACAACCTGGGCCTGGTGAAGTACCTCATCGACGAGGTGCTCAAGAGCCGCGGCGCCAAGGTGGAGGCCCTGCGCGAGTACTTCCCGGAGGCCAACGGAGCCGATTGGGAGCTGATCACCGCCGGCCAGCGGGTGCAGATCATCAAGAAGGATCCCAAGAAGGGCGGGGTACTGCAGTTCGGCACCGAGGTGATCACCTCCTCGGACGGCTCCATCAGCGCCCTGCTGGGCGCCTCCCCGGGCGCCTCGACGGCCGTGCCGATCATGCTTGAGTTGCTGCAGCGCTGTTTCCCGCGCAAATTCAAGCTGGAATGGCAGGACACGCTGCGCGAGATGATGCCCACCTACGGCACCGTACTGAACGACAACCCTGACCTGGCCGCCGAGACGCTGGCCAAGACCGCGGCAGCCCTGCAGCTGAACAGCTAGAGCCGGCAGCAGCCGGCCAGCCGGCATCCCTTTGCGGGCCGGACACCTCGTGCACCGTCCGGGCACCTATTGGGAGTGAATGAATGTTCCGCTTAGCCAAACTGTCGCTCGGCAACCGGGCCCTGATCGCACTGGTCACGATCTTCGCGGCCGTGTTCGGCGTGATCACCATGGGTTCGCTGAAGCAGGAGCTCATCCCCTCCATCGAGTTCCCGCAGATCACCGTGGTGACCTCGATGCCCGGGGCCTCCCCCGCGGTGGTGGACAAGCAGGTCAGCGAGCCATTGGAAACGGCCCTGAATGCCGTGGAGGGTCTTGAATCCTCCACATCCACTTCACGTAGCGGCTCGTCTACTATCAATCTGTCCTTCACCTACGGAACGGATCTGGACCGCGCCCGGAACCAGATCGACAGGGCCATCTCCAACGCCCGCCGGGTGCTGCCGGACGGGACCGACCCGCAGGCCATTGCGGGCAGCATCAGCGACTTCCCGATCGTCTTCCTGGCGGTCTCCTCGGACAAGCCGCTCAGTGCGCTCAATGCGGACCTGCAGCGGCTGGCGGTCCCGGCCCTGACCAAGATCGACGGCGTCCGCGGCGCGGATGTGACGGGGGCCAACGCCCAACACATCGCCATCTCCCCGGATCCGGCCAAAATGGCCGCCGCCGGCGTGGGCGTGGGCGCCATCGGCGACGCGCTGAAAAACAACGGCACCTTGGTTCCGGCCGGCTCGCTGACGGACGCGGGCAAATCCCTCTCACTCCAGGTCGGCAGCCCGGTGGATTCGCTGGACGCGATCCGGTCGCTGCCGCTGGCCGGGCCTAAACCGGCCGGCGCCAATCCGGCCGCCGGCACCCCGGTCACCACCATCGGCGACGTCGCCGCCGTCGCCCTGCAGGACGACCCGGCCACCTCCATCACGCGCACCAACGGCAAACCGACCCTGGCGCTGTCCGTAACCAAGAAACCGGACGCGGACACCGTGACCCTCTCGCACCGGATCCAGGCCGAGCTGCCCGGCATCCAGGCCCAGCTGGGTTCCAATGCGAAGTTCACCACCGTCCTGGACCAGGCGCCGTTCATCGAAAAGTCCATCCGGGACCTGACCACGGAAGGGCTGCTGGGGCTCGGATTCGCCGTCGTCGTCATTTTGCTGTTCCTGCTCTCCGTGCGGTCCACGCTGGTGACAGCCATCTCCATTCCGCTGTCGCTGCTGATCACGTTCATAGCGCTGTGGACCACCAAATACTCGCTGAACATCCTCACCCTCGGCGCGCTGACCATCGCCATCGGGCGGGTGGTGGATGACTCGATTGTGGTGATTGAGAACATCAAGCGGCACCTGAGCTACGGCGAGGACAAGGGCAGCGCCATCATTTCAGCCATCCGCGAGGTGGCCGGCGCCGTGACGGCCTCGACCCTGACCACGGTGGCGGTGTTCCTGCCGATCGCCTTCGTGGGCAACATTGCCGGCGAGCTTTTCCGGCCGTTCGCCCTGACGGTGACCATTGCACTGCTGGCCTCACTGGCGGTGTCGCTGACCATTGTCCCGGTGCTTGCCTACTGGTTCCTGAAGTCCCCGGCCCCCGTTCCGTCGACGCCAGGCGCGGAGGCGCCAGCGGCGGCGGTCGCGGAGGCGGCAGGCCCGGACCAACACGCCCTGTCGGGACGCGCGCTGCTGGCCGCAGTGGAGGAGAAGGAACGCAAGAGCGCTCTGCAGCGCGGGTACCTGCCCATCCTGGCCAAAACACAGAAGCATCCGGTCATCACCCTGGTGGCCGGGGCGGTCGTCCTGGCCGCCACACTAGCGATGACTCCGCTGCTGCCCACCAATCTGCTGGGCAATTCCGGCCAAAACAGCCTGACGGTCAAGCAGACGCTGCCTCCGGGAACCAGTCTTGACGCCACCTCGGCCGCGGCCGCCAAGGTGGAGACGGCGCTGAAGAAGGTCGACGGCGTCAAGGACATCCAGGTGACCATCGGCAACTCCACCAGCGGGTTCTCCGCGCTGTTCTCCTCAGGCGCCTCCACCGCCCAATTCCAGGTGGTCACCGATGACAAGGCGGACCAGGGCAAACTCCAGGACACCGTGCGCAGCGCGATGGCCAAGGTGTCCGATGCCGGAACGGTCAGCGTCAGTTCATCCTCCGGCGGCTTCGGCACCTCCAGCACCGTGGACATCAACATCAACGCCTCCAACTCGGCGGACCTGCAGAGCGCCAGCGATGCGG
The DNA here is from genome assembly GCA_035999715.1 of Micrococcaceae bacterium. Taxonomy (GTDB): domain Bacteria; phylum Actinomycetota; class Actinomycetes; order Actinomycetales; family Micrococcaceae; genus Arthrobacter_M. The sequence continues at coordinate 12,546 of DASYGM010000249.1, read as the reverse complement.
TCAGCAAGGCGATGCAGGGACTCAGCGGCGCGGCGGACGTCTCCAGCAACCTCTCGGCCGCCCAGCCTGTGGTGCAGGTCAGCGTGGACCGTGCCAAGGCGGTAGCGGCCGGCCTGAACGAACAGCAGGTGGCGGGCATCCTGGCCGCCACCGTCAGCCCGATCCCGGCCGGCACGGTGCGGATCGATACCAACGACTACAAGGTCCAGATCGGCCAGGGCACCCAGTTCGGCAGCATTGACCAGCTGCGCAACATGCCGGTGCCGACGGCGGGCGGTCCGGTAACGCTGGCCAGCATTGCCAGCGTCCAGCAGGTGGACGTGCCCCAGTCCATCACCAGCTCCAACGGCCAGCGCAACGCCAAGGTCTCCATCACCCCCAGCGGCAATAATCTGGGCACCCTCAGCGGTGATGTTCAGAAGCGGCTCGCCTCCGTTTCCCTGCCCGCCGGTGCGACGGCCGCCATCGGCGGTGCCACCACCCAGCAGGCGGATTCCTTCAGCCAACTGGGCCTGGCCATGCTGGCGGCCATCGCGATTGTCTACATCATCATGGTGGCGGCCTTCAAGTCCCTGGTCCAGCCGCTGATCCTGCTGGTATCCATCCCGTTTGCCGCCACCGGGGCCATCGCCCTGCTGCTTCTCTCCCGCGTCCCCCTGGGCCTGCCCTCGCTGATCGGAATGCTGATGCTGGTCGGCATCGTGGTCACCAACGCAATCGTGCTCATCGACCTGATCAACCAGTACCGCCGACCCTCCGGCGACAGGCCTGCGATGAACGTCGCGGACGCGATTGAGCACGGCGCCCGGCAACGTCTGCGGCCCATCCTGATGACGGCGCTGGCCACCATTTTCGCGCTGACCCCGATGGCGCTGGGCGTCACCGGGGGCGGCGGTTTCATCTCGCAGCCGCTGGCCATCGTCGTCGTCGGCGGATTGGTCTCCTCCACGGCCCTGACGCTGATCCTGGTCCCCGTCCTGTACCGCCTGGTGGAGGGCGGAAGGGAACGACGGCGGCTGCTCAAGTCCCCGCATCAGGTGTACTCCCCCGCTGGTCATCGGCCCGACCAGGAGCCCGCAGCTTCCCCGGCCCGCCCCAGCAAAGAGCCCGCAATTGCCGCGTCCGATCGGGGCCAGGAGCACGCAACGCCCATGACCGGACCTGGCATGGAGTCCGGACCCTCGGCACCCCGTCCCAGCCATGAAACTGCTGCGCGTACGGCCTCCGGTGTCGGAGCGTACGATTCCGGCAGCTCCGCCTCGCAGGACTGGACCACCGGGGCCATCCCCAAGATCCGCGGGCGCCGCGCCGCCAACTAACGGTTCTGGGTCACAGCCCCCGCTGGCTTCCCCTCCCAGAGCTTGGGGCAACTGTCCCGCGCTAACTGCAGTTTGAGCAACTGTCCCGCGCTAACTGCAGCGAACCGAGGTCTTCCGTGCACTTGGCGCGGGGTAGATTTTCGGGGACCTGAGAACCTGTGGAAAACATCCCCTGCCCCGAAATTCCTTGCCATGATGATCGGATGCACAGGCCCCTCATCTTGCCTCCAAACCTCGCTTCCAGGCCCTTCACCGTAGAGGATGCTCTGGCCTCGGGAGTAAGGCCAGGGAGCCTGAGGAACGTACAGTTGGCGAAGCCAAGCAGGGGGATCCGGATTCCGGGAATTGACAAGCCCGTCCAGCTGGCTGAATTGGCCCGAGTCTATTCCACGGTCTGGCCCTACTCCGCAGCCTCCCACGCCACCGCCTTCACTGTGTGGCAAATGCCCGGCATCCATCCGCAAGCAGAAAATCCAGGCATCCACATTTCCCGCCGGGCAGGCCATACAATGCCTCGACGCCGTGGCGCGATCGGCCATGAAACCAATCTTCTGGACGAGGAGGTGTGCACTATCGAAGGGCTCTGGATCACCACGCGAGTCCGGACCTGGCTGGATGTCTCCCGGCTGATGTCTGTTGACGAACTAACCGTCGTGGCTGACCACCTGCTACGGGTGCCTCGTCCTGAATTGGAAGGAAGGGTCGAGCCGTATGCAACGGTCGACGGGTTGGAGGCCATGCTCCACCGCCATAAGGGAACACCTGGCATCCGGAAGGCACGGCTCGCCCTGGAAGCCGCCCGTGTCGGCTCGGACTCCGCACCTGAGACCCGCCTGCGGTTGGCCATCCTCCGGGCCGGACTGCCCGAACCCCGACTCAACCCGGTTCTCCTGCTGGGAGCTGGCATCCACCGTCAGCCAGATGTGGCGTTCGAAGACTTCCGGGTCGCTGTCCAGTACGAGGGCGCCTCCCATTCCCTGCCGGACCAGGTCGACCGGGACATCAGCCGGGAAGAGGATTTCAGCCGTGCCGGCTGGATTGAAGTCAGAGTCTCCAAACGCCATATGGCCACAGGCGCTTCGGCCGCCGTCGCCAAAATCCGCACGGCGTTGGTCAGCCGCGGCTGGGGTGGGCCCTCGTCGCGTGAGATGTGAACCGTCCCGCAGGATGTGAACTGTCCCGCAGATAACGCAGGGAAGGGTCCGGAAATCTGCACTTAGAGCGGGACAGTTGCCGATTGCATCCTCGACGGTGGCGGAGCACGCTGGGATAAAGGCGGGAACAAACAGCTCGCGGCGCGCGTTGGTCTGGGTATTAGATGCAAACGTATATATATTTGGGCGGGACACGCTGCCCGGCAGGAAAGGACGTTCCATGCAGATAGGTCTCTTCAGTGTTGGTGATGTGACAACGGATCCCACCAACAACAGGACCCCTAGCGAACACGAGCGGATTAAGGCGATCCTCACCATCGCCAAGCACGCCGAGGAAGTGGGCCTGGATGTCTTCGCCACCGGCGAGCACCACAACCCGCCCTTCGTCCCCAGTTCGCCAACCACCATGCTCGGCTACATTGCAGCGCAAACGGAGCGGATCATCCTCTCCACTTCCACCACGCTGATCACCACGAACGACCCGGTCAAGATCGCCGAGGATTTTGCCATGCTCCAGCATGTGGCCGATGGCCGCGTGGACGTGATGCTGGGTCGGGGAAACACCGCTCCGGTCTATCCCTGGTTTGGCCGGAACATCCAGGACAGCGTCGAGCTGTCGGTGGAGAACTATTCGCTGCTTCGGCGCCTCTGGGATGAGGACGTCGTGAACTGGGAGGGGAAATACCGGACACCGCTGCATGGCTTCACCTCCACGCCCAGGCCCTTGGACGGCGTCGCGCCTTTTGTCTGGCATGGCTCCATCCGCACCCCGCAGATCGCGGAGATCGCAGCCTATTACGGGGACGGCTTTTTCGCGAACAACATCTTCTGGCCCAAAGAGCACTACCAGCAGCTGATCAGCCTGTACCGCGAGCGCTATGAGCACTACGGGCACGGCAAGGCGGACCAGGCGATTGTTGGCCTGGGCGGCCAGTTCTTCATGCGCCGCAACTCCCAGGATGCTGTCCGGGAATTCCGGCCGTACTTCGACAATGCACCGGTATACGGGCATGGGCCGTCGTTGGAGGACTTCACGTCGCAGACACCGCTGACCGTGGGCAGCCCGCAGGAAGTGATCGAAAAGACGCTGTCCTTCCGCGACTTCTTCGGTGACTACCAGCGCCAGCTGTTCCTGATTGACCACGCCGGCCTGCCGCTGAAGACCGTGCTGGAGCAGTTGGACCTCTTCGGTTCCGACGTTCTGCCCACCCTGCGCAAGGAATTTGCCGCCCGCAAGCCTGCCCATGTGCCCGATGGCCCCACGTTCGCCGCCCGGAAGGCTGCCGCCCAGGCATCAGCGGAGGCCGCCATGCAGGAATCATCGGCGGACAAGCAATGAGCAACACTGAAAGCCGGACCCGGCTGGCCGCGGAGGCGTGGGAATCACTCTTCCGCGCCCAGGTGGCCGTGGCCCGCAACCTGCAGGCGGATCCGGCTTTCAGGAAGCTCACGATGCGCGAATACGATGTGCTCTTCAACCTTTCGCGCTGCCCATCCGGATGGCTGCGGCTGAACGAACTCAACGACCACGTCCTGCTGTCCCAACCAAGTATGAGCAGAATGGTCGAGCGGCTGGAGCGCCAGGGGCTGGTACAGCGCAAGACCGTTGAAGAGGACCGCCGCGGCGTGCTGATCGGACTGACCGAGGCCGGCCGGGAGCTGCAGCGGGACATCGGCCGGGCGCACGTCCGCGATATCGACAGGCTCCTAGGCTCCGGGCTGACGCCCGAGGAACTGAAGACGCTCAAACAGCTCACGGATAAGCTGCGCGCAAGCCTGGGCAAGGCAGGGAACTGCAGCCCGTGACCGGTTTCCGGGCGGAGTCCATACCCGACCAGACCGGCCGGCGCGTCCTGGTGACCGGGGCCAACAGTGGTCTGGGCTTCCAGGCCAGCCTGGCTCTGGCAGCCAAGGGCGCCCAGGTGTTTCTGGCCTGCCGCAGCCGGGAGCGCGGGGAGGCCGCCCTCGCCAGCATCCGGGAAGCGACGGGGAATGCCAGCTGCGGACTGAGGGAGCTGGATCTGGCCAGCCTGGATTCCATCCGCCGCTTCGCCGCCGGCTGGTCCGGGCCGCTGGACATCCTGATCAACAACGCCGGGCTGATGGCCACGGCCCAGGCGAAGACGGCCGACGGGTTCGAGCAGCAGTTGGGGATTAACCATCTGGGACACTTCGCGCTCAGCGGGCTGATGCTGCCGTCGCTGCGGGAGGCGGAGGCAGCCCGCGTCGTCGTCGTGTCCAGCATCGCGCACAAGCGCGGGCTCATCAACTTTGACGATCTGATGAGCCACAGCCGCTACCGCCGGTGGGCAGCGTACAGCCAGAGTAAGATCGCCAACCTCTACTTCGCCATGGAGCTCGCCCGGCGGCTGGAGGCGCACGGCGACCGGATCGTGGTGGCCGCGGCTCACCCCGGGATGGCCAACACCAACCTGCCTTCCAGTATGGGACGTGCGCCGGCGGCCGTGCTGACCAGCGTTTTCATGCGCCTGGCGTCCCAGCCGGAACAGGCCGGCGTGCTGCCGGTACTGTACGCTGCCACCGCGGACGACGTGTCCGGCGGTGACTTTTTTGGGCCCAACGGTCCGGGTGAAACCCGAGGAGAGGTCACCATGGTCGCGCCCGCGGCCAGGGTGGCGGATCTCGAGGTCGCCCGGCGCCTCTGGGATGTCAGCGAGCAGCTCACCGGGGTCGTCTTTCCGGACCTGCCTCCGGTCTGGGATTAGGCTGCTGGCATGGCAGTTGATCCAACCACCGGCGCCCGCACCGACCAGGAGGACGCTGCGGCACGAGCAGCCGAGGCCACCGCCGTCGCGGACTGGCGGCTACAGACCTTCGCCCTGTACGCCCGGGTCCGGGAGGAGGCAGCCACAGATCCTGCGGCGGCCCATCGAACATGGTGCCGGCGACGCAACCATCTCTTCCGGACGCATCCGGCGTCGGCACTGAACCAGGCGGCGAAGGCGTCCTTCAGCGGGTTGGCGGTGTCCGCCTATGACCCCGATTTCCGGTTCCGGTGCGGGCTGACCACCGCCGGTGCCGGACAGGAAATGGCGGTGCGCACCGGCACCGACGGAACCGTTCCTTTCGTCCGGCTCGGCACCTTCGAGGTCCCCAGCCTCGGGCCCCTGGCCGCCTGGCAGCTGCGCGGCTACGGCGGCGGCATCTTCCTCCCCTTCCGGGATACCACCGCGGGTAAGCCAGATGGGAGTTACGGGGGCGGCCGCTACCTGCTGGACACTATCAAGGGCGCCCACCTAGGTGCAGACCGGAACACTTTTGTCCTGGACTTCAACTTTGCCTACAACCCCTCCTGCGCGTATGACGAGGCATGGGCATGCCCGCTGCCGGGCAAGGACAACCGGCTTCCCGTGGACGTTCCGGTGGGCGAGCTCTACCTCCCCAGCCAGGAGACGTAGGATGTCCTCATGACCGCTTCCGTGCCCTTCCGCATCGCCCGTGTCCGGCCCCACGAGGGCAACAACACGACCCACGGCGAGCAATTCTTCGTCAGCAACCACGCCGCCGACTTTGACAGTGAGGACGGCCGGGTCTGGGAAGTCATCGAATCGCCCTTCCCTGACTCGGCCGCAAACCGGAACAGCGCGGAGCGCGGGACATGGCATGTCGGCGGCGCAGTGCGGCAGGAGGATTTCACCTTCCTGGCGCCCTGTTCCCCCGCGAACGTCTTCGGCATGGCGCACAATACCGGTGCACCCGGACGTGCGCTGCCACCGCAGGCCTTCCACAAGGCCGCCACCAGCGTCATCGGCCCGGGCGAGCCGATCCGGGTCGACTCCCGGGACGGCCAGGTGGACCCCGAAGCGGAACTGACCGTCGTCGTCGGACGCCGCTGCCGGAACCTGACCCTCGGCAACGCGACCGAGGCCATCCTCGGCTACACCATCGGCAATGACGTCTCCGCCCGAGACCTGCAACGCAGTGACGAGTTGTGGATCAGTGCCAAGAGCCAGGACACCTTCACCCCGCTGGGGCCGTGGATTGTGGTCGGGTTGGATGAGGCCGACGCCGCCATCCAGATCATCCACAACGGCACGCCGCTGGCGGCGGCCCGCAGCAGGGACCTCGGCTGGCAGGTCAGGGAGATCCTGGTCTACCTCACGGGTTTCATGACGCTGCACCCCGGCGACGTCGTGCTGACCGGGGCTCCCGGGGAATGCCGGCGGATAGTTCCCGGCGACACGGTCTCCTGCAGGATCGAAGGCATCGGCGAGTTGGTGAACCCGGTGGCCGCGGCGGGTGCCTGAAGCGGGGCGGCCTCACAGCTCCCACTCAGCCTGGTTTGGGCATCGGCCCGGTTTGGTGAAAGATTGTAACTGATATGGCAATGCAAACTCCTGCCGAGCCGTTGGCCAAGCAAACGCACCAGGCTTCGGGATCGCCCGGAGTTTCGCGGCCGACCCGTTTTACCGGTATCTGGACGCAGGTGGCGGGGTTTCTGGCCGTCGGGGTGGTCTGCACCGTTGCCTCGGTGGCCATTTTCGCGGTGCTGCGGCCGCTGACAGGCGTGCAGTGGGCCAACCTGATCTCGCTGGTGCTCACGTCCGTCCTGAATACTGAACTGAACCGGCGGCACAGTTTTGGCATCAAGGGCCGCCGTTACTGGTTCCACGATCACCGGCGCGGGCTGTGGGTCATGCTGCTGGCGCTGGGCCTGACCAGTGGGAGTTTGTGGCTGCTGCACGCGCTGGCGCCGGAAGCATCGGTGCTGGACGAACTGCTGACCATCACGGCCGCCAATGTGCTGGCCGCTGTGACCCGGTTCCTGTTGCTGCGTTACTGGATCTTCCGGCGCATCCGCCATGCTGCGCCGGAGCAGGTCAGCGCGGAGCCGGAACAGTCACCCTAAGGCCCCCGGAAAGTGCTGCAACGGAGTCGACGACGGCGTCAGCGGCTTTGGCGAGTTCCTCACCTGTCACGTCCCGGGTGAAGCTGCACCGTACCGCCGTCTGAGCTACTTCCGTATCGATGCCCATGGCTGTGAGGACGGGCGAGGCCTCGTCTGATCCGGCCGCGCAGGCGGAACCGGAGGAGCAGATCACCGACCGCCGCTCCAGTTCCAGGAGCACCGATTCACCGCTGGTGCCGGGGAAGCAGAAGGAGGCGATGGAGGGCAGCCTCTGGAGCCGGTGCCCGGTCAGCAGGGCTCCCGGAATCCGGTGCAGCACGTCAGCGATGAAAGCCTCGCGCAGCGCCGCGACCCGGTCCGCCGCCTCCGGGCGCTGGCCCTCCGCCAGTTCCAGAGCGGTGGCTAGGGCCACGGCGAACGCGACGTTTTCCGTGCCGGAACGCGAGCCGCGCTCCTGGCCGCCGCCGTGCAGAACCGGCTCGGCGGCCACCCGGGTGCGCAGGTACAGCGCCCCGACGCCCTTGGGTGCGCCGATCTTGTGCCCGGAAATACTCAGCGCGTCAACGCCCAGGTCCTGCGCATCCAGCGGAAGCCAGCCGGCCGCCTGTACAGCGTCGGTGTGGAAAGGGACCCCGGCCGCCCGTGCCAGCGCCGCCAGTTGGCTGACCGGCTGCACCGTGCCCACCTCGTTGTTTGCGTACATCACGGTGGCCACGGCCACATCCGAGGCCTTCCCGCCCGCATGCCCGGCCGGATCCTGCCCGCCCGGATCCGTCGGCGCGAGCATCGCGGCAAAAACCTCCGGGTCCACCAGGCCGTCCGCGTCCACCGGAATCACGTCCACCGTGAATCCGTGGAACCGTGCCAGATAGGCCGCGGATTCAAGCACCCCAGGGTGTTCGACGGCGCTGACCAGGACGCGGCGCCGCGCCGGATCTGCCGACCGTCGTGCCAGCGAAATCCCCTTCACCGCAAGGTTGTCCGCCTCGGTGCCGCCGGAGGTGAAGATGATCTCACCCGGCAGGACGCCCAGGACGCGCGCCACGCGCTCCCGTGCCTGGCGCAGGGCGGCTGCGGCGCTCTCCCCCAGCCCGTGGTGGCTGGACGGATTCCCGAACTGGCCGGTCAGGTACGGCCACATCGCCTCGATGGCCTCACGGCGCACAGGACCGGTCGCGGCGGCGTCGAGGAAAATCACAGCAGGTCCTGCGTCTCCCAGAGCGGCACATCGGTGAAAGCCGGGCCGGGATCGGCACTGACACTGATGTCCAGACCCAGGTCCAGTGCCCGGACGCTGTGGGTCAGCGCGCCGACCGAAATGATGTCCACCCCGGTCCGGGCAATGTCCGCCACGGTTTGCAGGTTCACGTTGCCGCTGGCCTCCACCAGCGCACGTCCCGCCACCAGTTTCACCCCGGCGGCCAGATCCGGCAGGGAAAAGTTATCCAGCATGATCGTGTCCACACCGGCAGCCAGAACCGGTTCGATCTGTTCCATCCGGTCCACCTCAACCTCAAAATGAGTGGTGTGCGGCAGCCGTGCCCGGACGCCTGCCAGCGCCTCGGCCAGCTTGCCGGCGTCGCCGCCCGTCAGGACGGCAAGATGGTTGTCTTTGGCCAGCACCGCGTCGGAGAGGCTGAACCGGTGGTTCTGCGCTCCCCCGCACCGGACCGCGTAGCGTTCCAGCAGCCGCAGGCCCGGCGTGGTCTTGCGGGTGTCCACCACGCGCGCCGCAGTCCCGGCCACCAGCCGGACATATTCCGCGGCGTTCGTGGCGATGGCGCTCATCCGCTGCACCAGGTTCAGCCCCACACGCTCGGCGGTCAGCACCCCGCGCGCCAAGCCACTGACCTGCGCTAGTGGCGTTCCGGCGTCGAACCTCTGGCCGTCCTCCACCAGCAGTCGCACCTGCGCCTGCGGATCCGCCAGCTGCATGGCGGCCGCGAAGACGGACCCGCCGCTGAAGATGCCCGGCTCCCGGGCCACCAGCGACGCCAGGGCGCGGGCGTCGGCGGGAAGCAGGGTGGCGGAGGTGATGTCCCCGTACGGCGCGTCCTCCTCCAGGGCGGACACCAGGATTTTGCGGACGGCTGCCTCGGGCAGGCTTCCGGGTTCGACGGCGGTCATCGCGTTTCGCTTTCCGTGCTGGGGTAGGTGGCGGCGTCCAGGCCGCGGCCGGTGGCGGTTGCCTTGACCCACGCCCGGTGGTCTGCCGTGGACGCTGGCTGCGGGAAGTCGCTGCGGAAATGCCCTCCGGCGGAGTCTGTCCTCCCGCGCGCGGCGTGTACCAGCAGCTGTGCGGCGGTGCGCAGATTTTCGAGTTCCCGGCTGGCGCGGCCGGAGCCGGTGACGCCCCAGGCCGCGAGCTGCTTGGCAGCCACGGCGAGCGAGGCTTCGTCACGGACCACCCCTGCCGCAGAAGCCATCAGCCGGCGCAGTTCCGCCGCCTCGAACGGCGTTCCGCCAGCCGAGGGCTCGAACGGCGTTCCGCCAGCCGAGGGCAGGTCCAGCGGCTCCGCCGCGATACCCCGGCGGGCACCGGTCCACTGGCCCTGGGCGGCACTGGATCCGGTCGCCGGCGGCTTCTCGGCCGGGGCTTCCTGGCGTGCGGGAGCAGATGTCGAGTCCAGGAAGTCCTCCACGGCGCGGCGGGCAAAGACCAGGCCCTCCAGCAGCGAGTTGGACGCCAGCCGGTTGGCCCCGTGCACTCCCGTGCAGGCCACCTCGCCGGCGGCATACAACCCGGGCACCGAGCTGCGCGCCTGCAAATCAGTAGCTACCCCGCCCATCCAGTAATGAGCTGCCGGGATCACCGGTAGCCAGTCGCGGGTCCAGTCGTAGCCCAACCGGCGGGTGGCCGCGTCGATGGTCGGGAACCGGTGGGCAAGATATCCGGCTCCGTGCGCCGCTTCGACGCCGGTGGCGTCAAGGTAAACGGTAGCCCCGTCCTCGGCGCCGGTTTCGCGCAACTGCGCGGCGATGCTGCGCGACACCACGTCGCGCGGTGCCAGCTCGGCATCCGGATGGTAATCAGGCATGAACCGGTATCCCGAAGCGTCCCGCAGTACGGCGCCGGCCCCACGGACCGCTTCGGAGACCATAAAGTTCCCGGGCACGGCCAACGCGGTGGGATGGAACTGGAAGAACTCCGCGTCAGCAACCGCGGCGCCGGCGCGCCAGGCTGTAGCCAGTCCGTCAGCAGTGGCGGTCTCCGGGTTGGTGGTGTGCTCGAAGAGCTGCCCCGCACCGCCGGTGGCCAGCAGCACCGCGTCCGCAGCCAGCTCGCGCTCGACTCCGCCCCAGAGGTAGCGGATGCCGGTGGCCCGGCCGGATGCCGTCGTAATTTCGGTCAGGAAGGCGTCCTGCAGCACGGTGATGACGCCCGCGGTCCCGGATGCGGTTGTGGCCGCCCGCCGCATCACCTCAGCGATCAGTGCGTCGGCAATCCGGGCGCCGGTTGCATCGCCGCCCACGTGCAGGATCCGGGCGGCGGAATGCGCGGCCTCCAGGCCCAGCGAGCGGACGCCCGAAAAGGAATCTGCATCGAAAATGACGCCAAACCCCTCCAAACGGGCTATATCGTCCTTCGCCTGGGTGCACAGGATCCGCACGGCCTCCGGGTCGCAGTATCCAGCGCCGGCCTTGAGCGTGTCCGCAATGTGAGCCTCCACGCTGTCCCCCGGCGCGGCCTGTCCCTGGTCGAGCACCGCGCAGATGCCGCCCTGGGCATAGTGCGTGTTGCTCTGCTCCAACGTGCCCTTGCTCAGCAGCGTCACCGATGCCCCGGCCTCGGCTGCCAGCAGCGCGGCGTACAACCCGGCGATGCCGCTGCCAACCACGGCCAGGCGGCTCGGCCCGGCTTCGGCCAGGCGGCGGCTGGGCCCGGCCAACCCAGCCGGCGCCGTCGTGCCCCCGCCCACGGCTCCGGCCACCCGCCCCGCCAAGTCAGCCGCCGTCGTCGTGCCCCCGTTCACGGCTTCGCCGCCAGCATCCGCTCCAGAGCCACCCGCGCCGGAACGGCAACTTCATCCCGGACCGTGATCCGATTCAGCACCTCGCCGCGGACCAGCCCATCCAGCACCCAGGCCAGGTAGCCCGGATGGATCCTGTACATCGTGGAGCACGGGCAGATCACCGGGTCCAGGCAGAAGATGGTGTGCTCCGGATGCTGCGCGGCCAGCCGGTTGACCATATTGACCTCGGTGCCGATGGCAAAGGTACTGCCGGCCGGGGCTGCCTTGACGGCCTTGAGGATGAAGTCCGTGGAACCCGCCTGGTCCGCCGCGTCCACCACCGGCATCGGGCACTCGGGATGGACAATCACGCGCACGCCGGGGAACTCCGCCCGGGCCTTTTCGATCTGGGCGACGTTGAAGCGCTTGTGCACCGAGCAGAAGCCGTGCCAGAGGATCACCTTCGCCTCGCGCAGGGTCTGTGGATCGGTGCCGCCCCAAGGCTTCCGTGCGCTCCACATCGGCATCTGCTCCAGCGGCACGCCCATGGCCTTGGCGGTATTGCGGCCCAGATGCTGGTCCGGGAAGAACAGCACCCGCTGGCCACGCGCAAACGCCCACTCCAGCACGGTGGCGGCGTTCGAGGAGGTGCAGACAATCCCGCCGTGCTCGCCGCAGAAGGCCTTCAGCGCGGCGGAGGAATTCATGTAAGTCACCGGGATCACCGGCGCGCGGCCGTCGTCGTCGGGCCCGGTGCCGTACAGTTCCTCCAGCTGCTCCCAGCAGGCCGTGACGGATTCGATGTCCGCCATGTCCGCCATGGAACAGCCCGCGGCCAGGTTGGGCAGGATGACCGCCTGCTCCGGCCCGGAGAGCATGTCCGCCGTCTCGGCCATGAAGTGGACCCCGCAGAAGACAATCGCTTCGGCTTCCGGCCGGGTCCTGGCGGCGTTGGCCAGCTGGAAGGAATCGCCCACGAAGTCCGCGTACTGGACCACCTCGTCGCGCTGGTAGAAGTGCCCCAGGATCACCACCCGCTGGCCCAGCGTCTCCTTGGCGGCACGGATCCGGGTATCCAGTTCCTCGGCGCTGGCGTCCTTGTACTCCTGCGGGAGCTGCCCCTGCCGGGGTGTCGCGGGCGGGGCCACGTCCGACGACGACGCTCCCGGCCCATAGCCTGGCGTACCGGCGAGCGCTTCTGCCAGGTCGAAGTCCCAGGGTCCGTTGGCGAGCTCGGGACTGCAGGTGGA
>DASYGM010000224.1:0-13604 GCA_035999715.1 Micrococcaceae bacterium | reverse complement strand
ATGGGTGCGCTCGCGTCGCTGGAGCAGCTGGCCGACGTCCGGGCCGCGGTCGAAGCCATGGTGGCCGCCGGCGGCGAGCTGGCCTACGGCACGCTGGACTCCCCGGCGGTGACGCGAGCGGACGGCAGCGTGGGCACGGTGGCGGACGGAGCCTTCATGTCCCCGGTGCTGCTGGACTGGGCTGACGCGGAGGCGCCCCAGGTGCATTCCGTGGAGGCCTTTGGCCCGGTGGCCTCGGTGATCGGGTACGACGACGGCGACCTGGGCGAAGCGGTGCGGCTGGCTGCGCTGGGCAGCGGCTCCCTGGTGGCATCCGTCTGCACGAATGATCCGCAGGTGGCCCAGCAGCTGGTGACCGGAATCGCGGCCCACCACGGCCGGGTGCTGGTGCTCAACCGCGAGGACGCGCGCAGCTCCACCGGCCACGGCTCACCGGTACCGCACCTGGTGCACGGCGGCCCCGGACGCGCCGGCGGCGGCGAGGAACTGGGCGGCATCCGCTCCGTGTTCCACCACATGCAGCGCACCGCCATTCAGGGTTCGCCCAACATGCTCACCGCCGTCACCGGGGTCTGGCACGTCGGGGCGGACCGCCGGTTCTCAGATGTGCACCCGTTCCGCAAGTCCTTGGGGGAGCTGCGCATCGGGGACGCCTTTGCCTCCGAACTGCGCCAGGTCACCCTGTCGGATATCAACGCTTTCGCCAACAGCACCGGCGACACCTTCTATGCGCACACCAACCAGGAGGCGGCCGCAGCCAACCCGTTCTTCCCGGGCATCGTGGCGCACGGCTACCTGCTGCTGGCCTGGGCTGCCGGGCTGTTCGTGGAGCCTGCGCCGGGCCCGGTGCTGGCCAATTACGGGCTGGACAACTGCCGCTTCACCACACCGCTGGCCGCCGGGGACTCCTTCCGGGTGACACTGACCGCCAAGCAGATCACCCCGCGCGAGACGGATGAGTACGGCGAGGTGCGCTGGGACGCGATCCTGCACAACCAGAACGACGACGTCGTGGCCACCTACGATGTGCTGACGCTGGTGGAGAAGTAGGGTCGGCGGCCCAGCGGCCGCATTGTCTCTGCTGCCCCGGCTGTGCGGATGTCCGCACGGCCGGGGCAGTTCTGCTTAAGCTGTCGCTGCGGTTCTCGGTCCTGCCGCCCGCCGTTGCCGTGCCGCCGTCGTCGACGGCCCTTGTGACCTGGGCAATAGTTAGTTGACCAAACGAACCACTTCCTCTATAGTTGTTTAAGGCAACCAAGCAGAAGAGGGATGGCGTGACTATTGCGAGCAATACGGCGATGGAATTGGTGCACCACATTTTTGACTTGCAGCGGACGGTCCGGTGTGCCGCAGCAACGGCAGAAGTTGCCACGGATCTGGGCCTGGCCATGGAGGGCGTGCTGCGTTTTGTTGGCGAAGGCGGGGAATCGCGCGCCTCTGATATCGCCGAGCGGCTGGGGATAGGTGCGTCCGCCCTGAGCCGGCAGATCTCCGAACTTGCCGTTGCCGGCCTGATCAACCGGCGGCCCGATCCGGAGGACGGCCGGGCGCAACTGCTCTCACTTACCGCCGCGGGAGGGCAATACCTCATCGACATTGGCCGGCACCGGGTCGAGACCGTCCAGCGGATGCTGTCCGGCTGGAGCGAGGAGGAGGCCTCCGAGGCCTCCCGCGCCGTCGATCATCTCAACGCATCGCTGCGAGCAGCGATCAATAGTTCAACCCGGGCAACGAAGGCCGGATCCCACCACGAGCAGCCGTCCACGACGTCCGCAGGAGTTAAATAATGGCCAACCACGCAACAACTGCGCCGGCACCCCAAGCCGCCGCACTTCAACGAGAACCGATGACGCACCGCCAGATCCTGGAGGCGCTGACCGGACTGCTGGCGGCGCTGTTCACCGCCATCCTGAGCAGCACCATTGTGGCGAACGCACTGCCGACCATCATGTCCGAACTGCACGGGTCGCAGACGGACTTTGCGTGGGTCATCACGGCGTCGCTGCTGGCCACCGCGGCCACCACCCCCATCTGGGGAAAGCTTTCCGACCTGTTCGATAAGAAGATGCTGGTCCAGCTGTCCATCATCATCTTTGTGGCCGGCTCAGTCTTGGCCGGTCTGTCCACGAGCATCCCGATGCTGCTGACCGCCCGCGCGGTCCAGGGCATTGCGATGGGCGGACTGATGGCCCTGGCCCAGTCCATCATCGGCACCATCATCCCGCCACGTGAGCGCGGCCGCTACTCCGGTTACATGGGTGCGGTCATGGCCGTGGCCACCGCCGGCGGTCCGCTGCTGGGCGGCTTCATCGTGGACAGCCCGCTGGGCTGGCGCTGGACCTTCTTTGTCTGCGTGCCGTTGGCCGTCATTGCCCTGATCCTGCTGCAAAAAACGCTGAAGCTCACGCACGTCAAGACCCCTGCAAAGATTGACTGGCTCGGGTCCGTCCTGCTTACCGCCGGCGTCAGCCTGCTGCTGATCTGGGTCTCCTTTGCGGGCCAGGCCGGATACTACGACTGGTGGTCCTGGCAGAGCTCCCTAATGGTCGGCGGCAGCATTGTGCTGCTGGCCCTGCTGGTGCTGGTGGAATCCAAGGTTTCCCAGCCGATCATTCCGCTGAAGATCATCTGCCAACGCACCACGGCCCTGGCCATCCTGGCCTCCGTCGCGGTGGGCGTTGCGATGTATGCTTCCTCCTCCTACCTGGGTCAGTACTACCAGGTGGCACGTGGTGCCAGCCCCACCGACGCCGGTCTGCTCACGCTCCCGATGATCGCCGGGAACCTGATCGGTTCTGTGGTTGCCGGGCAGCTGGTGAGCCGCTTCGGGAAGTGGAAGGGGTACCTGGTGGGCGGGTCCATCCTGCTGATCGCCGGACTGGCGCTGGCGGGCACCATCGACCACTCGACCGCGCTCTGGCTGGTTGGCCTCTATACGGCCGTGTTCGGTCTGGGCCTGGGCATGATGATGCAGAACCTGGTGCTGGCCGTGCAGAATACGGTGGCGGCCAAGGACATCGGCGCGGCCAGCGGTGCCGTAGCCTTCTTCCGGACCGTCGGAGGTGCAGCAGGCGTCTCCGTGCTGGGCGCGCTGTTGGGGACGCACGTCTCGGACCTGGTCAAGACCGGCTTCCAGAACGCGCACATCCCGGTTCCCGCCGGCGGAGGATCGGGGAACATGGACGTCAAGGACCTGCCGGCACCGATCGCTTCGATTGTCCGTGCTGCCTATGGCGACGGGACCGCGCTGATCTTCACCGTTGCCGCTGTGATTGCCGTGGTGGCCCTGATCTCCGTGCTGTTCATCAAAGAGGTTGCGCTGCGCCGCACCATTGATGTGGTGCCTGCCGGTGCGGCTGCCGGCTCGGGTTCAGGTGCGGTAGCCGGCATGGGCGCCGCCTCGGTAGCCGGCTCGGAGACAATCATTCCGGCAGCTCCCTCAGTCCAGCCTGGCGCAGGCGTCGACCCGGTCTCCGGTGTGGACGATGTGACGGATCTGGACCGCGAGTTTGCAGATGTGCTCAATGGCCAGGGCACCAGGGCGGAAGGGCTGCACCCGCTTCCGGCTGCTGCGGGCAATCCAACCCGGAGCCAGGGTGCGCGGCAGAGCGTGTTGTCGCTGTCCAGCCAGAAGGCGGAGGCAGAGGCGGCCCTGCAGCTGGCTGCCCAGATCCAGGTGACCCAGCGACTGCTGGCCGAACAGCAACTCCAGCTCAGCTCCGCCCTGGCCGGGCTCGGCGAGCAGACCGCACGGCAGCGCGCCGTGGCTGCGCAGCAGGCCGAAACGGCAGCCCAGCTGACTGCCTTGGGTGAGCAGCTGGCCCGGGAAGCGGAGCGCCAGAAGGAGGCAGCCGCGTACCTGGTTCAGCAGTATGCCGGCAGCCGCCGGACGGAGGCGGGCCCCGCCGGCTCCTAACCCCGGCCGCCGGCTCCCAGCCGCGCCCGCCGGTTCCTAGCCCCGGCCGCCGGTTGAGTGCACAGTTCGCGCCCATGTTTTCGAAAACATGGGCGCGAAGTGTTTCCTCAACGGTCCCCGTCGACGGTGATGTCGGTGTGCTCGTCGTAGAAGCACACCAGACCGGCCAACTGCGCAGCATCCGGCAGCGGCGTGAGGTAACTCCACGCAATATCACGGCCATCGCCGTCGACCATGGCCCAGTAACTGGCCTGACCCTTATACGCGCATCCCGTCACGGAGTCAGTGGCGTTCAGTTCCGGCCAGTTCACGTCTTCCGGCGGCAGGTAGGTGCGTACCGGCACGTTGGTTTCAAAGACCAGCATGGGGGAGTGCGAATCCGCCAGCCGGCGCCCGTGCAGCGATACCTGCACGTGCTTGTCGCTGCGCCGGACGTCAACCCGGTGGAAGGGGTCGCGCGGGTGCGAGGCGATGGATTCTTCCTCTTCGAGCCAGTCGAAGGCCCCGAAGTCGAAGACGATGTAGCCGGCAAGATCCGGGTCGGCCAGCCGGAAGGCCGCACCGGGAGCCTTCCGGCTGCCTGCGGCCACGTCCAGCGCCTCTCCGCCGCTCAGCCGGACGGCGAACGGGATGTTCGGAAACATTACGGGCAGTTCCGCCGGATCCGCTCCGGCTGGCGGAGGGGATGCGGCGGGCGAGAGGGAGGCTGCCACGTCCGCTTCGTGGACGGCGTAGCTGGGAAGGACCCGCCGGGGCTCCCACACCAGTACCGCCCGGGAGGAGTCCAGCACCGGAGCCTCGCCCAGCCGGGCGCGGATCCGTTTTGGGGTCGGTTCGAAGCGAAGTTCGGGCAGCAGACGCTTGAGCGCGGTGGAGAGTTGGGTCGCCATGGGTTCAGCGTCCTCCTGCCCGGGGAGGGCGTCAATGTCCCGAAGGTTCCGGCGGCGGCGTGCGGGCCGGCTCGGTGGGTGCGATTTACACTCCACAACAGATCGTGTGGCCAGCGGTGACAAAGAGGCCTGTTGTTGCGGCCAGAGGTGCTTCCCGGACCGCTATCTGTTCTGCAATGTAAATGTAGCCTCCCGGGGGGCGTCCTTCACCACCCACCTTAGCCGGGCGCCGCCGTCGTCGGCCTAGAAGGCGTTAGCGGTGCAGCCCGCTGAAGACCATGGCGATGACGTCCTCGGCCAGCCGGGCCGGAGAAAGTGAGCCGCCCGGCTTGTACCACTCCACAATCGAGTTGATGGTGCCGAACAGCAGCCGGGTGATGGTCCGCGGATCCATGTCCTGGCGCAGTGAACCGTCCTGCTGGGCGTCGCCGATCAGCTCGGCCACCCGGTGGTCAAATTCCCGGCGCCGGGCCAGCGCGTCGCGTTCCATCTCGGTGTTGCCCCGGAGACGCAGCAGCAGGGTCACGAACGGCAGCCTGTCCGTCAGCACCCCCACCGTGCGGCGCAGCACGAATTCCAGCCGGGTATCGGCGGCGCCGGCGGAGGCGCCCGGCTCGGCCAGAATCCCCTCCAGGCCACCCAGCGCCTCCTCCAGCGCCAGCCGGAGCAGGTCCTCCTTGGACGGGACGTGGTGGTAGATCGCGGACTTGGAAATGCCCAGGTTATCCGCCAGGATGCCCATCGACGTGGCTTCGTAGCCGTGCCGGTTGAAGACGTCCACGGCGATCCTCAGCACGGACTGCTGGTCATAGCCGGGACGGCCGCGGCGGGCGGTGGGCTCCGCTGTACTGGGGGCTGGCTGGGTAGGCATGGTGTTCAGTTTCTCACGGACGTTCCGGGACGCCGGCACGGCCGGCGGTGTCAGGGGTTTCAGCGGTTTCAGCGGTTGGGGCGCAGGTCGTAGATGCGGCGCAGCTTGCCGTTGGACCGTTCCAGCGAGCCGGGCTCGACGACGACGATGCGGGCCGTGGAGCCGACGTGGATCTTGATCTGCTCCTGCAGCGTGGAAGCTGCGGCCAGCCGCTCATCTGCCGTGGTGCCCTCGCGCGGTTCGATCTTGATGGCCAGCTGGTCCATCCGTTTGCCCTCCGGCCGGGTCAGCTCGAGCTGGAAGTGCGGGCTGAGCACGGGGATGCGCAGCGCGATTTCCTCGATCTGGGAGGGGAACATGTTCACACCGCGCAGGATGATCATGTCGTCACTGCGGCCGGTGATCCGGCCCATCCGGCGCATGCCGGGACGGGCCGTGCCGGGCAGCAGCCGGGTCAGATCCTTGGTGCGGTAGCGGATGATCGGCAGGGCTTCCTTGGTCAGCGAGGTGAAGACCAACTCGCCGGGCTCGCCGTCGCCCAGGACCTTGGTGGGGTCGAAAGGATCGATGATTTCCGGGCGGAAGTGGTCCTCCCAGATGTGGCAGCCGTCCTTGGTTTCCACCGATTCCCCGGCCACGCCGGGGCCCATCACCTCGGAGAGGCCGTAGATATCGCAGGCGTCCAGCCCCAGGCCCACCTCCAGCTCATGCCGCATCTCCTCGGTCCACGGTTCCGCGCCGCAAACGGCGTACTTCAAGGAGGACTCGCGCGGGTCCAGGCCCAAGTGGACCATGGCGTCCATGATGGTCAGCAGGTAGCTGGGGGTGCACATGATCACATCCGGCTCAAAGTCCCGGATCAGCTGGATCTGCTTCTCCGTCTGCCCGCCGGACATCGGGATCACGGTGGTTCCCAGCGCCTCGGCGCCGTAGTGTGCACCCAGACCGCCCGTGAACAGGCCGTAGCCGTAGGCGACGTGGACCTTGTGGCCCGGGCGGACGCCGGAGGCGCGCATGCAACGGGCCACCAGCGATGCCCAGACGTCCAGGTCGTTCTTGGTGTAGCCGACGACGGTGGGCCGGCCGGTGGTGCCGGAGCTGGCGTGGATGCGGGCCACTTCATGCTGCGGCACCGCGAACATGCCGAACGGGTACTCCGCGCGCAGGTCTTCCTTGGTGGTGTACGGGAACTTTGCCAGATCGGACAGTTCGCGAAGATCGGTTGGATGGACGCCGGCGGCATCGAACTTGCGCTTGTACAGCGGCACCCGCTCGTAGGCGTAGGCCACCGTCTGCTGCAGGCGCCTCAGCTGGAGGGCCTCCAGTTCATCCCGGCTCATGGTCTCGGCCGGGTCCAACTGGGAGGGATTGAGTACTGCGGAGTCGGTCATGGCTGACGGACCTCTCTGGGTCTAAGCGGTGGCGGCGGCTGCGGGCCGGCGCGGGCTGGAGGGTGGCTAGTTTTTGTTCGGGACGGTCCGGCTGCGGCCGCGGAATTCGGCCAGCAGTTCCTGGTCCTCCGGATCACCGGCAAAGACCTGGACGTCATAGATGCCGCTGCGGCCCTGGCTGCTGCGGCGGTTGGCGACGCCGGTGATGAGCTGGCCGGCACGGCTGGGCTTCAGGAAGTTCACGTCGGCGCCGGAGGCCACGGTGACGGTGCTGCCGTCGCCTTCGGCCGGGTTGCAGGCCAGTGCGAAAGCCGTGTCGGCAAAGGCGAAGATCATTCCGCCATGCGTGATCCCGAAGCCGTTCATCATCTCCCGGCGCAGGGTCATCTGGATGGTGGCGTGGCCGTCGTCGAGCCTGAGGACCTCAATCCCCAGCCATTCCGAGGCAGGGTCGTCCGCCAGCATGGGATGAGCGGTGCCCGCTCCGGTTGGTGCCATGTGGTACCTCTCACTTTTCCTTACCGAATGTTCATTAGGTAATACCCAAGGCCGGGGTGATGTCAAGCTCACTCGACGAGGGGGCTGGTCAGAGTCGGGGTCAGCGGAGTTGGGTGGCGCCGAGTGCGTCGGCCAGGAAGGCGTAGTCCCAGGCCCTGGTCTTCCAGCCCTCGTAGCGTCCGGACGCGCCCCCGTGCCCGCCGTCCATCTCGATTTTCATGACAATCGGCGCGTCCCCGGTGGTGGTTCCGCGCAGCGCCTGCACCCATTTGGCCGGCTCCACGTACAGCACCCGGGTGTCGTTGAAGCTGGTCACCGCGGCAATCCTCGGGTAGGGCACCGGGCGGACGTTCTCGTACGGCGTGTACTCCTTCATGTAGCGGTACACCTGCGGGTCGGTGATCGGGTTGCCCCATTCCTCCCATTCCAGCGCGGAGAGCGGCAGGTCCGGGTCCAGGATGGTGGTCAGCGCGTCCACGAAGGGGACCTGGGCGACGACGGCGGCATACTTCTCCGGGGCCAGGTTGGCTACCGCCCCCATCAGCAGGCCTCCTGCCGACCCGCCGAGCGCGCCGATCCGGGCCGGATCGACCCAGCCCGAGCCGGCCAGCCAGTCGGTGGCATCCACGAAGTCGGTGAAGGTGTTCTTCTTCAGCAGCTTCTTACCGGCGTCGTACCAGGGCCGGCCCATTTCGCCGCCACCCCGGACATGGGCAATGACAAAGACGATGCCGCGGTCCAGCAGGGACAACCGGGGAATGGCGAAGCCGGGGTCCATGCTGACCTCGTAGCTGCCATAGCCGTAGATGACGCCGGCGTTGGAAGTGTCCCGCAACAGGTCCGCCCGGCGGATCACCGAGAGCGGGATCAGGGTGCCGTCTGCCGCGGTGGCCCACTCGCGTTCGGCCACATAGTCGGCGGGGGAGTAGCCGCCCAGTACGGGGGTCTCCTTGCGCAGCAGCAGTTCGCCGGCGGGTGCAGGCGCGCCTGGATTGTCGGCGTCGAGCGGTAGAACGTAGTCGTAGACCCGCGGCGGGGTCAGATAGGAGGTGTAGCCCAGCCGGATCACCGGTGCCTCATAATCCGAACCGCCCATGTTGGCGGTGTACAGCTCCTCGTCGAAGGCAGGCTCCCGTGCGGGTCGTTGCGCCGGCGTGCCCAGACCGGCCAGGGGAATCACCTGGATCCGCTCGATGGTGTCCTTCCGGACGGACAGGACCAGATGCGTTTTGGTGAGCGTCGCGCCATTGACGCGGACGCCGTCGTCGTGCGCCACCACCGTGCGCCACTGCTGCGCGGGCACCGGCTGGCTCAGTGCTGCCGCGTCCAGCAGGGACACCATCGAGTTGACCGCGTCCTTGTTGTGCGTGAGCAGGATGGCCTCCATGCCGTCCAGCAGGAAGGGCTCTGCCTCGTAGAGAATGCGCTCATCCCGGGAGATCACGGTCCGCAGCCCGGCGTCCGGATCGTCGAAGCTAAGGTAACGGGTCTCGCTGTACTCGGCGCAGCCGATGCTCAGCACCAGCGAGCGGCGGTCCGCGGAGAGCTCAAAGCCGGTCCACATCGCCACGTCGTCCTCCTGGTAGAGGACCTCGTCCTGGGCCACCGGCGTGCCCAGGCGGTGCGACCTGACCTGGTACGGTCGCCACGACTCGTCCACCACGGTGTAGAACAGCTGGCTGCCGTCGGGGGAGAAGGCCAGGCCGTAGAAGATGTTCTCAATGGCGTCCGGCAGCAGCTCGCCGGTGCGCAGGTCCTTGATCCGGGCGGTGAAACGCTCATCCCCGGCATTGTCCACGGCGTACGCGTACAGGTTGCCGTCCTGGGTAACCGCCGCTGCGCCGATGGAAAAGAACGGCTGGCCCTCCGCCTCGGCATTGCCGTCCAGCAGGACCTGCTCACCAGGAACCGGCGCATCCGGCTCGACGACGGGCGGGGTCCAGTCCGCGACCGGTTCCCCGGTAGTCGCGGCGGCAACGCGGCAATGGATGCCGTAGGCCTTGCCTTCCTCCATCCGGGAGTAGTACCACCAGTTGTCCTTGCGGCTGGGCACCGAGAGATCCGTCTCCTGGGTGCGGTTCTTGATCTCGTTGAAGATGTCCTGGCGCAGCTGTTCCTGGCCGGCGGTAACGGCGTCGGTATAGGCCTGCTCAGCCTCCAGGTGAGCCCTGACCTCCGGGTTCTCCTTGTCACGGAGCCACTCGTAGTTATCCGTAAAGCTGTCACCATGGTGGACGCGGACGGTCGGGACCTTCTTTGCGACAGGTGCAACGGTCCTTCCGGAAGCGGGGTTCGCCGCGGTGGCCGCAGTGGGGTTGCGTTCTCGGTCGACAGAATCAGCGGTTTCAGTCATGCCTGCCACTCTATATAGCTCTATAGAGTCCCGATGGGAAGCACCTCCGGGGCCTTGCGCCTAGGCAGTGAAGCCGGTGGCTACTGCAATACGTCGGACACGCCTCGGCGGCAGGCGCGGAATGCTTATGCAAGAGACGGGGAAAGGCGTTTTGTCCCGGTTGACGAGGCTCACACCGCCCGGATATCCTGAACGAACGGTCGGTAAATAAATGAGGAGTAATGATGGCGCAGAATCTGAAGGCTGTTGGCGACGCCCAGCCCGACGCGAGCCAGTCGGGTGCGGCCCAATCGGCCGCGACCCAGCCGGGTGCGACCCAATCGGCCGCAGCCCAGTCAGAGGCCGACGCGGCCGGCCAGGCCTACTTTGACCGGATCATGGCTGACGATTCCCGGATCGAGCCCAAGGACTGGATGCCGGAGGCCTATCGGAAGACCTTGGTTCGCCAGGTCTCCCAGCATGCCCACTCCGAAATCATCGGCATGCAGCCGGAAGCGAACTGGATCACCCGGGCCCCCAGCCTGAAGCGCAAGGCCATCCTGATGGCCAAGGTCCAGGACGAAGCCGGCCACGGGCTCTACCTCTACTCGGCCGCCGAGACCCTCGGTACCGGCCGGGACCAGATGATGGAACAGCTGATCGCCGGCAAGGCCCGCTACTCCAGCATCTTCAACTACCCCGCCGTCTCCTGGGCGGACATGGGCGCGATCGGCTGGCTGGTGGACGGAGCCGCGATCTGCAACCAGGTCCCGCTGTGCCGCGCGTCGTATGGCCCGTACGGGCGGGCGATGGTGCGCATCTGCAAGGAGGAGTCCTTCCACCAGCGGCAGGGCTTCGAAATCCTGCTGGAGCTCTCCAACGGCACCGAGGCGCAGAAGCAGATGGCGCAGGAAGCCGTGAACCGCTGGTATGCACCTTCGCTGATGATGTTCGGTCCCCCGGATGACGATTCGCCCAACTCCCGGCAGTCGATGGCGTGGAACATCAAGCGCTTCAGCAACGACGAACTCCGTTCGCGCTTTGTGGGGATGATGGTGGAGCAGGTCAAGGTGCTGGGCCTGACCCTGCCTGACCCGGACGTGCGGTTCAACGAGGAAACCAAGAACTGGGAACACGGCCCGCTGGACTGGAACGAGTTCAAGGAAGTCCTGTCCGGACGCGGCCCCTGCAATGCGCAGCGGATGGAACGCCGCCGCGAAGCACACGAAAACGGCGCCTGGGTCCGCGAAGCCGCGGCTGCCTACGCCCACAAGATGGCACAGAAAGAGGCCGCAGCATGATCCCCACCGGCTCCCAACCCTCGCAAGCTCAGGCCGGGTCCCTCGCCGGCGTGGGCCCATCCACCGGCTCCCAACCCTCGCAAGAGGCGTCCAACAAAACGGAACACACGACGTCGGGCTGGCCCCTTTGGGAGGTTTTCGTCCGTTCCAGCCGCGGGCTTTCCCACGTCCATGCCGGTTCCCTGCACGCGCCGGACGCAGCCATGGCCCTGCGCAACGCCCGCGATCTGTACACCCGCCGGAATGAAGGTGTGTCCATCTGGGTGGTGCCCGCGGATGCCATCGCGGCCAGCGACCCGGACGCCAAGGGCTCCTTCTTTGAGTCGCCGCAGGGCAAGGACTACCGGCACGCCACTTACTACGTCAAGAGCGAAGGGGTGAAGCACCTGTGATCCCCACCGGCTCGCAAGCTCCCAGCGGGACCCTCACCGGCGTGGGCCCCTCCACGGCAACCCGGATCACGCCCGGAAACGCCCTGCGCCCGGAGGACATAGCCTTGGAGGTCAGCCGTGGAACGGCGAAGCCGTCTGAGGACGTGGCCGAATACGCCCTGCGCCTCGGTGATGACGCCCTGATCCTGGCCCAGCGGCTGGGGCACTGGATCTCCCGCGCGCCGGAGCTCGAAGAGGACGTGGCGCTGGGCAACATTGCGCTGGACCAGCTGGGCCACGCACGCTCCTTCCTCACCTACGCAGGGGCGGCCTGGGACAAGACCGAGGACGACCTGGCCTACTTCCGCCGTGAGCCGGAGTTCCGCTCGGCCCACCTCTTCGAGCAGCCCAATGGGGACTTTGCCGTCACCATCGCCCGGCAGTTCATCGTGTCCTACTACCAGTTCGAGCTATACCGCCGACTCACCGCCTCCACGGACGCCACGCTGGCCGCGATCTCGGCGAAGGCGGTCAAGGAGGTGGACTACCACCGGGACCACAGCGCCCAGTGGGTGCTGCGCCTGGCCCTGGGTACCGAGGAATCCCGCCGTCGCATGGTTGCGGGGTTCAAGGCGGTCTGGCCCTACGTCGGGGAGCTGTTTGCCGATGACGAGCTGACCGCACGGCTCGGGGACGCCGGCGTCGTGCCCTCCTCGCTGCGTGAGGATTTCGACCGGCTCACCGGCGCGGTGCTGGCCGAGGCGGAACTGGAGGTGCCGGAGGTGCAGGCGGCCCCCGGTGGCGGCCGGTACGGCCGGCATTCGGAGCACCTGGGCTACCTGCTGGCGGAAATGCAGGTGCTGGCCCGCGAGCATCCCGGAGCGAGGTGGTGATGCTGGACCAGCAGGCGTTGGATCGGACAGCGGAGGAGCAGGCCTGGGCCATCGCGGCCACGGTCTGCGACCCGGAGATTCCGGTACTGACGGTGGAGGACCTGGGTATCCTGCGAAGCGTCCGGCTGCTCGACGACGGCAGCCCTCGGCTGGCCGACGACGGCCACCAGCCTCCCGCCGTCGAAGTCACAATCACCCCGACCTACTCGGGCTGCCCGGCCATGGACGCCATCAAGGATGACCTGGCCACCGTCTTCAAACAAGCCGGCTACCCGAACGTAACCGTCCGGCTGGTTCTGTCGCCGGCCTGGACAACGGACTGGATGAGCGACGCAGGCAAGGCCAAGCTGGCCGAATACGGCATCGCACCACCCACCGGACGTTCCGCCGCCGGCGGCCACAGCGGGCCGGTCCGGCTCTCCCTGATGGTCAAATGCCCGCAGTGTTCCTCACTGAACACCCGCGAACTCACCCGCTTCGGCTCCACCTCCTGCAAGGCACTGTACGTCTGCCAGGACTGCAAGGAACCCTTCGACTACTTCAAGGTGCTCTAAATGACCGTGACCGAGACAGCCGCCGACACCACCCGCCGCCGGGCGTCCTTCCATCCGCTGGCCGTCTCCGGCGTCCGCCGGCTCACCGACGACGCCGTCGAGGCCACCTTTGCCGTCCCGATGGAGCTCGCCGGCCAGTACGACTACCTGCCGGGGCAGTACGTTGCCCTGCGCACGACGCTGCGCGACGAGGAAGGCAAGGAGCAGCAGATCCGGCGCAGCTACTCCATCTGCGCCGAGCCTGTGCAGTTCGCGGACGGCTCTTCGGAGATCCGGGTGGCCATCAAGCGCGATCTGGGCGGCCTCTTCTCCACCTGGGCCAATGCCGAGCTGAAGGCCGGTGACGTACTGGAGGTGATGAGCCCGGAGGGGGCGTTCATTTCGCGCCACGGCCGCCAGCAGAACGTCATGAACAGCATGAACCATCCGGAGGAACTTGCCGGCGCGGCGGGGAATTTCGTCGCGATCGCCGCAGGCTCCGGCATCACCCCTGTGATCGCCATTGTGCGCACCCTGCTGGCCGCCAATCCGGACACCCGGTTCGACCTGGTCTACGCCAACAAGGCAGCCATCGACGTGATGTTCCT
>DASYGM010000194.1:0-3110 GCA_035999715.1 Micrococcaceae bacterium | reverse complement strand
ACCTACAACGGCACCGGCGGCGTACCGGTCGGGAGCTGGTGGAACCGGCTGCTCTACGCCGCCAAGTTCGCCGACGTGAACATCCTGCTCTCGGACCGGGTCAACTCGGCCTCGAAGATCATCTACGACCGGACGCCGCGGGAGCGGGTCCAGAAGGCGGCCCCCTGGCTGACCGTCGATGGCGATGCCTACCCGGCGGTCGTCGACGGCCGGGTCAAGTGGATCGTGGACGGCTACACCACCAGCTCCGCCTACCCCTACTCGCAGCAGCAGCAGCTGGAGTCCGCCACCACTGACTCACTGACCCAGCGCAGTGGCACCGGCGCGCTGCCGAACAGTTCCATCAACTACATCCGCAACTCCGGCAAGGCCACCGTCGACGCGTACGACGGCTCCGTGTCGCTCTACGCCTGGGATGCCCAGGATCCCATCCTGAAGGCCTGGCAGAAGATCTTCCCGAGCACCATCAAGCCCATCTCGGACATGTCCGGGGACCTGATGAGCCATATGCGCTACCCGGAGGACCTGTTCAAGGTCCAGCGCGAACTCCTGGGCCGGTACCATGTGACGGATCCGGGCCAGTTCTACAAAAACACAGATGCCTGGAGCGTCCCGAACGACCCCACCGTGACCTCCACGGCCGTGAAGCAGCCGCCGTACTACCTCTCGCTGCAGATGCCCGGACAGAAGACCACGGCATTCTCACTGACCACCTCCTTCATCCCGCAGTCAGTGGCCGGAACCGAGTCGCGGAACGTGCTGTACGGCTTCATGGCCGCGGACGGTGATGCCGGCAACAAGAAGGGCGTCAAGGACCCGGGGTACGGCAAGCTCCGGTTACTGGAGCTGCCCACGGACACCCAGGTGCCCGGTCCGGGCCAGGTGCAGAACACCTTCACCTCGGATCCCTCCGTCTCGCAGCAGTTGAACGTGCTCCGGCTGGGCCAGTCCACCGTGATCAACGGCAACCTGCTGACCCTTCCGGTGGGCGGCGGCCTGCTCTACGTCCAGCCGGTCTATGTGAAGTCCAATGGTGAGACCTCCTACCCGACGCTGCAGCGGGTGCTGGTGGCCTTCGGCGACAAGATCGGCTACGCGGCAACGCTGAACGACGCGCTGGACCAGCTCTTCGGCGGCAACTCCGGCGCCACGGCCGGCGATTCGTCGAAGTCGGGAACGACGACGGCGCCGCCTGGCTCCGCGGGGACCGGCGGCACGGGTGGAGCGGGCGGAACGCCACAGCAGAATGCCACCGCGCAGGCCCAGCTGTCCCAGGCACTGTCCGATGCCGGCCAGGCCATCAAGGACGGCCAGGCCGCGCTGGCCAAGGGTGACTTCGCCGGCTACGGCGCCGCCCAGCAGCGGCTTAGCGATGCCATCACCGCGGCCATGACCGCGGAAGCGCAGCTGGGCACCGCCCCCGCCGCCCCGGGCGGAACCTCCACGGCCAGCCCCAGCGCCGCGCCGTCGTCGACGGCGACACCGTCAAAGTAGCCGCGGGCAGTCCGGGCCGTTCCTGCCGAACGGCCCGGGCTGCGGCGGGGACTGCGGCCCGGGATGGGCGCCGGATGATCCGCGCAGGCGGGCCGGGAGACCCAGATCACCAGCCTGCGATTTGGCTCCCGGCCACCGCCCGGGTAGAGTAATAAGTGCGACGCGGGGTGGAGCAGTTCGGTAGCTCGCTGGGCTCATAACCCAGAGGTCACAGGTTCAAATCCTGTCCCCGCAACCAAAAGAGGCCTTGACCTGCGGAAACGCCGGTCAGGGCCTCTAGTTTTTGAATCGCGGATCGCAGGTCCAAATGTGTGCGGGGGCGGCCCCGAAAAGTGGCTCTGACCAGCGGGAACAATGATCGCGGTTTCTTTCCCGGCGCGTTTGCGCGTCGCCAACCCAGCGTTTACCCAGCGGATTGAAGTCGATTCGCCTCGTAGTGGGGTTCGGGATGGTCGTTTGGGCTTGCGTCCCCGCACGGCCCCGTTCACGGCCACCCATTCATGGTCGCCTGGCAGACTATCCGGGCAGAGGTGTGCGTGGAGATGGGGAAGCCACTGCAGGCCGGCCCTTCTCATCGGACGCCCGGAGCCTGCAGCACGTCCGTGGTGCGGTCATTGCCGATAGTGCGCCGCGCGGGTCGGCGTTTGTTTCAGGGCCGGAACGACTATGCAACGACCTGCACGCCTCACTGCTTGCACATGACGGTGCAGATCGGCTTGACTGCGCGGCCGGCTTCCCTTATCCGATCGAAGGCGCAGATCACCGGCTGCGAAGGTCAAGCTCCCTCAAGAAGAAGGATTGAGGCCGGCTTCAGGATCTCGTTGGCTTCCTTCAGGTCGGCGTATGCATCGGGGTATCGCTGACCTCAATGTGGCTGCTGATATTACCGATGCATTCGGCTTCCAGTGCGCGAGGGCGTCCAATACACGGTCGAACTGGGGTGGTGAGCATGGATCGCACCAGATCCAAGGAGGCCTGCTCGAACTGTCCGGACAGTTCGAGCAGAAAACGGGCAACGGACTGGTAGGTAGCTTCGATGACTGCAAGATTTGTTTGGGCATACGGCTCACCGTTTTGGTACCGGCTACCGCGATTTCGAGCAGCAGTGAGACAACGTCGCAGCCCTCTACTCCGGCGGTCCATCTAGGCCCGGTGGCTCTGATATGGAGAGGACCTGGCAGGTAAGTTCCCACGAGTAACAAGCGCACTATTGGCGGCCGCGCTCTGAAGTGGCACTGCAAGTTGGCCCGTGGGGCGTTCGGCACCGACCTGGGTGCAGCTTCCGCCGCTGGCGACCGGTTCTACTTGGCCAGCACGGGTTGCACCAAGCTACCTGCCGGGGCCGCGGGGGCAAGTCCGTGTTTGCGGAAGTCCGAGGGGCGGTAATCGCTCCACATGTTGTACCAGTTCTGCTCGGCAGCCCACACCACAGGCGGTCTCGAATCATCGTAGATCTGCTCCAGGTCTGTGTAGAGCTCGATGACACTGCCCGCCGGCTCCACAAAGTAGGCCGCAATATTATGCCCGGCGCCGTGGCGTACGGGGCCCCAGATAAGTTCGCGGCCCAGCTTGTTTAGCCGGTCGCCCAGCTTTCCCAGGTCCGCGATGCTTTGGGT
>DASYGM010000127.1:0-3399 GCA_035999715.1 Micrococcaceae bacterium | reverse complement strand
CGGAACCGCGGTGCGGCTGGGCCTGCTGCTGGTGGCCGCGCTCATGACCTTCACTCTCGCGGCGGTGGTGCCGAACCGGGCCGGCGGGGCGGCCACGGTGGGCAGTCGTAGCCTGGGAATTTATCTGGTCCATGGCCTGGTCATCATGGCCGTCACCCCGCTGATGCCGCTGCTTCTGGTTCATGGCCGGCGGGCCGCGTTCACCGTCTGCCTGATGCTGGCGGCGATCATCGTTGCGGCGCTATCGGTGCCCGCGGTAGATCAGACTCTGCGGCGGGGGTCTGCGGCTGTCGTACGGATAGCCACCCGACAGCCGGTGCGCAGCCGATCCTGACCCCGCAGTGCCGCCCAGGGAGTGCCGGTCAGTGCGTGCCGTCAGACGTCCACCGGAAAGAGAACCGGGCCTGCTTCGGGCTCGGTGGAGGGAACGGCTAAGTCGGGGACCTCCGGAACATTGCCCTTGCTCAAGCCCCTGATGACCCGCTTCAGGTTCTCCCGCAGTGCCTCGGTTTCCACGTCGCTTTCGTCGAGCAGGCCCCGTTCAAGCTCGTGGGCTTCCTCCAGCAGGGCCCGTCCGGCGTCCGTCAGGGAAACCACGTGGCTGCGCCTGTCATTGGCGTTGCGCTGGCGCTGGATGTGTCCGTAGGACTCCAGCCGGGAAAGGGTCTTGCCCATCGTCTGCGCCTGGACCCGAACGATCGACGCGAGCGCCGCCTGCGTGAGCGGGCCCTTCATGGCCAGGACGTCCAGCGCGATCATGCCGGCGTGGGTGACCTTCAGGACGGAAAGCCGCTCGTTCCAGGCATGCTCAATCAGCCGAGCTGCTGTGGAAAGCAACCGGCCGGTGGGCCACTGATTAAGTTCCGGCATATAAGGAGTATAGACCCGCCGGTTTGGCGCACCACGGCCGAGGCCGGAAGTGGGTTTATGCGGCGTCCCGGCCGATAGTGTGGAGCACAACACCGCCGTCAGTCAGCACACCCAAAGGAGCACCATGAGTACCCGCCTCGTGCCCGGCCAGAGCGCCCCGTCTTTCGTTCTCCCAGCCGCCGACGGAAGCACCGTCTCCCTGGCCGCCCTCCGCGGCACGCGCACCGTGCTGTACTTCTACCCTGCCGCCGGCACCCCCGGCTGCACGCAGGAGGCCTGCGACTTCCGCGACTCACTGGCGAGGCTCGCCGCCGCCGGTTTCGCCGTCGTCGGGGTCTCGCCCGACCCGGCGGACAAGCTCGCCAGGTTCGCCGCCGACGAGGCGCTGACCTTCCCGCTGCTGGCCGATACCGACCACGCCGTGGCCGAGGCCTTCGGCGCGTGGGGCGAGAAGACGAACTACGGACGCAGCTATGAGGGGCTGATCCGGTCCACTATCGTGCTCGACGCCGAAGGAACCGTGGAGCTGGCACAGTACAACGTGCGGGCCAAGGGACACGTGGCGAAGCTGGCCCGGGATCT
The DNA here is from genome assembly GCA_035999715.1 of Micrococcaceae bacterium. GTDB lineage: Bacteria > Actinomycetota > Actinomycetes > Actinomycetales > Micrococcaceae > Arthrobacter_M. The sequence continues at coordinate 1,947 of DASYGM010000127.1, read as the reverse complement.
GGGCCTGGGCTGAGGTCCGGAGCCGGCCGAAGCCCGGGGGCGGGAATGCCGCTTTCTGGATTTTCCCTAGGAATCCGGTCCGCCGCCACCGGGTAGGATGATAATTCGTCCGGCCGTCGGCGGCCGGGATGCGCGAGTGGTGAAATTGGCAGACACGCAGGATTTAGGTTCCTGTACCTTCGGGTGTGCGGGTTCAAGTCCCGCCTCGCGCACAAAATGCGGCTGACCCAAGCCCCAACCGTCAACGCAAGAGGAGTCGTGTCTGCCGTGAAACGACAGCAATACCGGCGGCTCGGGATCCGGCTGGTCTGCTCCCTGATGGCCCTGGCCCTGGCCGGCTGCGCTGCCGACCCGGCCCCGGCGCCGTCGTCGTCCGTTGCCGGCACACCCACCGCCGTCTTCAATTTCGGCACCGGCGCGGCGCCGAACGGACTGGACCCGGCCCTGGTCGGGGACACCGAGTCGTACCGCATCACCCGGCAGATCCTTGAGGGCCTGGTCACGGTGGACCCGACCACCGGGGATCCCGCCCCCTCGCTGGCCACCAGCTGGCAGGAACTGCAGGACGGACTGGCCTACTCCTTCACCCTGCGGCATAACGTCCTGTTCCAGGACGGCACGCCCTTCAATGCCGACGCCGTGTGCACCAACTTCCAGCGCTGGTTTAATCTGCCGGCCGCCGCCCGCCCGGACGTCTCCGCCGTGACGTTCCAGCAGGTTTTCAAGGCCTTCTCGGACGACCCGAAATCCTCCATCTACCAGGGCTGCACGGTCACCGGCACCGACAAGGTGACCATCACGCTCACCAGCAGGCTCACCAGTTTCCTGAAGGCGCTGACCATGCCCGCGTTCGGCATCTCCTCCCCCACGGCCCTGGCCGAGGGGACGGCGGATACGCTCAACCAAACCGTGTCGGGCAATAAGATCTCCGTCTACGCCCAGCACCCGGTGGGCACAGGACCGTACTCGTTCGAGTACTGGACCGCCGGAGACGTCAGGCTGAAGGCCAACCCGGGCTACTGGGGGGACAAGGGCGAGATCGGCACCATCAATTTCATCCCGTACGACAACCCGGCCACCCGGCTGCAGGCCCTGACCTCGGGCCGGATCGACGGGTACGACATGGTCACACCCGGGAACTTCGACCAGCTGACCAAGTCGGGGCTGCAGATCCTGCAGCGGGACCCGTTCTCGGTGATGTATGTGGGCATCAACCAGGCCGTGCCGGTCATGGCCGACCTTAAGGTGCGCCAGGCGGTCGCCATGGCCATCGACAAGGACGCGCTGATCCGGAAGTTCTACATCCAGGGCACCGGCCAGACCGCGCAGTTCATTCCGCCCAAGCTGAGCCCGTTCAATTCCACTGTTCCCGGGCTCCCCTACGATCCCGACCGGGCACGCAAGTCGCTCGCGGAGTCCAGCTACAAGGGCGAACCGATCAAGTTCTACTACCCCCTGGGTGTCACGCGCGCCTATCTGCCCACCCCCGAAAAGGTGTACGCGGAGATAGCCAGCGAGCTCACCGCCGTCGGCTTTAACATCCAGCCCGTGCCGGTGGAGTGGTCCGACGACTATCTCGGCAAGGTCACCCAGCCGGGCGACCATGCGCTGCACCTGCTGGGCTGGAACGGCGCCTATGCGGACCCGGACAACTTCGTGGGGCCGCTGTTCGGTTCGTCCACCGGTGAGTTTGGTCTCAATGACCCGCAGCTGGTCAGCAAGATCGACCGCGCCAGGACCCTGCCGGACGGCCAGGACCGCACGGATGCGTACCAGTCGATCAACCAGCAGATCATCCAGACGGTGCCCGCCGTGCCCATCGCCTTCCCGATTTCCGCGTTGGCGCTGTCCAACCGGGTGACCAGCTACCCCGTCAGCCCGGTCCTGAACGAGGTCTTCAACAAGATCAAACTCAGCAGCTGAGGCGGGCTGTGGTAGCCCCGGGCA
>DASYGM010000263.1:0-3552 GCA_035999715.1 Micrococcaceae bacterium | reverse complement strand
ACTGCCTCGCCGCTGGACTCGGCGGCCAGGGCCGACGGGCTGGGCCAGCGGCGCAGCCATTCCTCCCATACCGGGAGCACGCGCACGACCGGCGTCTGCTGAAGCATGATCTCGCTGACCAGAACACCCCAGGCGGAGCATTCCGGCCTGCGCCACGGCAGATCCCGGGCGTTTCCTGCGAACCAGCCTGTGATGGCCCTATGCAGTTCGGTAAACCGTTCGCGTCCCGGTTCTCTGTGATCGGCCGCAAGCCAATTGCAAGTTTCGATGTGCCAATCCTATTCGACCCGCTCTGCTTGAACGGCTTTGTGAGAGGTTGCACAGGGCGATTGACTGGCAGTCGGCGTGGTGACGCGTCGGGGCGCGGTCCATTACTTACTGTGGAGAGATGGCTAGGCAGGGCGTCGCTGGGAGCGGCAATCGTGGAGGGCAGGCACCGCAGCGCCAGCCCGGCCGCAAGTCTGCGGCTTCCGCAAGAGTTTTCCGCCGTCGCCGGGCCGTCTTCGGTGCCTTGGTCCTGGCGGTAGTGATGGTTCTGGTGGGCGGCGTTATCTTCGTCGCCGGACTGATCCCCCCGGGAACGGCCGCGGCGCCGGCCAGCCCGCTGCCGTCGTCGTCCCGTTCCAGCAACGCGGCCGCGGGGCCGACCTCAGCCTCAGCCACGCCCACGCCCACGCCGACAGCCCCGGCAACGCCGGTGTGCGATCAGAATCTGGTGACCGTCACGGCATCGGTGGATGCGCAGGTTTATGCTCCGGGGCAGAATCCGGTGCTTGAGCTGAAGGTGACCAACGGCGGGACGGCCCCCTGCGAAGTGAACATTGGGACCAGTCAGATGGAGTTCCTGGTCATGAGCGGCAATGACAGGATCTTTTCCTCCAAGGACTGCCAGGATGGCAACGACGATCTGACCAAGACCATCGTGCCGGGGGCATCCGAGACCGCCAATTTCCCCTGGCAGCGCAACCGAACGGCTCCGGGCTGCACAGCGGTGCCGGTGATCCCGAAGCCCGGCTACTACCTCTACCAGGCCACCCTGGGACAACGGACCAGCAACAAGGTTGCTTTCGAGCTCCAGTAACCGAGCTCCAGTGGCCTAGAGGAAGCGGTCCAGCAGGCTCGCCTCGGCGATCCGCGAGAGCCCCTCGCGGACATTGCGGGCGCGCTGCTCGCCGATTCCGTCCACTGCCATGAGCTCGTCGATCGTGGCGGCCATCAGGTTCTGCAATCCGCCGAAGTGGTCCACCAGCCGGTCCGCAACGGCACGCGGAACGGCTTTGAGGCCGGAAAGGAGCCGGTATCCGCGCGGCTGGATGACGGCCTCCAGGGATTCCGAGCCGCTGGTCAGGCCGACAATGTTGGCAATCCGGCTCAGATCGATCAGTTCGGTGGGCCCGATTGCCTGCAGTGCAGCGACGGCGGGTTCCACATCCGCAAGGCTGGTGGCTGGACCGGAGTAGTCCCGGATGACCATCTCGCTGCCGGGTCCGCGGCCCACGGTCAGCTCGTCCAGCTGCAGGGAGAGCAGCCGGCCGTCCACGCCAAGTTCGAGCACATACTGGGCGATTTCCTCCGAGATCCGACGCACCATCTCCTGGCGCTGCAGGGTCACGGCGACGTCGCGGACGGTCACCATGGCCTCGATTTCCAGGGCCGAGAGGGAGCTGGTGACCTGGTCCAGCCGGGAACGGTAGCGTTCCAGGGTGGCCAGGGCCTGATTGGCGCGGGCCAGCACCTTCTCCGAACCCTCCAACACGTGCCGCAGGCCGTTGATGTAGAGGGCGATGATCTGCATGGACTGGCTGACCGAGATTACCGGGACGCCTGTCTGGATGGCGACCCGCTCGGCCGTGCGGTGTCGTGTGCCGGATTCCTGGGTTTCGATGCTGGGGTCCGGGACGAGCTGCACTGCGGCGCGGACAATGCGGCTGGCTTCCTTGTCACAGATGATGGCGCCGTCCATTTTGGCCAGTTCCCGGAGCCCGGTGGGGGTGAAATTGATGCCGATGTCGAAGCCGCCGGAGCAGAGCTGGTCGATGGTCCGGTCCGAGCCGAGGACGATCAGCGCACCGGTGCGTCCGCGCAGAATGCGTTCCAGTCCGTCCCGAAGAGGGGTTCCGGGGGCAACCCGGGCCAGGGTAGCCTTGAGGGCCTCTTCAGGGCTACGAGCCATTGCCTATCCCTTTCGCTGTGCGCAGGTCTTCCGCGCAGGTCACAACGCCCATAATAGTGGGGTCTGGACAGGACTCAGCGCCACTGCGGGTCAGACGCTATGGAGCGGGACCACCCTGCGTTCCTCCTTGCCGCCTTGGAACAGCAGTTCCAGGGCTTCGCCGAGGTGGTGGATCTCCTTAACAGTAAAGCCTTTCGGGATGGGGCCGGGACCGTCGGGAGTTGCGGGCACGATGGCGTGGGAAAAGCCGAGCCGGTGCGCCTCATGGATGCGCTGGTTGATTCCCGGTACCGGCCGGACCTCCCCGGCCAGCCCCACTTCGCCGAAGGCGACCATCCGGTTGTGGATGGCGATCCTGGCCTTGGATGAGGCCACCGCGAGGGTAATGGCCAGGTCCATGGCCGGTTCCGTGAGCCGGACCCCGCCAACGGTGGCGACGTAGCTGTCGTCCGCCTGCAACTCCGCTCCCGCGCGCTGCTGAAGCACGGCCAGCAGCATGGAAACCCGGGAGGAATCCAGTCCGCTGGTGGCCCGCCGCGGCTGCGAATTGGAGGTGGGGGCCAGCAGCGATTGAACTTCGGCCAGCAGCGGCCGGCGCCCCTCCAGCGTGACGGTGATGCAGGTACCGGAGACGGGGTCCTTGGTACGGGAAACAAAGAGCCCGCTGGGGTCCGCCAGGCCTATGATGCCCTTCTCGGTGAGGTCGAAGCAGCCCACCTCGTCGGTGGGTCCGTACCGGTTCTTTACGGCGCGCAACAGGCGCAGCCGGGAATGGCGCTCGCCGTCGAACTGGCAGACCACGTCCACCAGATGCTCCAGCAGCCGCGGCCCGGCGATGGAGCCGTCCTTGGTCACGTGGCCCACCAGCAGCGTCGTCATATTCAGCCGTTTGGCGGCGGCTATCAGGGAGGCGGCGACCTCGCGGACCTGCGTGACACCGCCGGCGCTGCCGTCCACGGCCGCGCTGCTGAGCGTCTGAACGGAGTCCACCACCAGCAGCTTGGGTTGGAGCCGTTCCACCTGGCCCAGGGCCGAGCCCAGATCCGATTCCGCGGTCAGGTAGAGGGTTTCCGCCACAGCGCCGATCCGGTCGGCGCGCAGTTTCACCTGCGCGGCGGATTCCTCCCCGGTGATGTAAAGCACGTCCCGGGTCTCCGTCCGGTCCTCATTGCGCGCAAATTTGGCGGCTACGTCCAGCAGTAGGGTGGACTTGCCCACGCCCGGCTCGCCAGCCAACAGGATGACGGCACCCGGGACCACGCCGCCGCCCAGCACCCGGTCCAGCTCGGCCACGCCGGTGGGAAGGTAGGCCGCAGTCGTCGCGTCGACATCCCCAATCTTCGGCGCCGGAACCGCCACGGAGGTGGCCGCCGTCGTCC
>DASYGM010000253.1:0-1976 GCA_035999715.1 Micrococcaceae bacterium | reverse complement strand
ATGCGGTCTTCAAGCTGCCCACCTCGCGCGCTGCACTGGACCTGACGGCCCGCATTGGGGACCTGGCGGAGCACGCCAACCACCATCCCGATGTGGACTGGCGGTACAACCTGCTCTTTGTCCGGCTGATCTCCCACGACGTCGGAGGCGAGGTCACCAGCCGGGACATTGAGCTGGCCAAGCAGATCTCAGGGGCCGCCCATAACGCGGGCGCGACGGCGCAGCCTGGCCTGAGCCGGACGCTGGAGCTGGCCATTGATACGGCCGATCCGGAGGCGATCTCCGAAACCTGGCGGGTGGCGCTGGGCTACAAGGCGGGCCGGTTCGGCGACCTGTCGGACCCGCACGGCCGGCTGCCCAGCGTGTGGTTCCAGAAGACCGAGACCCCCAATCCGAACCGCCTGCACCTGGATGTCCACGTCAGCCTCAACGACTCCGGTCCGGTCCTGGACGCGGTGGCGGCCACGGACTGCACGCTGGACCAGGAAAGCGCCCCGCGTTTTGTGGTGGTTACGGATTCGCAGGGGAACCGGCTGTGCGTCTGCACCGAGGCAGGTCACGGCCCGGACCTCTAAGCTGCAGAGGCCTCCGCGCCCCGCGCCCCGGGGTCCCGACAGGCTCGGCCAGCGGTCGGTGGACCCGGCTACCGGTTGGAATCGTTGGGGTAGACGACACCCAGCTCGGCCCGGATGCCGTCAAAGAGGTGCATGATGGCAAGCGAATCCGCCAGCGGCATCGTCGGACTCTCGGTCATGCCCCGTTGGATGCAACGGGTGACTTCGCGGAGCTGATACGTGTAACCGCGGCCGATGGGTTCGAAGGTCTCCACCCGTGAGTCCTGCCAACCGGTCTGCACCGTCAGTGCGGTGGGATTGTTGACCGTGCCCATGGTCTGCAGAAAGCCGTTGGTGCCGGCAACGACGGCGGACCGCGGACCCATGGCGGTCAGCGACGACATCAGCTGGGCCTGGGCCCCGGAGGAATACCCGAGGGTGATGGCGTTCTGGCTGTCCACGCCCAGTTCCGTGAGGGAACCGGTGGCGCTGACCGATTGCGGCGCCCCGAGGGCTCCCCAGGCCCACAGCAGCGGGTAGACGGTGAGATCCAGCAGTGCGCCGCCACCGTCCTTTGGGGCCCAGATCCGGGCTTCCGGGTCATTCGGGGCGGGAAAGCCCAGATCCGCGCGGACCCACTGGACTTGTCCGATTTCGCCGGAGGCGATGATGTCGAAGGCGCGCTGCATCCCGGGGACAAAACGGGCCCAGACCGCCTCCATCAGGAACAGTCCCCGGTCCTTCGCCAGCCGGATCAGCTCCTCGGCCTCCCGGGCATTGATGGTGAAGGCCTTCTCGCACAGCACGTGCTTTCCGGCTTCCAGGGCCGCCTGGGCCACGGTGAAATGCTGTGCGTGCGGGGTGCCAATGTAAACCACGTCCACCTCGGGGTCCTGGACCAGGCGCTGGTAGCCGGGGACGCCGCCGTCGTCGTAATAATGTGTGGCAAAGCCGAAGCGGGAGGCGAAATCCGCCGCCTTCGGCCGGCTGCGCGAACTCACAGCCTGCAGCACGGCATCCTCCAGCAGGGTGAGTTCGGCGGTAACGGTGCCCGCAATGCTGCCTGTGGCCACGACGCCCCAGCGCAGCGGACGGCCGGTGGCCGCGAGCGTCTGCGGGGCATCGGAGGTGTACCAATCGGGCTTCGCGATGAACCGTGGTTCTGTCATGGCCTCATTCTGTCATCCGGTCCACCCCGCGCGGCGATGAAGTCGGACCCGACCGGCAGCAGCCGGCCGGACGACGCGCCGGGCCAGTACGTGTGACGGGATTGAATACTCAGTATAGAGTGAGCGGCATCATCCCTTCGCAGGGTGTTTCTGTGGGGAGTAACCGAAAGGAGCAGGGATGAGAATACTACGACGCGTGGTCTTTCCGTTGGCCTGGCTGCTGGTCTTCGCCGTCATTGCCACCGCGCTGGTG
>DASYGM010000039.1:0-8990 GCA_035999715.1 Micrococcaceae bacterium | reverse complement strand
TCTTTCCCGATCCGGACTCGCCCACGATGGCCAGCACCTCCCCCGGCGCCACGTCCAGCGAGACGTCGTCGACGGCGCGCACGTCCCCGCTGTCGGTGGCGAAGGTGACCTTCAGGTGCTCAATGCTCAGCACCGGCTTATTCGTATCGTCGGCGGTGTCGCTGACGGAACCGATGTCTTCGGCGTGGCGGCTCATACTGTTACCTCATTCTCTGCAGCCGGGGCCACGGGCGCGGCGGGTGCGGATTTCGCCCGCCGGCGGCCGCGAAGGCGCGGGTCGTTCAGGTCGTTCATGCTCTCGCCCACCAGGGTCAGGCCCAGCACGGTCAGCACGATGGCGGCGCCGGGGAACACGCCGGTCCACCAGATTCCCGCCGTCGTATCCGAGAGCGCCTGGTTCAGGTCGTAGCCCCACTCGGCCGCCGAGGTCGGCTCGATGCCGAAGCCCAGGAAGCCCAGCCCGGCCAGTGTCAGGATGGCCTCGGAGGCGTTCAGCGTGAAGATCAGCGGCAGGGTCCGGGTGGCGTTCTTGTAGATATGCCGGAACATGATGCGCACCGTGGAGGCGCCCACCACCTTGGCGGATTCAACGAAGGGCTCCGCCTTCAGCCGGATGGTTTCGGCCCGGATCACGCGGAAGTACTGCGGAATGAACACCACAGTGATGGAAATCGCCGCGGAGAAGATTCCACTCAGCAGCCCGGACTGGCCATGGCTGATGGCGATGGACATCACGATCGCCAGCAGCAGCGTCGGAAACGCGTAGATCGCGTCCGCCACCACCACCAGCACCCGGTCCAGCCAGCCGCCCAGGTACCCGGAGAGCAGGCCCAGGGCCACGCCAATGAAAATGGACAGGATGACGGCCACGATGATGACCATCACGGCCGTCTGGGTCCCCCAGACCACCCGGGAGAGCACGTCGTAGCCTCCGGCCGTCGTGCCCCAGAGATGGGCCGACGACGGCGGCTGCTGGGTGTCGAAGTGCTGGGCAAAACCGTACGGGGCTATCAGCGGCGCCAGCGCGGCCGTGAGCAGGAAGACCACGGTAATGATCAGGCCGGCCACCAGCATGCCGCGCTGCAGGCCCACGCTCTTGCGCAGGTGCGAGGTGATCGGCAGCCGCTGGAACAGGGTTTCGTCTTTCTTAGCCATCTCTAGTACCTCACACGCGGGTCGATCAGCGCGGCGGCAACGTCCACGATGAAGTTGGTCAGCGCCACGATGACGGCCAGCAGCACCACGATGCCCTGCACCGCCACAAAGTCGCGCGCGGTCAGGTAGTGCGCCAACTGGAAGCCCAGCCCCTTCCACTCGAAGGTGCTTTCCGTCAGGACCGCGCCTCCCAGCAGCAAAGCGATCTGAAGGCCCATCACGGTGATGATCGGGATCAGTGCCGGCTTGTACGCGTGTTTGGTGACCAGCCGGAACTCGCGCACCCCGCGCGAGCGCCCGGCCTCGACGTAGTCCTTGCCGAGGGTGCCTATCACGTTGGTTCTCACCAGGCGCAGGAACACGCCTCCGGTCAGCAGGCCCAGTGCGACCGCGGGCAGCACGGCGTGCGCCATCACGTCTCCCAGAGCGGCCATGTTTCCGCTGCGGATCGCATCCAGCCAGTAGATACCGGTGGGCGAGGCCAACGAGGTCAGCGCCACCTCATCGGTGGTGTTAGCCCGCCCGGCCACGGGCAGCCAGCCCAGACCTACCGAGAAGATCAGCTTCAGCAGCAGCCCGGCAAAGAACACCGGGGTGGCATAGCAGAGGATCGCGAAGATCCGCAGCACCGCGTCGGGCACCTTGTCGCGGAATTTTGCGGCGACCATGCCCAGCGGAATGCCGATCAGCAGGGCTACGATCAGTGCGTTGATGGCCAGTTCCAAGGTGGCCGTTCCATAGGTGGCCAGCATGTCAGTGACCTTGAGGTTGTCCGAGATGGTGCGGCCGAAGTTGCCGGTGGCAACCTGGCCCAGGTACTGCAAGTACTGCAGGAGGATCGGCTGGTCGTAGCCCGCTTGGTGGATGCGGATCGCAAGTTGGTCCGGTGGGAGCCGGCCGCCCAGTGCCGCCGTGATGGGATCTCCGGTGATCCGCATCAGGAAGAACACTATGGTGACCAGGATGAAGATGGTGGGGAAGATCAGGAAGAACCTGACCACGATGTATTTGCCCAGCCCGCCGCCGGATTTGGCCTTCTTTGTGGGAAGGAGTCCATCCGCTTCTTCGGGGGGTGCGTCTATCAGGGTTGTCATTGCTACCTAGTTCTGTAGTGCAGGTATCTGTGGCTGGAGGCCGTTCTGCGGCTGGCAGCCGTCGTATGGCAGCCGTCGTCGGACAAGGCAGGAGGCGGGGCGTCTGCGCGACGCCCCGCCTCCCCCAGTGCTACCCGTGCGGGCAGGACCTCGTCCTTAGCGGGCCGGTGCTACTTGGACAGCACGCCCAGGCGGAACTTGAAGGACGCATCCAACGTGCTTTGAACGCCCTTCACATCCTTGCCGGAGACTGCGACCTGCGCTCCCTGGAGCAGTGGCAGGGTGGGCAGATCCTTGGCAACGGCCGTCTGGATATCGCCGATCAGCTTGTCACGGGCGGACTTGTCCGTCGTGGTCAGCTGCTGGGCAATCATGTCCTGCACGGTCTTGTTGTCGTAGTGGTTCTTCAGGAAGTTGTTCGCCGTGAAGAACGGTGTCAGGTAGTCATCCGCGTCCGAGTAGTCCGGGAACCAGCCCAGCTGGTACAGCGGATAGGCATCTGCGACCCGGTCCTTGGTGTAGGTCACAAACTCCGTGGACTGCAGATTCACTTTGAACAGTCCGGTCTTCTCCAGCTGATCCTTGACCATCGCGTACTCGTCCGCCGAGGACTTGCCGTAGTGGTCAGTGTTGTACTGCAGGTTCAGTGTCACCGGGGTGCTGACGCCGGCGTCGGAGAGCGCCTTCTTGGCCTTATCCAGGCTCGGCTTGCCGGTTCCGTCGCCGTACATGGTCTTCAGCGGCTCCGTGGCACCGGCAAACCCCTGCGGGACGTACGAGTACGCGGGCAGGTATGTGCCCTTGTAGACCTGGTCCGCGATGGCCGAGCGGTCAACTGAATCCGCCATGGCCTGGCGGACGGCCAGCGCCTTGGCCGGATCGGCGTCCTTGGTGGTGGCACCGAAGGGCATCGTATTGAAGTTGAACACGATGTAACGCAGCTCGCCGCCGGGTCCCACATCGACGTTAACCTTGGAATCCTTCTTCAGGCTGTCGATGTCGGTGGCCGTCAGGCTGCGCGAGGCGACGTCGATGTTGCCCTGCTGGACGTCCAGCTTCAGGTTGTTCGAATCCGCGTAGTACTTGACCGTCACGTTGTCCGTGGCCGGCTTGCCGAGCAGCCCCTGGTAGCCCGGGTAGGCCTTGAAGCTGATCAGCTCGTTCTTCTTGTAGGACTCGATGGTGTACTGGCCGGCAAACGCCTTGGCCTTCACGATGTCCTCATCGTTCATGACCTTGTCCGCCGGGAAGACCTTGTGGTCGACGATCGGGCCGGCCGGGCTGGTCAGGATCTGCGGGAAGGTCTGGTCGTTGCCCTTTTTGAGGTTGAAGACCACCGTGGTGGCGTCCGGGGCGTCGACGCTGGCCAGGTTGCCCAGCAGGGAGGCCGGGCCGTTGGGATCATTGATCTTCAGCTGGCGGTCAAAACTGAACTTCACGTCGGTGGAATCAAGAGTGTCGCCATTGGCCCACTTGAGTCCGGACTTCAGCTTGACGGTGTACTGGGTGGGCGAGGTGAAGGAGGCGGACTCGGCCATATCCGGCTGCGGATCCGCGCTGCCGGGCTTGGAGTTCAGCACGAACGGGAAGATCTGGTTCATCACCATGAACGAACCGTTGTCATAGGATCCGGCCGGATCCAGGAAGGTGACCTTGTCCGTGGTCCCGAAGGTGATCGGCGCCCCGCTGGCGCCAGCGCTGCTGCCGCTCGGCGTACTGCCGCCGCTGGGTCCGGTGCAGGCTGTCAACGCCAGCATCGAGACGCCCGCGAGCGCGATTGCATAGCGCAGGCCCATCTTTTTCTTAGCCATGTGCAAACTTTCTTTTGGTGAGTGCGACGTGCGTCCCCCGCCCCACTGTGGTGAGGCAGCGCACAGTCGTGGTTCCTCGTTTCTACCAGAACCTGGAAAGTTTTTCTCCCTGCAACAAAAGTTGCAACCAGATATTTATCTACCGAAAGGTCGGTCAGTCCGGTTTCAACGGCGCTACACGGCCGGCCGGGTCGCCGCGCGGGCCGCTGCATCCAGTGCGAACAGGCCGAACGCATGCCGTGCCGCCTCGGACCGGACCGGCTGGTCGACGGCGAATCGGGCCAGCAGTTGCTCCGCCGGGGTCGCCGGGGTCGCAGCTTGACCTGCCGCTGTCGTCGTCGGCCGCCCGTCCCCCGCATCCGCCGCCGTTGCCAGCTCCGCCGCCATGCCGCCGTCGTCGAGCCAGGCGCGCAACAGCGCCTCGTCCAGCTCCAGGTGGAACTGCAGGCCGATCGCGCTGCCATAGCGGAAAGCCTGGTTGGGGCACTGCGCCGTTCGCGCCAGCAGCGTGGCGCCCTCCGGGAGTCCGGCGTTGTCCCGGTGCCAGTGCAGCACCGGGGTGCCATGCAGGTGGCTGAGCAGCCGGTCATCCGAGACCACCTCCACCGCAGACAGCCCCAGCTCCTGCGTGGCGCCCTTGTGCAGCGGGGCGCCGAGGGCCAGCGCGATGATCTGGTGCCCCAGGCAGATTCCCAGCACGGGAACCTCGGCGGCGATGGCGTCGCGCACCAGCTGCAGCTCGACCGCCAGGCCCGGATGGTTCGCTGCATCGTCCGCATCCATCGGACCGCCCATGATGACGACGCCGGCCATCTCACCCAGGCCGGGCAGCTGCGGTTCCGCCTCGGCGACAATGGTGTGCACCTGGTACGGGATGCCGGCCTCGGCCAATGCGTCGGCGATGAGGCCCGGACCTTCCCACGGGACGTGGGTGAGGATCAGGACATCCTTCTGCATGAACTTCTGCTGGTTGGATTGCTGCTGGTTGGATTGCTGCATGGGGGCCAGCCTAACCCCGCATCAGGCCGGACGACTGGCACGCGGTACGGTCAGAGCGTGAGGATCTACACTGTGGGCCACTCCACGCATCCGCTCGACGAGTTCGTGGCGCTGCTCCGAGCGCACCGGGTAGGGGCCATCGCTGACGTGCGCACCATCGCCAAATCCCGGCACAACCCGCAGTTCGGCCAGGACCTGCTGGATCCGGGCCTGTCAGCGCATGGCATTGGATACCGCCGGATGGAATCCCTCGGCGGACTCCGGCACAGCCGCAAGGACAGCATCAACGGGGCCTGGCGGAACGCTTCCTTCCGCGGCTACGCCGACTACATGCAGACAGCGGATTTCGCGGCGGGGATACAGGAACTGGTGAGGTTCGCGGCCGGACAGCCGACCGCGATCATGTGCGCCGAGGCCGTGCCGTGGCGCTGCCACCGCTCGCTGATCGGGGACGCACTGCTGGTGCGCGGCATCGAAGTCCTGGACATCATGAGCGAGAAGTCGGCCAAACCGCATCGTCTTACCAGCTTCGCCAAGGTCGAAGGCGAAACCATCACCTACCCGCCCGAGGACCCGGCCCCCGCCCCCGGTTGAGAGCACAGTTGGCGCCCATGTTTTCGAGTACATGGGCGCGAACTGCCACTTCAACGAACGATGGCTCCGGCGCCTGGGCCCTCGGGCAGGTCCAGAGGGCGGTTTAAAGCGCGGGACGGGCCAGCGATCGGGCGGTGTCGATGGTGGCCTGGCCCAGCACCCGGGTGCCCTGGTACAGCACCACTGTCTGTCCCGGCGCCACCCCTCGGAGTGGCTCCTGAAGCGTCACCACCAGTTCCTCGCGGAGGCCCGGGCCGTCGTCGGGCATCAGCTCCAGGTGGGCCCGTGCGGGAACGGGATCTCCGTGCGCGCGGACCTGCGCCATGCACTCGAAAGTCTGGGAGCGGGTCGGATCGGTGGCCGCGGAGGTCTCCACACGCTCGTTCCTCCCTGCCGGCTCCCCCACTTCGCAAGCTCGGCCAGGGGACCCTGCCGGCGTGGGCCCATCTTGGTCGGCCACCGGCCCGAGCATGGCCTCGGGGATGGGCAGCCCTGCCCAGGAGACCTTGATGCCGCGGATCTCGTCGATCGCCAGCAGCGCCTCCGGCCCCACCACCACCTTGTTCTCCTTGGGCCGGATCTCCAGCACGAAGCGCGGCTTGCCGTCCGAGGCGGGTGTGCCCAGCTTGAGCCCGCGGCGCTGCCCGACGGTGAAAGCATTGGCGCCGGGATGTTCGCCGACCTTGGCGCCGGACTCGTCCACGATGTCGCCGGTGCTCATCTGGATCTTCTCCGCCAGCCAGCCGCGGGTGTCGCCGTCGGAAATGAAGCAGATGTCATGGCTGTCCGGCTTCTTGGCCACCGACAGGCCCCGGCGCTCGGCCTCGGCCCGCACCTCCGCCTTCGAGGGGGTATCCGCCAGCGGGAACATCGAGTGCTTGAGCTGCTCGTGGGTGAGTACGCCGAGCACATAGCTCTGGTCCTTGGCCCAGTCCGCAGCGCGGTGCAGCTCCTTGTTGCCGTGCCCGTCGTCGACCACCTTCGCGTAGTGCCCGGTGCAGACGGCGTCGAACCCCAGCGCCAGGGCCTTTTCCAGCAGCGCTGCGAACTTGATCCGCTCGTTGCAGCGCATACACGGATTGGGCGTCCGCCCCGCGGCGTACTCGTCGATAAAATCCTGGACCACATCCTCCTTGAACCGCTCGGAAAAGTCCCAGACGTAATACGGAATGCCCAACTTATCGCAGGCGCGCCAGGCGTCATTGGAGTCCTCCACGGTGCAGCATCCCCGGCTGCCGGTGCGCAGGGTCCCGGGCATCCGGGAGAGGGCCAGGTGGACTCCGACGACGTCGTGCCCGGCATCCACGGCACGCGCCGCGGCCACTGCCGAGTCCACTCCCCCGCTCATCGCGGCCAAAACTCGCATTACTTCCCTACTCCAGACTGCCCGGCACCAGCCGGTGCCGCGGCTTCGGTCAAGCGCTTCTTGTACTTGGTTCCGGCGGTCTCAATACTTGATACGTGTCCGGCCATTCCGGCCTGTTTCGCCATCGCATGCGCCTGCGGCAGCGCCGCAATGAATGTTTCAACGTCCGCCAGCGTGGATGTATGCCCCAGGCTGAACCGCTGCGCCCCGCGGGCTTCGTCCTCGGTCAACCCCATCGCCAGCAGCACGTGCGACGGCCGCGGCACTCCAGCCGTGCAGGCAGACCCGGTGGAGGACTCGACGCCGGCCATGTCCAGCAGGAACAGCAGCGAATCTCCCTCGCAGCCGGGAAAGGTGAAATGTGCGTTTCCGGGCAGCCGGGCGGCGCTAGCGTCCGGAGCGGCGGCCGGGTCGGGAGTGGCGGCAGCGTCCACCGGAACACCTCGCAGCAGCGCTTCCGGCACGGTTTCGCGGACGCCTGTGATCAGCCGGTTGCGCAGTTCCATGATGCGGGCGCTTTCCTGGGGCAGATGTTCGACGACGTCCCCGGCGGCCGCTGCGAAGGCGGCGATGGAGGCGGTGTCCAGGGTTCCGGAACGGACATCGCGTTCCTGGCCGCCGCCATGCTGCACCGGCACCAGCTTCACCGACCTCCCCAGCAGCAGCGCCCCAACGCCCACCGGGCCGCCGATCTTGTGCCCGCTGATGGACATGGCCGCCAGCCCGGAGGCCGCGAAGTCAACCGGTACCGATCCGAAGGCCTGGACCGCGTCCGAGTGCACGGGAATCCCGTAACCGGCCGCGAGCGCTGCAATGGCCGCGATCGGCTGGACGGTGCCCACCTCGTTATTGGCCCACATCACGGAAATCAGGGCAACGCCCTGCGCATCCCGCTCGAGCTCTGCGGTCAGGGCGTCCAGCCGGATCAGGCCTGCCTCATCCACCGGCAGCCAGACGGCCTCGGCGCCCTCATGCTTTTCCAGCCACTCCACTGTGTCCTGCACGGCCGGATGCTCGATGGCGGAAACCAGGATCCGCTTCCGGGCCGGGTCCGCATCCCGCCGGGACCAGAAAAGACCCTTCACGGCAAGGTTGTCCGCTTCCGTGCCGCCGGAGGTGAAGATCACCTCCGAAGGATGTGCTCCGGCTGCGGCGGCAAGGGTTTCGCGGGCCTGCTCCACCACCGCCCGGGCACGGCGGCCGGAGCCGTGCAGCGACGAAGGGTTGCCGCTGCGGCTCAGTTCGGAGGTAAGTGCGGCGAGGGCCGGGGCCGAGATTGGCGTGGTCGCCGCGTGGTCAAGGTACACGGGCACCCCACCATTCTACCGAACCGGCCCCGGCCCGGTTCACACCTCCATTCCGTGCGCCTTGCTGCCCGCGGAAACGAGCATTGCCGCGCAGACCCGGGTAGTAAACGCTTGTCGCGGGTAGTGGGGCAAACGCCAGTAGAGGGGGCAAACGCGGGTAGAGGGGCAGACGCCAGTAGAGGGGCAGACGATTCCGAACTTGACTGCAGTGCCGCCAATGCATGCAATGCAAGCAGTGCAGTCAGGTAAAAAACCGGTCACCATTCCGCCATCCCCGCGCTCTCACCGTACCTTCACTGCGCTCTCACCGGACCTTCTCTGGACCCTCACCGATCTTCACCGGACCCTCACCAGCCGTCACGGGGCCCTCACGGGACCGGGGCACGATTGACTTCTCCTGCTTTCCGATTCTAAAATCAAAGAAACAGATTTTTAGAGATGGGGCGCCATGTCTGCACAACCAGAGGCTTTGCGAAAAGAGGATTTGCCGGAACTCTCCGAAGCCGCCGGCCGCGGTCCTGACATCCTGGCGGCCGGCCTGCCGGAGGGCAACGGGCTGGACCTCGAAGAACTGGATCCGGGCGGCATCGACGTTGCCGCCGCAGAGCGCGCCATCGGCGATTTCCTGCGCGCCCTGGGCCGTGATCTGGAGGATCCGCACCTG
>DASYGM010000030.1:0-4296 GCA_035999715.1 Micrococcaceae bacterium | reverse complement strand
CCTCGGTGGTGGAAACCCCCTGCTGGGAGGACTGCCAGGAATCCATGCCCAGGCCCCGCCCGAGTTCCTCGCTGACGGCGTCCAGGGACGCGACCAAAACGGTTTTCAGGGCCGCGGTCCGCGCTTCCAGCCGGGCGGTCTCGGTGATCGCGGCCACGGTGTCCGTGTACCGGTCCTCCGCGGCGTCCTGCCACGCCCGGGCCGCCGGCAGCGACAGCCCGCCAGGGTGCGCACGGTCCCGGACCCGCACCACCGGCGGATCCACGACAGGGACCGCGGCCGGGACCACGGGCAGGACCACCGCCGCGATCGCGGCGGCCAGATCCGGCATGTTTGCCTGGTTCTGGCCCTGTGCCGGATCCCCGAATTCCTCCATACCCTCACCCTGCCAGATGGTACTGACATTTTCGGGCCGGTCCCCGCCGCCTTCCACAAGATCCGCAAGCGGGGCCGAAGGATCGATCGCAGCGGGCGTCGACGACGGATCCGGACCGGACTCAGCAGAGGCGCCGGCCGCCGTCGTCGGCCGCTCCTCAGCAGGCTCCCCACCCACAACCCGATCCTCGAACTCCTCCACACCCCCGCACTGCCAGAGGCCACCGACGGTAATGATGGCCGCTCCAGCCCTATCCACAGGGCAATTCTCCAGGGCCGGAAATTTATCGGCAAGCGGCAGCCAAGAAAGTAGTATCGTGTCCACACCGACGGGCAGCGTGCTGGGCCCGCAGCCCCGAAAGTACCCAGATTGGAAGGAAGGCCCATCGTGGATTCCGAGGACATGGCCGTTGCGTTGCTGAATCGGGCGCTGGACCAGGCAGATAACGTGCTGGCGCAAATCCAGAAGGGCCAGGAGGCCTTACCGACGCCGTGCGCGGAATGGGATGTCAGGGCCCTGATCCGCCACATCACCAGGACGGACCTGCCAAACTTCACTGCTGGAGCCCGCGGAGAGGCGCCTCAGTGGGGTGTGCAGCCGGAAGAGCTCGGCGCGGACTGGCTGCAGGATTTCCGCGATGGTGCGCAGGAACTGAAGCGGACATGGGCTGCAGCGGACCTGGACCAGCAGGTTCCGTCGATGGGTGGCCGGGAGGCGCCCTTGAGGTCACGGGCAGACCAGCAGATAGCCGAGTTGGCCATGCACTCCTGGGACCTGCTCAAGGCGACCGGCCTGACGCTGGCACTGGACCCAGCCCTGGCGGAACATGGGCTTGACTGGTCGCGGGGGATGCTGCGTCCGGAATTCCGGGGGCCGGATAAGGCCTTCGGTGTGGAGGTGCCGGTTCCGGCGGAAGCACCCAGCTACGACCGGCTGGCTGGCTGGTTTGGGCGGGATCCGGCCTGGACACCGGAGGCGTAGGGCTGAGGGCCGACGACGACGACGGCTGGCCCTCTGCGCTGTGATAGTTTTGAAACGCAATGATCCTTTTAATTCCGTCCTGTGAGGCGGGGAAGGGGGAGGCGAGAAATGAGCTCTGAAGCCACGGCTGCAGGCTCCCCGCGTGTCGTTCTGACCGCGGCGGACATTGACCGCGCACTCACTCGTATAGCCCATGAGATCCTTGAGGCCAACAGGGGCTCCGAAGACCTGGTCCTGCTCGGCATTCCGCGCCGCGGTTATCCGCTGGCCCAGCGGTTGGCCACCAAGTTGGCCTCCACAGATTCCGGCATCGACGCCGAGGCGATCGTGGGCCAGCTCGATGTCACCATGTTCCGTGATGATTTGGCGCGCCAACCAACCCGTGCTCCGGAACGCACGCAATTGCCCTCCACAGGAATCGACGACAAGATCGTCGTGCTGGTGGACGATGTGCTCTACTCTGGCCGCACCATTCGGGCGGCGCTGGACGCGCTGGTGGATCTTGGCCGGCCCCGGGCAGTGAGGCTGGCGGTGCTGGTGGACCGGGGGCACCGTGAGCTGCCGATCCGTGCAGACCACGTGGGCAAGAACTTGCCGACGTCGTCGTCGGAGAAGGTTCGCGTCCGGCTGGTGGAAACCGATGGCGGACCCAACGCCGCGGGCGCACCGGGCACAGCCAACGCCGCCAACGCCGCCAGCGCCGTCGATGAGGTCGTCATCGAGGCAAGCCTGTGAGGCATCTGCTGTCCACCCAGGACCTGAGCTGGGATAACGCTGTCCGCATCCTGGACACTGCGGAGGAAATGGCCGCGGTGGGGGAGCGTGAGGTGAAGAAGCTTCCGGCGCTGCGCGGCCGGACGGTTGTCAATCTGTTCTTTGAGGACTCCACACGTACCCGGATTTCCTTCGAGGCGGCGGCAAAGCGGCTCTCCGCGGACGTCATTAACTTCTCGGCGAAGGGCTCCTCGGTGTCCAAGGGCGAATCGCTGAAGGACACGGCGCAGACGCTTGAGGCGATGAGTGCGGATGCGGTGGTGATCCGGCATTGGGCTTCGGGGGCGCCGGAACGGCTGGCCAGTTCGGGGTGGATCGACGCTGCGGTCATCAATGCCGGGGACGGCACCCACGAACATCCCACCCAGGCACTGCTGGATGCCTTCACGATGCGCCGGCACTGGTCGCGGCTCACGGGCGTCGAGTCGGCTGGAACGGATCTGTCCGGCATGCGGGTGGCGATCGCCGGCGATGTGCTGCATTCAAGGGTGGCGCGGTCCAATGTGTGGCTGCTGCAGACCCTGGGCGCACAGGTGACGCTGGTGGCACCGCCCACGCTCCTGCCTGTGGGGGTCGAGGCATGGCCTTGCGAGGTCAGTTATGACCTTGATTCGGTCCTGGAATCCGGCGTGGACGCGATGATGATGCTCCGCGTTCAGGCAGAGCGGATGAATGCTTCCTTCTTCCCCTCCACCCGCGAGTACTCGCGGCGGTGGGGGTTCGACGACGGCCGGCTCGCCAAGCTTGACGCGCTGGGTCTGAAAGACACGATCATCATGCACCCCGGCCCCATGAACCGCGGGCTGGAGATTTCCTCTGCGGCGGCCGATTCGACGCGTTCCACGGTCCTGGCCCAGGTACGGAATGGTGTATCGGTCCGGATGGCGGCGCTGTACCTGCTGCTCTCGGGCGATCTGCGGGCCCCGGCGCCGGCAGCGGTCCTAAGGGAAGGTCTGCTACCTGCCCCGGCGGCTGCCCTGGCCCCCGCCCGAAATTCCCCCCAGACATCGGAGAGCGCAAAGTGAGCATTGAATCGGGAACGGCATATCTGATCCGCGGAGCCGCGCTGCTGGGCGGTGAACGCACGGATCTGCTGATCGCTGATGGGCGGATCAGGGAGACGGGCACCGGACTGGACGCTTCCGGCGCCGCCGTCATCGACGCTGACGGTCTGGTGGCGCTGCCGGGCATGGTGGATCTGCACACCCATCTGCGCGAACCCGGCCGGGAGGATGCGGAAACCGTGGAGACGGGCACTCGGGCGGCGGCGCTCGGTGGGTTCACGGCGGTGCATGCGATGGCGAACAGCTCCCCGGTGGCGGACACCGCCGGCGTGGTGGAGCAGGTCTATACGCTGGGCCGGGAGGCGGGCTGGGTGGACGTGCGGCCGGTCGGTGCTGTGACCGAGGGGCTGGCGGGCACGCGGCTGGCCGAGCTGGGCGCCATGGCAGACTCGCGGGCTCGGGTGCGGGTCTTCTCCGATGACGGTATCTGCGTCAGTGACCCGGTGATGATGCGCCGGGCGCTGGAGTATGTGAAGGCGTTCGACGGCGTGATCGCCCAGCATGCGCAGGAACCGCGGCTCACCGAGGGTGCGCAGATGAACGAGGGTCCTGTCTCCGCGGTGCTGGGCCTGGCCGGCTGGCCGGCGGTAGCGGAGGAGAGCATCATTGCCCGCGATGTACTGCTGGCCCAGCATGTAGGGTCGCGGCTGCACGTGTGCCATGTCTCGACGGCCGGCTCGGTGGACATCATCCGCTGGGCCAAGGCCAGGGGCATCAACGTCACGGCGGAGGTGACGCCACACCACCTGTGGCTGACAGACGAGCTGGTCCGCAGCTACGATCCGGTATATAAGGTCAATCCGCCGCTGCGCTCGGATGGGGATGTTCAGGCGCTGCGCGAGGCGTTGGCGGACGGCACCATCGACGTCATCGGCACGGACCACGCCCCGCACCCCAGCGAGTCCAAGGACTGCGAGTGGGCGCAGGCGGCGATGGGCATGACCGGCCTGGAAACGGCGTTGTCGGTGGTCCAGCACACCATGATCGAATCGGGGCTGATCGGCTGGGCGGACTTCGCCCGGATCACCTCGCACACGCCGGCACGTATCGGCCGGCTGGGCAGCCAGGGGCGTCCGCTGCAGGAAGGGGAGCCGGCCCATC
>DASYGM010000169.1:0-30461 GCA_035999715.1 Micrococcaceae bacterium | reverse complement strand
ATCGACCAGCCGCCGGAAGAATTCAGCAGGAATGCCACGGGCCGCAGACGGATCCGGGACCACAACAACCGCGGCCAGCGGCACGATTGCCCCCGATTCCACGGCCGCCGGCACGGTTGCCCCCGATTCCGCGGCCGCCGGCACGGTTGCCCCCGATTCCGTGGCCTCCGTACCGGTGTCCGGGGAGTCCTGTCCCAGCTGATCTTCCATGCTCTAAGTCAATCAGAGGGGTACGACAAGATAGCCCACCCACCTGTTCCGATGGGGATTTCCTGGGGATTGAAGACTCACGGTGCGATCCCCCGATTCCAGAGTTGGTATCTCAGCCTCAGCCGAGCATCTGCATGAATTCACCCTCGGAGAGCACCTCAATGCTCTGGCCCCGTTCGTGCAGCTCCAGCACCCTGCGCGCCTTGCTGGTAACCCGGCCATGGCGCAGGTCAGCGGAGACAAAGCCGTCCCCGACCACCAGGACCGTTGTCTTCCGTGTCACCGCGCTGGCAGGCTGCGCCCCCAGCAGCGCGGACCTTTCCTTCGCCGTCCGGCGCGGAATCTGCAGGTTGCCGGTGAACACGATGGTCTGGCCAAAGAGCGGATGGCTAGTGTCGGCCGTTAGGTTCGGCTCCGGATTCGGCCCCTCCTCCGGCCAGCCCAGCCAGCTGCCGCCGTCGAACCTGCTGGTGCCCACCCCGTGAGCAGCGGAACGGACCCCATCCCCAGCCCGGGCCCCAGCCCCAACCAGCGCACGCTCCCGCGCCGTGCGGGTCGATTTGGAAAGCTCATCCCGGCCCGGCCGGTAGGCCGCAGCAGCGGGCATCCGCAGTTTGAGTCCCAGAAAGACCTCCGCGACGCTGCCGGCACTGGCGCGGCCGGCGATGTCGATCATGATCCCGGCGCAGGCGCGGGCATCCTCCACCGCATCGTGGTGGTTCAGCAAAGGAACGCCCGCGGCCTCGGCCACGAACGGCAGCGAATAGGAAGGCAGCGAATAGTGCCGTCGGGACAGCATCACTGTGCAGGCGTAGTCGAACGCCGGGCCGGGCAGCTCCGAAACCTCCAGGGCGGAGCGGATCACCCCCATGTCGAAGGCGGCGTTGTGGGCCACCAGCACGTCCGAGCCGATGAACCCGCCGATCTCGCCAAACAGCTCACCGAACCGCGGTTGGCCCGCCACCTGCTCCGGGGTCACGCCGTGGATTTGCACGTTACGCGGATCGAAGTGGTCGTGGCCGGCCGGCGGGCGCATCAGCCACTGCGCCTCCTCCACAATCCGACCGCCGCGGACCTTACTCAGGCCCACGGAGCACGGCGAGCCGCGGAAGCCGTTGGCTGTTTCAAAATCGATGGCAGTGAACTCTAAACCCACGCGCCCAAGGCTACCGTCCGGAATCCCCGGTTCCTGCCAGGCGCTCCGGCGTGCCGGCCCGTCCCCGGTCTGGCCGGTAGAAAGGGGTTATCCACTGTTCATCCACTCCGCCTGTCGCCGTCGGCTCCCGGACCGCTAGGCTGGGCCGATGACCTCACCGACATCCGCCACCGACTGGTACCTCTTCGACTACGGCATGGTGATTTCCACCGCCCCCGATCCGGAGGACTGGCTGGCACTGCGGGAGACAACCGGGCTGGACCTTCAGCCGCCCGAAAGCAGCTACTGGACCCACCGGGTGGAGTTCGACGCAGGCCGCCTGACCTCGAAGGAGTACTGGAGCAGCGTGCTGGGCCGGGAGGCCGGAGACGGAATAGCGGCTCAGCTGGACGCAATGGACGCCCGGCAGTGGTCGCATTTCAACCTGGACACCCTGGACGTGCTGGATGCGCTGTCCGCCCGCGGTGCGGGGCTGGCGCTGCTGTCCAATATGCCCGCCGGGATGGCCTCGGAGTTCACCAACCGGGAGCCCTGGGTACGCTACTTCGATCGGCTCTTCTTCAGCGGCCACCTTGGCATGGTCAAGCCGGACGCCGCCGTCTTTACGCACGTACTCGCGGAGTTGGAGGCCGACGCCGGCCGCGTCACCTTTGTGGACGATTCCGAGGCCAATATCGAGGCCGCCAAAGCACTGGGCCTGCGCACCGTGCTGCATACCGAGGGGATCGATTTGGCAGCCGAGCTGCGGTTGCTGGCGCAGGACCTAAACAGCTGATAGCCGCTCGGCGCTCCGGCTTGCCTGCTGGCTTTCCTGCACAGCACCACCACAGCCCGTACTAAGTCCGGCCCTAATCTGGCGACCAAAGATGGAACCAGTCCCGCATCCGTGGGACAACCACCCCCATCAGGAGTGCGCAATGAACAAACTGAAGAAATCGGCCCTTGGCGGCCTTGCCCTCGCCGCCGTGATTGGCGGGGGCGCCCTTACCGCCGCGGCACTGCCAGCTAACGCCGCCGAAACCGTGGCGAGCAGCTCGCCGTCGTCGTCCAGCACCACGCCAGGAACGACGGCGGCTGGCAGCACCGGGCAGGGTGCGCCGGATCCCAGCAAGGGCGGCCACCAAGCCAACGGGATCACCGAGCAACTGCTCACCGGTGACACCGCCGCCAAAGTCAAGGCGGCGGCGCTGGCGGCCAATCCCGGAGCGACCATCCAGCGGGTGGAGAACGACGCCGAGGGCGCCACCTACGAGGCCCACATCCTGAAGTCGGACGGCACGCCTGCCACCGTGAAGCTCGATGCCTCCTTCAACGTCACCGGCACGGAAACCGGTGGCCCCGGCGGAGGACAGGCGCCGCCCAGCTCAGGACAAAGCTCCAACGGCTGATCCCGGCAGATCCGCTGACTTGTGCAGGGGCGGACCCACCACCCCTGCACAAGGTGTGACCAGAACCAGGCTGCCCGGAATCCTCTCCTCGCCTGCAGTGGCTGACAGAATGGGTGTATGGAAGTCGCCTTAGGGCTGCTGGCACTGGTGGCCGTCATCTGCGCGTGCAGTGCACTGGCCCGGAAAATCAATGTCCCGGTACCGCTGCTGCTGGTATTGGCGGGCATCCTTGCCTCCTTCCTGCCCTTCGTCCCGCGGATAGAGCTGACACCCGAACTGGTGCTCGTCGGCCTGCTCCCGCCGCTGCTGTACGCGGCCGCGCTACGGACCTCCCTGATCGACATCCGCTCCAACCGCCGCGCAATCGGCCTGCTGTCGGTTGGCTACGTCATCTTCGCCACCCTCACCACCGGACTGGTCATCTGGTGGATCTTCCCCGAGGTACCACCGGCCGGAGGCATTGCCTTGGGGGCGGTGATCGCCCCGCCCGACGCCGTAGCCGCCACCGCAATTGCCCGCCGGGTGGGCATGCCGCGGCGCATTATCACCATTCTGGAGGGCGAATCGTTGGTCAACGACGCGACCGCCCTGGTCTGCCTGCGGGCCGCGATTGCGGCGATCGCCGGCACCGTTTCCGCCGCCCAGATTGCCGGAAACTTCCTGCTTGCGGCCGTCGGCGGCGTGGCCGTGGGCCTCGCGGCCGCCTTTGTGATGGTGCAGATCCGCAAACGCATCAGGCACGTGGCCATCAACACTTCGCTCTCCCTCGTGGCCCCCTTGGTCGCGTACCTCCCCGCCGAGGCCATCGGCGCCTCCGGGGTGCTCGCCGTCGTCGTGGCCGGACTGGTGATGGGGGCGAAGGCGCCCGCCATGCCCGGCGGCGCGGCCCGGCTGAGCCAGCGCAGCAACTGGAACACCGTGCAGTTCCTGCTGGAAAATGCCGTGTTCCTGCTGATCGGCCTGCAGGTGCGCAGCATCATC
The DNA here is from genome assembly GCA_035999715.1 of Micrococcaceae bacterium. Classification (GTDB taxonomy): domain Bacteria; phylum Actinomycetota; class Actinomycetes; order Actinomycetales; family Micrococcaceae; genus Arthrobacter_M. The sequence continues at coordinate 26,726 of DASYGM010000169.1, read as the reverse complement.
GGGGCGGTCCAGAACGACTCGCTGGGTCCGGTCCGGATCTGGTCCGGCTGCGCGCTGCTGCTGCTCTCCGTCCTGGTCCTGCGGCCGCTTTGGGTCTATCCCGCCACCTATCTGCCGCGGCTGATTCCGGCCGTCCGCCGCACGGATCCTGCCCCGCCCTGGCGCTATCCTGCCGTCATCTCCTGGGCCGGCATGCGGGGCGTGGTGACGCTGGCGGCGGTCCTGGTGCTGCCGCAGAGTCTTCCGCACCGTCCGGTGCTGGTGCTGGCGGCCCTGGTGGTGGTGGCCGGAACACTGGTGGTACAGGGACTCACGCTGCCCTCGCTGGTCCGGATGTTGGGGCTGCGGGGACCGGATCTGCGCGAGGATGCCCTGGTCCAGGCCTCGCTGATGCAACTGTCCACGGCGGCGGGGATCGCGCGCCTCCAAGAGCTCCGGACCGAGAGCGATCCGGTGGAGGTGCTGGCCATGCTCAAACGCCGCACCCAGGAGCGCGGCCTGGCGGCGTGGGAACGGCTGGGCCGCCCCGAGTCCGAGGGCCAAACGCCCAGCCAACGCTATGCCGAACTCAGGCTGAGCATGATGGCGGCGGAGCGCGAGAAGATCCTGGAGCTGCGCCGCTCCGGAGACTACGCCCATGAGGTTCTCAGCGATGCCCTGGACCAACTCGACGTCGAGGAATCGATGATGGACGCCACCCTTGAAGGGTCCAGCGCGGTAGACCGCGAACCGGCGCCGGAAAATCTGTCCGTGGGCGGAAGCGGCTGCGACCATCTGCTGGCCGCGGAGGACCTGCCGCTGCCCGAGGCCCCGGTCTGCGAGGACTGCATCCGGGAAGGCACGACGCCGGTCCACCTGCGGATGTGCCTGGACTGCGGGAACGTGGGGTGCTGCGATTCCTCCCCCGGGCTGCATGCGACGGCCCACTTCCGCCGCACCGGGCATCCGGTGATGCGCAGCGCGGAGCCGGGTGAAGCCTGGCGGTGGTGCTATCCGGACCAGGTGCTCGGGTAGCGGCCTTGGCTGATCACTGGAGGTTCGCAGACAGGGTCGGTCACCGGGGAGGGGTGAAGCCGGGTGTCGCGAGCAGGCTGCCATCGGGCCGGACGGCGAGCACGTCGATGGGCCAGCCGGAGCTGGCATGGTCAAGGGAACGTTGGCCGCCGGCGATGATGGCGGTGGCCAGGACATCGGCCGTGATGATGTCCTGGGCCCTGACGGTGACCTGGACGAAATCTTTGGATCCTCCCGGCAGGCGCCAGATATGTTCGCCCCGCTCGGCGTTGCCGGAGGTTGCGACGGCGGCGCGCTCTCCGGAGGCGTCGATGCTGCCCAACAGGGACCTCCGGTCCAGGGGATCGACGATGCCCACGCTCCAGGGCACGCCTCCGGGGGCGGTTCCGGAGCAGAGGACGTCGCCGCCGGCGTTCAGGCACCAGTTCCGATGGCCCAGGGATACCAGCAGGTCCCCGGCAGCCGCCGTCGCCCACGCCTTCACGACGCCGGACAGGTCGACGACGGCGTCGGGACGGTGCGGTGTGAAAGCACCCTCCGTAGCGGTCCGCCAGTCCAGGGCCAGGCTGTACATCTGTTTCATGGCAGTGCTTGAGTCGGCCAGGGAGAGGTTGCCGGCGGCAATCCGGCTCAACTCGGAGTCCTCCCGGTAGAGGCTGAATGTCCGGTCCGCGGTGCTGAAGATCTCCTCGATGCTGTTCTTCAGTGTTTCTTCCGGCTCGGCCTCGGTGGAAGTGAGGCTGACAACGGTTCCCATGGTCTGCAGGATCACGCGATGAGCACCTGCTCAACCGACGGACTGGGTCTGGAAGTGCGCACTGTCCAGGGCGGCCTGCAGCGAGGATAGGTAGCCTTCGCAGGTGTACGTGGCGCCGCCGATGGTCTGGACGTTGGCCGATTGGGCGGCAAGGACCTCCGAGCGCATCACCGGTGCCGCGCGGTTGCTGATGGAGACGGATCTTTGGTCGCGGTCGGTCAGCTGCAGGGGCGTGACTTCCGTGATGACGCCCTTGGCGATGGTCACCTGGACCTGGACCGAGCCGAACCGGGTGGCGACGCTGCTGCCTTTGAAGGTTCCGCTGATGGCCGCGTTCGACGACGATCCGGAGCTCCCGCTGCCGGTTCCGGAACTGCCGGTCCCCGAAGTGCCCGACCCGGTTCCCGAAGTGCCCGAACCGGTTCCGGAACTGCCGGTCCCCGAACTGCCGGACCCGGCGCCCGAGGAGTCCGTCCCCCCAAGGTTCCCGGACCCCGTGCCTGAATTGCCGCCGTCGGACGCGCCACCGGAACCTCCGGCGCTGATGTTCGGGGAAACGGCCAGAGACGTGCCCTGTCCCGTCCCTGCCTGCCAGCCCAGCAGGATGATTCCCGCCGACGCCGCCGACGCCATGATGATTGCGCGCGCCCTCACCAGCTGAACCTTTCGTAGTGGATGGCCTCGGACGGAACGCCGGAGGCTCGAGCATCGGCGATGACCAGTTCGCTCCACTGCTGCGGGCCGCAGACAAAGACATCCGCCCCCGCCGCATCCGGTGCATAGTCGGCCAGGCAAAATCCGCGCCGGGCGGAGGCCTGCGGAAGCCAGTGCTGCCGGTCGCGGGGCCTCGGTCCCGTCTCCAGGTAGAGGTAGGCACCGCGCCGCTCGCAAAGCGCGTGCATCTCCCGGGCCAGGAACAGCTCGGCCTCGCTGCTGGCACGGAGGATGACCACGGCGTTGCCCGGCTCGAAGTCGGCCTCCTCCAGCAGCGAGCGGATCGGGGCTATGCCGATGCCGGCGCCGATCATCACCAGGCGGTCGCTGGTCCTGGCCGCCTGGCTGAAGATACCGTACGGTCCCGCAATCGCCACCCGCGTGCCAGGATGCACGGAGAGCAGACGCTCGGTTCCGGCGCCGCGTCCGCGCACCGTCACCTCCAGCCCGGTGGCGGTGGGTGCCGCCGAGAGCGAGAACGGATGCGCGTGCCACCACAGACCCGGGGCCAGGAAGCGCCAAAGGAAGAACTGGCCGGCCTGGATGGCCAGTTCCTGCAGCTGCGTCCCCGTCATGCGGATGGTAATGGCGTTGGGCCCGGCGGGAACGACCTCGGAAACCTGCAGCCGATGCCGGTTAGTGCGGATCACCGGCACAATGATCCGGAAGACCGCGATGGATCCTGCCACCAGCAGGTACAGGGCCAGCCAATAGTACCGCTGCCAGGTGCCGTCGGCGAAGATGGCCCCGGCGCTGAACTGGTGCGGCAGCGAGGCCAGCACGGCCACGTAGGCCAGCAGATGGATGGCGTGCCAGACCTCATAGGGATACCTGCGCTGCACGCTCACCACGGAAGTGACGACGACGGCGATCAGCAGCCCCAGCCCGATGAAAGCAAAGGCCATGTCAGGCACCGAAGTCCACAGAGACACCGTTTCTGCCACCGCGGAAATCCCCTCGTTGATGCCGTATCCAAAGATCAGCAGCACCGTGTGCGCCAGCAGCAGATACAGCACCGGTTTGCCCAGCTGTCGATGGAATCCGATGGCACGGTCATGGCCAAAGGTCCGATCGATCAGCGGCAGCCGCGCGGCGAGCAGCAGCATGATGAGCAAAAGGTCGGTTCCGATCAGGCCGGTGAGGATCCCCAGCGAGGTCACCGCCTCCCCCACCGAGCTGAAACCGTTGCGGGCGTCGTCGGCCAGGAACAGGGCTATGACAATGGCCACAGAAATCCAGCTGGCCGTCTGCAGACCGTCGGTGCGCCACATCCTGCGCCGGTGCCGCAGGGCCGGGTCCGGCAGCACCCGCGGCTGCGGCTGCGGCTGCCTTGACGGACGCGGCGGGAGCACTGTGCCGCCGGCCTGGACAGGTGGGATGGTCATGGTCCAATCATGTTACGGCGGGCTGTCGGGAAACCCAGTGGAAACTGTGAGGCAGCTGTGTCTTGCCCGGGAGCAGCCCCCGGTCATCCGCAGGCCCTGGAAGGGGTTCATCCCGTGGGCTGAGGCGGGCCGCCATTGTTTACCGTAGGCTTTAACGGTGATCCCTTCTGCCCTCAGCACCTTTTCCATGCCCGCCATGCTCGGCGGCGGCGCCGCGCACGCCGGCCTGCTGCCCCGCTGGCTTGACCCCCAGTACATCCTCAGCGACCCCGCACTGGGACCGTGGGTGGTGCTGGTGGCCTGCGCCATCATCTTCGCTGAGACCGGCCTGCTGATCGGCTTCTTCCTGCCCGGTGACTCACTGCTGTTCACGGCCGGCCTGCTGGTGGCCACCGGCACCATCCAGTTCAACATCTGGCTGCTGATACTGCTGCTGATGGTGTGCGCCTTTCTGGGCAACCAGGTCGGCTACCTCATCGGGGCGAAGGCCGGCCCGGCTATCTTCAACCGGCCGGATTCGCGGCTGTTCAAGCACGAGCATGTGGAGAGCGCGCACGCCTTTTTTGAACGGCACGGTGGCAAGGCCCTGGTGCTGGCCCGCTTCGTTCCGATCGTGCGGACCTTTGTCCCCGTCATCGTCGGCGTCGCCGGCATGGAGCGGCGGCACTTCGCGGCGTACAATGCCATCGGGGCGGTGCTCTGGACCGGAGCCGTCACGCTGCTCGGCTTCATCCTGGGCGACCGGATCCCCTTCGTGAAGGACAACCTTGACGTGATCTTCATCGTCATCGTGCTGCTCTCGGTGATCCCGATCATCATCGAAATCGCCAAGGGCTACCTGGCCAAGCGCAAGGCGCGCGAAAACTAGTCCTGGTCCTCCAGCGCGGCGACAATATGGGGCAGCAGCTTCCGGAAGGCCTGGCCGCGGTGGCTGATGGCGTTCTTTTCCTCCGGCGCCAGCTCCGCACAGCTCACGCCCAGCCCGTCCGGGCGCAGGATCGGATCGTAGCCAAAGCCACCCGTTCCGCGGGGCGCGTGGAGTAAAACGCCCGCCAGTTCCCCCATTTCCACATGTTCGACGGCGGGACCGGCGGCGGCGGGAACGGCCAGGGCGGCGGCGCAGACGAAGCGGGCGCCGCGGTGCGTTTCGGCGATGTCCGCCAGCTGGGCCAGCAGCAGTTCCAGGTTTGCCTGGTCGTCGCCATGCCGGCCGGACCAGCGGGCGGAGAAAATGCCAGGTGCGCCGCCCAGCACGTCCACGGCCAAGCCGGAATCGTCGGCGATGGCCACCAGCCCGGTGGCCTCCGCCACCGCGTGGGCCTTCAGCAGCGAGTTTTCGGCAAAGGTGACGCCGGTTTCCGCGACGTCCGGGCCCCCCACCGCGCCGGCGTCGACCACTTGGCTGTCCACGTCCAGCCCGGGAACCTGCCCGCGCAGCAGTTCACGCAGTTCCCGCAGCTTGCCCTGGTTGTGGGTGGCCAGCACCAGCCGCGGCCTGGGCTGCGCGGCCGGCTCCGCTGCCACCCTCAGGCCCCCAGCGTGTCGCGCTGGATCTGTGCCAGTTGGGCGGTGCCCAGCAGCGCCAGGTCCAGCAGCGCGTTGAGCTCATCGCGGTCAAAGGGAGCACCCTCGGCGGTCCCCTGCACCTCCACGAACTTGCCGGACCCGGTCACCACCACATTCATGTCGGTCTCGGCACGCACGTCCTCCACGTAGGGCAGGTCCAGCATGGGCACCCCGTCGATGATGCCCACGGAGACGGCAGCCACCGTGTCGCGCAGCGGAGCGGCGTTACGCGCCATCATCTTGTTTTCGTGCGCGTAGCGCACGGCGTCCGCCAGCGCCACGTAGGCGCCGGTGATCGCAGCGGTGCGGGTGCCGCCGTCGGCCTGCAGCACGTCACAGTCCAGCACAATCGTGTTCTCGCCCAGCGCCTTGGTGTCGATGATGGAGCGCAGCGAGCGGCCAATCAGCCGGGAAATTTCATGTGTGCGGCCGCCGATCTTTCCCTTCACGGACTCCCGGTCGGAACGGGTGTTCGTGGCCCGCGGCAGCATGGCGTACTCGGCCGTGACCCAGCCGCGTCCCTCACCCTTGAGCCAGCGCGGCACCCCCGCCGTCAGCGACGCGGTGCACAGCACCCGGGTGTTGCCGAACTCGATCAGCGCCGATCCCTCGGCCTGCTTGGACCAGCCGCGGGTAATGCTGATGTCGCGCAACTGGTCCGGCACCCGGCCGTCCGCACGGATGATGCCCGTGGTGGAAGCTGCCGGAATTGCGCCCGGCACGGCTGCCGGTATCTCGTCTGTCGTCATACCTCCAGCTTAGCCAGCGCCCCACCCCGCCCGCGAAACCCCCTCCCGTTGAGTGTGGACCTCTGCCCCCAAAACCGCAGTTTCAAGGGGCACATCCCGACACTCAACGGAAGTGGGCAGCCGAGGGGGGCGGGCAGCCGAAGGGGTGCGGGTCAGACGTGGTAGTGGACCCCGGCGACGGCGACGGCGACATCCCCGGAATACTCCGGCATCGCCTCGGCCACGACGTGGTTGGCGTCGGTCCAGACCGGCAGGTGGGTCAGCAGCAGCCGCCGCGCATTGGCCTTGGCCGCCGCCTGGGCAGCACGCTTTCCCGTCAGGTGAACGCCGCGGATGGCATCGTCCCGCCCTTCTTCAAAGGCCGCTTCACACAGGAACAGCTGGGCATTCTGCGCGGCCTCCTCCAGTCCGCGGCAGGAGTCCGTGTCCCCCGAATAGGCCAGGGTGCTGATCCGGTCCACGCCGGTGCCGTCATATTCGGTCGCCTCCACACGCAGCGCGTAGGCCTCCTCGACCGGATGGTTGACGGCGTGCGGGGTGATCCGGAACGGCCCCAGCTCCACCGGAACGCCGTCGGTCCAGAGCCGGAAGTCGAATTCCTCCCGCATCCCGGGCTCCAGCTCCAGGCCATACGCGGTCGCAAGCCGGTCCGCTGTTGCGGCCGGACCCCACACCTTGATCCTGCCGGCGGTCCAGCCGTGCGGGTCCCAGCGGACGGCCACGTGCAGGCCGCACAGGTCCATGCAGTGGTCCGGATGCAGGTGGGTCAGGAAGATCGCGTCAATGTCCTGCAGGTCCATGTACTTCTGCACGGAGCCCAGCGCACCGCTGCCCAGGTCCAGCAGGATCCGCCAGGGCCGGATGCCGTCATGGGCGGTCACCAGGTAGCACGAAGCCGGGGACGCGGGTCCGGGAAAGGACCCGCTGCAGCCCACGATGGTCAGCCTCATGGCCGGTCCCCGTGCCCGGTTTGCGACGGATCATCCCGCAGCACAAAATTGGAGATCCGCGGGGTGGATCCGGCAGCCTGCGCCGCCGCAACCATCTCCGGGGTGATCCTGGCCATGGAACCGGTGGGATAGTGCGCCGCAACATGGTCCACCTGCTCCACGTTGAGCACCTCCGGCCCCAGGAACCGCCGGGCCAGGGTACCGAAGGTGGAGGCGTCCCCGGTGGACACGAAACTGTGCCGGGGTGCCGAGGATCCGGTGCGCTCCAGGTCGTGGCCCACCAGTGCCCTGTAGACGTCCTTGGCGGTCTCCTCCGCGCTGGACACCAGTGTCACGCCGTCGCCCATCACAAAGGAAATCACGCCGGTCAGCAGCGGGTAGTGCGTGCAGCCGAGCACCAGCGTGTCCACGTCGGCCGACTTCAGCGGCGCCAGGTAGGCCTGCGCGGCGGAGAGCAGCTGCGGCCCGGCGGTGACGCCGGATTCCACGAAACGGACAAAATCCGGGCAGGCCACGGAGGTGATCTCCAGGTCCGGGGCGGCGGCAAAGGTGTCCTCATAGGCCCGCGACCCAACAGTGGCGGAGGTGCCGATGACCCCGACGCGGCCGGTCCGGGTTGCGGCGACGGCTCGCCGCACGGCTGGCTGGATCACCTCAATGACGGGGATGCCGTAGCGGGCGGTGTAGCGTTCGCGGGCATCGCGCAGCACCGCCGCGGAGGCGGTGTTGCAGGCGATCACCAGCAGCTTCACACCGGAATCCACCAGCTCGTCCATCACGCCCAGCGCGTTGGCCCGCACCTCGGCAATGGGCAGCGGCCCATAGGGCCCGTTGGCGGTGTCGCCGACATACAGCACGGATTCGTTGGGCAACTGGTCGATGACGGCCCGGGCCACGGTAAGGCCTCCCACGCCGGAATCGAAGATGCCAATGGGCCGCTCGGCGGGCGGGCTGCCGGCCGGCCCGCTTGTGTCCGGCGCCTGATCCGGACCGGGGCCACCACTCGATGCTGAGCTCATGATCGTTTCAGAATAGGGTGTCCGGGGCGGGGGCAGGAACTTTTGCCGGAGTATCCTTCGTCACACCCGGCGGCCACCCCGGACTCAGTGCCCATCCCGCACCGCCTGGAGCATGGCCTGCACCAGCGATTCCTGCAGCCAGGAGACAAAGTTGTAGACCAGGCCCAGGTAACTGTCCACATCCTCCGCCTGCGACCAGTCCTGCATCTGATGCACCCGCTCGGCATCCGCCTCATCGCGGATCTGCAGCCGCTCGGACAGCACCAGCCGGACGTCGTTGAGCGCCTTGGCCCATTGCCGGGCCTGCTCCGGGGAGAGCACTATCTTCTCCGATTCCAGGCCCAGCGAGGCGGCCCGCAGGGCGCCGATCTTCCCTTCCCGGAGCGAGCGTTCGGTGAGCTGGCGGAATTCCAGCGCGGCGTCGTCGTCGTCCCTCACCGCATCCGGAAGCAGCCGCTTCAGCGCCGGGTCCGACGGCACCGTCACGTCCAGGTCCACCCCGATCAGGGCGGCGAGAGGGTCCGCGTGCGCGGGGGTTTCCGGTTCCAGCAGCTCGATGACGTCCGCGAAGAGGTTCCGCAGCAGTGCCCGTTCCGTCTCTTCGAGGTGCCCGGTGATCCCCTTGCGGCCGTACTTGAAGGCTCTAGCCACCCTTATTAACCCTTACCGTTGGCGTCGTCTTTTTGCACCGTGGCCCATAGTCCGTAGCCGTGCATGGCGGCGGCGTCGGCTTCCATCTTTTCCTTGCTGCCGTGCGCGACGGCGGATTTCCCCTCGGTGTGCACCTGCATCATCAGCTGCTGGGCTTTGGACTCCGAATAGCCAAAGTAGCTCTGGAAGACGTAGCTGACGTAACTCATCAGATTCACCGGGTCGTTCCAGATGATCAGCACCCACGGCATGTCCGGGGAGCTGCGCTGGTGGGTTCGGGATTCCCGGGCCACCTCGGGCGCCGTGCTGACGGTCATGTGTCCATTCTAAGCGGTGCGGATTAGAGTGATTTTCGTGATTACCTCCAGCGGCCGCGTCCATCCGGTGACCTCCCTGTTCACGGACCACTATGAACTGACCATGCTGCAGGCCGCCCTGCATTCCGGCGCGGCGCACCGCCGCAGCGTCTTCGAGGCGTTCGCACGGCGGCTGCCGGACGGGCGGCGCTACGGCATTGTGGGTGGCACCGGCCGGCTGCTGGAGGGGATCGAGCAGTTCCGCTTCGGCCCGGAACAGCTGGAGTTCCTGGACCGGAACAAAGTGGTCAACGCCCGGACCCTGGCCTGGCTGGCGGACTTCCGGTTCACCGGCAACATCTACGGATACGCCGAGGGCGAGGCCTACTTCCCCTACTCGCCGATCCTGACCGTGGAGGCCAGCTTTGCCGAGGCCTGCATCCTGGAGACCTACGTCCTTTCGGTGCTCAACCATGACAGTGCCATCGCCTCCGCCGCCTCCCGGATGGTGGGTGCGGCGGGCGGCCGTCCCTGCATCGAAATGGGGTCCCGGCGCACCCATGAGGAGTCCGCGGTCGCCGCCTCCCGGGCGGCCGTCATCGGAGGCTTTGCCAGCACCTCCAACCTGGAATGCGGGCTGCGCTACGGCGTAACGACCGTGGGCACCGCCGCGCACTCCTTTACCCTGCTGCACGATTCTGAGCGGGACGCGTTCGCCGCCCAGCTCGCGTCGCTGGGCAACGGCACCACATTGCTGGTGGACACCTATGACGTTCCCGCCGCGGTGCGCACCGCCGTCGAACTGGCCGGTCCGGAGCTGGGCGGCGTACGGCTGGATTCCGGCGACCTGCTGGCGCAGGCCCGGGAAGTGAGGGCGCTGTTGGACTCGCTGGGCAATACGCACACCCGGATCACCGTGACCTCGGACCTGGACGAGCATGCCATTGCCGCGCTGGCCGCGGCGCCGGTGGATTCCTACGGGGTGGGCACGTCCCTGGTGACCGGCTCCGGCGCGCCCACCGCCGGTCTGGTGTACAAGCTGGTCAGCCGCGAAAATGAGGCGGGCGAGTTCATTTCGGTGGCCAAGGCGGCAAAGAACAAGGCTTCCCTGGGCGGCCGCAAGTATGCGCTCCGGCGGCGGGATCCGGCGGGCATTGCCACGGCGGAGGTCATCCGCATTGGGCATCCGCCGCAGGACGACGGCGACGACCGACCGCTGATGCGCGAATTCATGGCCGACGGCGTGCTGGCACCGGGCTGGACCGGCAACGAGGGTGTGCGGCGCGCGGTGCGCCGGCACGAGGAATCCTTCGCCGAGCTGCCGGGCACCGCAAAGCGGCTGCAGCGCGGCGAGCCCGTGATTCCGACCGAATTCGAGGAGAGCCGCCAGGAGGCATCATGGCACACGCACTGATCATTGTGGACGTCCAGAACGATTTCTGCGAAGGCGGATCCTTGGCGGTGGAAGGCGGGGCGGTGGTGGCCGCGGCCATCAGCGAGACCGTGGACTCCTCCATTGGGTTCGACTATGTGGTGGCCACCCAGGACTGGCATATCGATCCCGGCGCGCACTTCTCCGAAACCCCTGACTACATCCGCAGCTGGCCGGTGCACTGTGTGGCCGGCAGCCGGGGCGCGGCGTTGCATCCGGAACTGGACACCGAAGGCATCGACGCGTACTTCCGCAAGGGCCAGTACGACGACGGCTACTCGGGTTTTGACGGCGTGCTGGCTCCGGAGGAGGAGGTGGCGCTGGGCGAGCGGAGCGCCACCGGTTCCGCGGCGGCTGCCGCAGACGCGGGCGCACCCGACGACGACGACGATTCGACGGTCTCGCTTGACGACTGGCTGCGAGAGCGGGAGGTGGATGAGGTGACCGTGGTCGGCCTGGCCACCGACCACTGTGTCCGGGCCACCGCCCTGGACGCGGTCCAGGCCGGCTACACCACCAGCGTGATCACGGGATTGACAGCAGGGGTCAGCGCCGAGACCACCACCGAGGCACTGGACCGGATGCGCGACGCCGGGGTGGAACTGCTGCCCTGAGCCGCCCGGCGCCCCACCTGCTACTTCCGGCCGATGAACCAGCCCTGCAGCTTCTTCAGCCGCTCCTGCAGCTGTTCCTCGTTGGCCTGTGCCACGGCCGGGCCTCCGCAGAGCCGGCGCAGTTCGCTGTGCACCAGCCCGTGCGGCATGCCGGAGCGGGCGGACCAGGCGGAGACGTTCTTGGCCAGCTCGTTGCGCAGGTCCATCAGCATCCGGTGGTCAACGACCGGCGGTGCCGCCGGTAGCTGACCACCGAATGTTGCCGAGGTGCGCCGCTTCCGGTTCTGCTGCTCGGCCTGGCGCTGCTTGAGCAGCACGCCGACCTGATCCGCATCCAGCAGCCCCGGGATGCCCAGAAAGTCCAGCTCATCCTCGCTGCCCAGCTCGCCGCCGGTGCCGAATTCCCCGCCGTCGAAGAGCACGCGGTCAAAGGACGCCTGCGATTCCAGCGCCTCGAACTTGAATTTCTCCAGCGTGTCCGAGCCCTTTTCCTCCCGGTTCGCCGCGAGCATCTCGGCGTCCTCGGTCTCGAAGCCGTCAGATTCGGCCTCGGGTCGGTCCAGCGCATGGTCGCGCTCCAGCTCCAGCTGGTTGGCCAGCGCCATCAGGTTGGGTACCGAGGGCAGGAAGACGGAGGCTGTCTCACCGCGCCTGCGGGCACGCACAAAGCGGCCAACGGCCTGGGCAAAGAACAGCGGCGTCGCGGTGGAGGTGGCATACACGCCCACGGCCAGGCGGGGCACGTCCACGCCCTCGGAGACCATCCGCACCGCCACCATCCAGCGCTTTTCCCCCGCTGAGAACTCCTCGATCTTGTGCGACGCCTTGGCATCGTCGGAGAGGATCACCGTGGGCGATTCGCCTGTGATCTTCTTCAGCTGGCCCGCATAGGCGCGGGCGTCGTCGTGGTCGGTGGCGATGACCATGGCACCGGCATCCGGAACGGAACGGCGCACCTCGGTGAGCCGTTTGTCCGCCGCCGCCAGCACCGATGGGATCCACTCGCCCATCGGGTTCAGCGCCGTGCGCCAGGCCTGCGAGGTGATGTCCTTGGTCACCGCGGCGCCCAGGGTGGCCGCCATCTCGTCACCGGTGCTGGTGCGCCAGCGCATCTGCCCGGAATAGGCCATGAAAATGACGGGCCGGACCACATGGTCCTTCAGCGCCTCGCCGTAGCCATAGGTGTAGTCTGCGCGTGAACGGCGGATCCCTTCCCTGTCCTCGACGTATTCCACGAACGGGATGGCGGCGGTGTCGGAACGGAACGGGGTTCCGGTCAGCGCCAGCCGGCGCGTAGCCGGCTCAAAGGCCTCCCGGATGCCGTCGCCCCAGGACAGCGCGTCGCCGCCGTGGTGGATCTCGTCCATGATGACCAGCGTCCGGGCTGCTTCCGTCTTGGCCCGGTGCAGCATGGGTTTGCTGGCCACCTGGGCGTAGGTGACGGCGACGCCCATGAAATCGCGGCCGTGTTTGCCATCCGCGTTCTTGAAATTCGGGTCGATGGCAATCCCCACCCGGGCAGCCGCGTCAGCCCACTGCCGCTTCAGGTGGTCGGTGGGCGTGACAATGGTGACCCTGTTAACCACGCCGCGCTCGATCAACTCGGTGGCCACGCGGAGTGCGAACGTTGTCTTGCCGGCCCCCGGGGTAGCGACCGCCAGGAAGTCCTGCGGGTTGGAGCCGAAGTATTTTTCGATCGCCTGGGCCTGCCAGGCGCGCAGCTTGGGGGCGGTCCCCCAGGCAGCACGTTCCGGGTAGGCCGGAGGAAGTGCCGGACCGCCGAAAAGTGTGTCCGTCATGGATTAATGACCCCCCGAAAATTGGCACGGCAAAAACACTCCGGCCGGCACGACCGGGCAGTTAAGTGGTGCCGTCACTTATTTGTTGGGCCCCGACTTGTCCTTGCCAGGACGAAGACCGTCATAGATGGCCTTGCATTCGGGGCACACGGGGAATTTCTGCGGATCCCTGCCGGGGACCCACACCTTGCCGCACAGCGCGATCACCGGTTCGCCGGACAGGGCGGACTCCATGATCTTTTCCTTGCGGACATAGTGCGAAAACCGTTCCCGGTCCCCCGGCTCCACCTCTTCGCGGAGCTCTTCCCGCTCTATGGTGGCAGTAGAAGTACCAGGCCCAAGAGGTTCGCGCATCGGGTCATTCTCAAACGGGTCTGCTGGCATACTCATGCCTTCCATCCTACCGGCTGCGGCCGGGGGAACCCCGACGGCGGCAGCCCTGTTCCGCGCCCACCCGCCGGACACGCCGTCGCCCTGGCGTTCCTAGATTCCCTGCCATTCGGGTTTGTTGTCATAGGTATAGCGGTAGTAGTCCGCCAGCTTTAGCGCCGATGCCGCCGACTCGTCCAGCAGGATGGTCGCATGCGGATGCAACTGCAGCACGGATGCCGCGCAGATTGCAGCCACCGGGCCCTCGACGAAGTCGCGCACCGCTTCCGCCTTCTGCGCACCCGTGGCCACCAGCACCACGTGCCGGGCGTCCATAATGGTGCCCAGTCCCTGGGTGACCACGTGGTGCGGGACGTCCTCCAACCGGTCAAAGAACCGGGCGTTGTCCTGGCGCGTCTGCTCGATCAGCGTCTTGATCCGGGTCCGGGAGGCCAGCGACGAGCCGGGTTCATTGAAACCGATGTGCCCGTCGGTCCCGACGCCCAGAATCTGCAGGTCCACCCCGCCCAGGGCGCGGATGGCATCCTCATAGGCCTGGCAGGCGGCGGGAAGGTCCTCCGCGGTTCCGTCGGGGCCATGCACGTTTTCCGGTTTGATGTCTACCCGGTTGGTGAACTCGCGCCGGATCACCTCGCGGTAGGACTCCGGGTGCCCCGCGGGCAGTCCCACATATTCGTCCAGCGCAAAGCCATGTGCTTCGGCAAAGCCCAGACCCTGATCCCGGTGCCGGCGGGCCAGTTCATCGTAGACCGGAAGGGGCGAGGAGCCCGTGGCCAGTCCCAGCACGGCGTTGGGCTTGCGGCGGACCAGTGCCTCAATGGCATCGGCGGCCAGCGAACCTATTTCTTTGCTGCCGGGGAGGATGACGACCTCCATGACCACGACCTTTCATTTGACCCGGGCTGCCGGGGAGTTCGGCTTGATTCGCAGGACACGTGACGCGCGCTGCAACGATCTTAGGGGCTCGGGAGTCAACGCGACCGTGCCGAACCCACCCCTTGAAGATATCCCATGTCCCACAAGCAGTCGAGAGGCTGGCGCAACGCTTGCGTGCTCAAGCGTCCTTGGTCAGGGCCAGCAGCAGTTCAGGAGCCCTGCGGTTGTACAGCCGGCCGCCCAGCCTAATGCCCAGCACCAGCAACACCGCGCCCAGCAGCAAGCCCACCGGCAGGGCAATCCAGGCCAGGAGAGGCTGGCGCGTCGCCAGTGCCACAATCACCAGGACCAGTTCCGGCAGGACCAGCAGCCCCAGTCCGGCGAAGCCTGCCAGCTGGGTCAGCATGGTGGCCATGTTGTTGCCCGGACGGGACTTGAAGGGGCTGTCCCCGGGCGCTGCCACGTTGAAGGTGAACCGGGCGGAGAAAACACTGGCCAAGCCCAGACCGCTCATCACCAGGCCAAACGTCAGCCCCAGCAATCCCGGCAGATAAGCCCAGGAGTTATTCACCGCGGCACCTGCCACGGTATAGACCAGACCCAGCGGGACGGCCAGCACCCCACACGCCAGCGCCCGGCCGGCCCGGTCCGCCACGCCGTCCACTCCGGTGGCAATGTGCAGTGCAAAGGCCGTGTTGTCATAGGAGACATCCGAGGAGATGGACCAGACCAGCAGGAACACCGCGATGGCGCCGGCAAAGTCGAGCACCATCAATGAGCCGGTCTTCAGACTGCTGACCATGAACACCAGCGGAATGACCGGGGCTATGACCAGGCCGGCGGTGTAGCGCGGGTCCCGGAACCAGTACGTCAGGCTGCGGGCCGCGACCGCGCCGGTGGGTGTTCCGGGGAAGTACCTGAAGAAGCCCAGCTTGCCGCCGCTGCGGCTGATGCCGCCACTGTGGGCAGGCGTGACGAGCGCCTTGGCAAGGCTGACCTTCCACAGCCACACCAGCAGCAAAAAGGTAGCAGCGGCAATCAGGAACTTGGCCGCGGCCTGGCCGGGATTGCCGGCGGCGATGTCCGCCGGGACGGACCACGCGGCACCCAGCGGTGTCCAGGACATGGTCTGGGCCAGCGAGGGGAGGAATTCGCCGAAGTTCCGGATCCCCTGGGTGACGCTGGCGATGATCGGGCCCAGCAGCACCAGCGGCACAATCAGGATCAGCCCGCTGACGTCCTTGAAACGCCGTGAGGCCGCAAGATTGGTGCTTGCCGAAGTCATGGCCCGGGAGGCTACGATGCAGGTCAGGACCGCCAGCACCGAGCAGACCAGTGCGGCCGCAACGGCCAACGGGTTTCTCCACCACGTGCCCAGCGTGCCCAGCGAGGCCAGCAGCGTGATGGCCCCGGGAACCCCGAGGAATCCGGAGAGCGCCAAGCCGGCCAGCAGCTGGCGCATGGGGATGGCAAAGGTCACGAAGCGGGCCGGGTCCAGGGTCATGTCCACGCCGGCCGCCAGCACCGGGACCACCAGCCAGCCCAGCAGGACGGCGGAGCCCGCGAGCACGACGACGGTCTTGGCCAGCTGGACGTAGGCCGCACCGAGCAGGATCAGCCCGGTGATAGCCACCACCAGCACGCCCAGGCCGTACAGCGCGCCGATGATGATGCCCACAAGCTGCATGGTGCTGCGCCGGAGCGAATTGCGCAGCAACGCCAGCTTGAGCCTCAGGAGGTGCGCAACCATTCCAGCCCCTCGGTTTTGGTGCGTCCGCCGACCAGTTCCACGAATTTGTCCTCCAGGCTGGCTCCGGCGCGCACCTGGTCCACGGTGCCGGCTGCGAGCACGCTGCCCCCGGCAATGACGGCCACGTGGTCGCACATCCGCTGGACCAGGTCCATCACATGGCTGGAGACGATGACGGTGCCTCCGCTGGCAACGTAGCCGTCCAGGATGTCACGGATGTTGGCGGCCGAAATCGGGTCAACGGACTCGAACGGTTCGTCGAGCACCAGCAGCCGTGGGGCATGGATCAGCGCCGAGGCCAGGGCGATCTTCTTGGTCATGCCGGCCGAATAGTCCACCACCAGGGTGCCGGCGTCCTTGGCCAGATCCAGCGCTTCGAGCAGGTCCCGCACCCGTTCGGCCACGGTACCGCGGTCCATCCCGCGCAACAGCCCGGCATAGGTGACCAGCTGCTCACCGGATAGCCTGTCGAAGAGCCGCACGCCGTCGGGCAGGATGCCCATCAGCTTCTTGGCTTCCAGCTGGTGCTCCCAGACGTTCACCCCGTGCACCCAGACCTCTCCGTAGTCCGGCCGGAGCAGGCCGGTGGCCATGGACAGCGATGTGGTCTTGCCCGCGCCGTTGGGGCCCACCAGCCCGTAGAAGGAGCCGGCGGGAACGTCAAGGTTGATTCCGTTGACGGCAATCTTGCCGCCGAACCGCTTGGCCAGTCCGCGGATGGCCAGTGCCGGAAAAGCTTGTCCGGGACCGCGCGCGGAGGAGGGGTTAGTGAAGGACTCGGTCATGACGCCACGCTAACAGTCGCCCCTGACCTGCGGGGACATCCGAAAGGATGATTTTGGCCAGCATAAAAGCCGGGATCCATCCGGCGCCGAAAACGGCCGAAGCGGCCTCAGTACCGCCCGCGCGGGGCGGCCCGCTCGTACTGCGGCGCCCAGGGCAGGTCCACGCCCAGCTCATACGCCGCCCGCTGCCACCAGTGCGGGTCGCGCAGGGCCGCGCGGGCAATGAAAACGCCGTCCGCCTGTCCGGTGACCAGCACATGCTCGGCCTGCTCCGCCGTCGTAATGAGCCCCAGCGCCCCGGTGGGCACCCCGGCCTCGCGGCGGATCTGTTCGGCAAAGCGCGTCTGGTAACCCGGCCCCACCGGAATGCTGGCTCCGGCCACCGCGCCGCCGCTGGAGACGTCGATCAGGTCCACGCCGTGCGCGGCCGCCAGCCGGGCCAGCCGCACCGAGCTGTTCCCGTCCACGCCGCCGGGCAGCCAGTCCGTGGCGGAGATGCGCAGCAGCAGCGGCATGCCGTCCGGGATCCTGGCCCGCACCGCGTCGATCACCGCCAAAGTGAGCCTGCTCCGGCCAGCCTCGTCGCCGCCCCAGCGGTCCGAGCGGGTGTTGACCAGCGGGCTGAGGAACTGATGCAGCAGGTAGCCGTGCGCGGCGTGGATTTCCACCGTGTCGAAGCCTGCGGATACCGCCCGGGCCGCGGCGTCGCCAAAGTCGCTGACCACCTGTGCAATGTCCGCCTCGGTCATGGCCCGCGGGGCGGCGTAACCGCTGAACGGCTCGTCCGTTGCTCCGAGCGCCTCCCACCCGTGGTCTTCTGGTGGAACGCTGCCGGATTGGCCGGAGAAGGGCCAGTAGGTGGAGGCCTTCCGGCCGGCATGGGCCAACTGCATTCCGACCTTGGCACCCACGGCGCCGGTGGAATGCACAAAGTCGGTGATCCGCCGCCAGGCGGCAGCCTGGTCGTCGTTGTAGATGCCGGCGTCCCGGGGGCTGATCCGGCCTTCGGCGCTGACCGCGCTGGCCTCGGTGAAGATCAGTGCGGCACCGCCGGCGGCAAACTGGCCCAGGTGCACCAGGTGCCAGTCGGTCGGCACGCCCGGGGCGGCCTGGGGATCGCAGGAATACTGGCACATCGGCGAAACCCAGCCGCGGTGCGCCAGCTCCAGCGAGCGCAGGGACAGCGGGCTGAACAGCATCGAGTTAGTCACCGGCGGGCTAAAAAAGCGCGCGGGCCAGCGACTGCCGCGCCTTAGCCACGCGCGGATCGGAAATGCCGACGACGTCGAACAGCTCCAGCAGGCGGACCCGGGCCGTTTCGCGCTCCGGGCCGAAGTGCGCCGCTATGTAGCCGACGATCCGGCTGAAGGCGTCCTCGACGTGTCCGCCGACGACGTCCAGATCCGCCACCGCCAGTTGCGCGTCGACGTCGTCGGGCGCTTCCGCTGCCGAGCGCCTCAGCTGCTCGGTCTGGTCCGCGCTGACGTCGCCGGTGCGCTGCATCAGCTGCACCTGGGCCAGCCCGACCTTGGCGTCCGCGTCCGCCGGCTGCTCAGCCAGGGCCTGCAGGTAGGCAGACTCCGCCGCCGCGTAGTCGCCTGCCTCGATGGCGTCGAAGGCCGCCTGGTGCAGCGGCGGCAGTGGGCGTTCCGCGGGTTCCGCACCAGCCTCCGGGCCGAGCATGCCGTCCACGCCGTTGGCGGCAGCCACTTTGAGCAGCTCCTCCAGGAAACGGCGGACCTGCTCCTGCGGCATCTCGCCTTCAAAGAGCGGAACCGGCTGGCCCTTGATCATGGCCACCACGGTGGGAATGGCTTGCGCGCCGAACGCCTGCGCGATCTGCGGGCTGGTTTCCGTGTCCACCCGGGCCAGCAGCAGCCGGCCGGCATACTCGGCGACTAGCCCCTCCAGGATCCCGTTGAGGGCCGCGGATTGCCCGGACCACGGTGCGCCAAGGGACACGATCACCGGGACCTGGGCGGAGAGCTGGACCAGTTCCGGAAAGCTCTGCTCAGTCACGTCGACGACGAAGCCGCCCGCCAGGCCAGCGTCCTGCCCGCCCGGCAGAGACGCCGGACCGGCGGCATCCTGGCCTGCCGGAGCGGTTCCCGGTCCGCCCTGGCCACCGGCGGCGCCCCCGGCACCACCGGCCGGGGGTGCCGGGGGACGAGCGTTCTTCAGGGCCGAAAGGTCCACCGCACCGCGCAGGTTGATGCTTGCGGCAACGGCAGGATTGACAGGGCGGGAACCGGGCTGACTCATGGTTTTACTCTATCTTTGGCGGCGCCGGCGGCGTTACTCCGGCGGGATGGGTTACTTGAACTTGGCTCCGGTCAGACCACGGGTACTGGCCAGCAGCTTCATCGGGTCCTTCGAACCGTTCGCCGGAACGTACAGCGCCACCGGCTCGCCGAAGGTGAGCTGGATCCCGGTCGTGGTGTCCTTGCCGCCGGTGAATACGGCAGCATCGTCGGCCACGTTGAGCTTGGCTCCGTCCGCCTTCGGCGTCCCATCCACCGTGAAGGCGAGGTTGCCTATCACTATCGAACCGCCGTCGGAGGTCTTAAAGGCGTAGCTGGAGCCGGCCACCGGCGCATGCGCGAAGGCGAAGCTGCCGTCCGGGCTGGCCTTGACGATCTCATCCTGGTAGGACGCGACGTCGGAGATGTAGGGGCTGTCCGCGATCTTGTCCTTCCACTGGCTGTCCGTTTTGGTCAGCCGGTCCCCCAGCGCCGCCAGCGCCTCGCTCGGCGAGAGCTGCAGGTCGTCCTTGCTGCCGGCGGCCACCGTTGCGGTTCCGGACTTGTCTACGTTCGGGAAGGTCTGCCCGGGCAGCAGCGGCGCGGCAGACGTCAGCTTGTAGTTCTCCCGCGGGCTCTGCTGGACCAGGGTCAGCAGCTGCGGAACAGGGTTCTTGTCCCCCTGAGTGACGGCCATGACCGCCCGCGGCCATGCCCTGCTGGTGCTGATCACCTTGGTCAGCAGCTTTGTGCTGACCACCGGCGCGACGTCCGGATAGCTGCTGACCTGCGAGCGGATCTGGTAATTGCCGGTGCGCAGCGCCAGTGCGGAACCGTCCACCCGGCCCGTCAGCTGCTTGGCGTCCTTGGCGGCATCGCCGGTGGCCACGGTGTTGGCCACCGCGTCAAGGATGCGGTTGAACTGGTTGTCCAGGAGGACCGGAGCGGTGATGGCAGCGGCAGCGGACGACGACGGCGCGGACGACGACGGCGAACTGCTGGCCGGGGCGGTGGCCGGCGCCGAGCTGCTGGCCGGGGCGGGTGCGGGTGAGGTGGCGGCGTTGGCAGCCGGCGCGGCGGCACCGGCCGCGACCAGGCCGGCGATGGCTGCAGCCACCGCTGCGGCAGGACGCCGCCGGCGGGCGGTGAAGAGGGCCCGCCCGGAGTCGTCGCGCGCGGTGGGCCGCTTGGGCTGCGGCGCAGCGGCGCGCCGGGCTGGACCGTTCCCCGAAGAACCTCGCCTTTTCTTGGGACGGAAGATGAGCAGCAGGACGCCGATGACCAGCGCAATGGCGCCCAGCACTATCAGCGGCACAGCGGCGGGAGTGCTGGTGTTGTTGGATGCCGTCACCGAAATATCCGTCGGGGCCGGGGCTGTTCCATCGGAAGCGAGCAGCAGGGACCAGTCACCGTCGGCCGGTGCCTGCCACTGGTAGCTCAGCTGGCCGTTGCCGGACTGCTCCTGGACCCACAGATCGGAGCCGGCCGGATCCGGAACCTTGGCCTCGCCGTCGGAATGCTTGGACTGCAACGCCTTGAAGTCGGCGTCGGCACCGTCCACCGTCAGGTGCGCCGCCTTGCCAACCCAGGCCTCGACGTCGTCGGACCTTCCCTGCGCCAGCAGAATCTTGCCCGAGGACTTCACGTTCACCGTCACCGGACCGTCGTGCAGGGTACGGATCTTGGAATCAATGACCGTTACCGGCGCGCTTTGCGGCCCGGCCGACAGGGACGCCGTCACCGTATCGGGAGGAAGCCACACCGTCCGCTGGCCGATCCCGAGGGCCAGGAACACCAGGCCCAGGACGGCCACCGCAATAGCAATCTTTGAACGCACGAAAAATACCCATCGTCTGCCGAAATTCAATGCTTTACCTCCCTTAAGGGTAACCGTTTTGTTATATTTCCCGCATTTGGTCCCCTTTGCGCCTCTGCTATTCCGCCGGAGCCGATGTTCCGCTACAAGGCCGGGATCCGCCATTGGGCTGTCGGCGGCCCGATCCCAGGTGGGCCGGCCAGGTGTCTTCCGCGCAAAATGAGGCGTTGCTCACCCTGCGTCCGCGGGAATCCGCCGGAGCGCTGATAATGTGTGCCTCGGGAAGGCAGGGACGGGGACAGCCGCGCGCGGGCCTGCAATCCCGCAGAACCAGCCGTCCATCCCCATCCCGTCCGTCCCCATCCCGTCCGTCCCGGCCGCCGACCCAGCCGCCGTCCGAGCCGGCCCAGATCCCGAAAGCAGCTACATATCTTGTCCCAGGAAAATGACCTCGGTGCCCCAAAGCCCGAGGCTGCACCGGCTGAGGTCACCGTGGTGGTCCGCTCCGGCTTCATGAAAACGCTGCTGGGCAAGGTGCTCCGGCCGCTTCCCGGTGCCCAGCCCCGGCTGCGCTTTGAAATGCCCCCCGAGTCCGTGGAGGAGGAGACCGAGGAGACGGACGTCGAGTCGGCAGACAGGAAGTTCGGGGTCCCGGGCCCACGCATTTCCACCCAGCACCCCATCTATCTGGGTTTCATGGGAGCCGTGGGCGTCGGGCTGGCCCTATTCCTTTACTATGTGATGACCAACACGACCCAGCTGCTGCTGTGGATCCTGGCTGCACTGTTCATCGCCCTGGGCCTGGACCCTGTAGTCCGCTGGTTGGAGGGGCGCCGGGTGCCGCGCCCGGCGGGCATCGTCATTGCCCTCGCGGTGCTGGTGGGCATCGTTGCCGGATTCTTCGCCACCCTGATTCCCACCGTCGTGGACCAGACCACTCAACTGGTGACCAACGCCCCTAACTGGATCGCCGACTTCCTGAACTCGGACTTCTTCAGGAGCATGGACAGCCAGTACCATGTGCGGGACCAGATCAACAGCCAAGTTGCAAAGTTCTTCCAGAATTCGCAGGCCGTGGGCGGCATCTTCGGCGGCGTGGTGGGCATCGGTTCCACCATTGCCAATGGGCTCTTCGGTGCCCTGATTGTGCTGGTGCTGAGCCTGTACTTCCTGGCCTCCATGCCAGCGATGAAGCGCTGGGCCTACCGGCTGGCCCCCCGCTCCCGGCGGGCCAGGGTTGAAATCCTCAGCGAGGAGATCACCCGTTCGGTGGGCAACTACGTCATTGGCCAGGTCTGTGTGGCGGTGCTCAATGCCACCTACGCGTTCATCATCATGTCCATCCTGGGCGTGCCGTTCAGCGTCCTGCTGGCGTTCGTGGTGGCTCTGCTGGCGTTCATTCCCCTGGTGGGCGGCCTGATTGCCGGTGTCATTGTCTCCCTGGTGGCACTTACGGCGGGCTGGCAGACCGGGCTGGGCTATGCAGTGCTGTACTTCGCCTACCTTCAGTTCGAGGCGTACTTCATTTCACCGAGGATCATGCAGAAGGCCGTGGCCGTGCCAGGCGCCGTGGCGGTGATCTCCGTGATTGCCGGTGGTACGCTGCTGGGCGTCCTGGGTGCCCTGATCGCCATCCCGATCGCGGCCGCCATCATGCTGCTGCTGAAGGAAATCTTCATTACCCACCAGGACAGGCACTAGTAAGCCCGGTTCGGAGGCAGGACGAATCCTGTGACCTACTGCTCCGCGGTGGCCACCGGACCCGTCCATTCGGAGGGCAGGACTGTACCCGGCTTGCCCAGGACGGTCCCGGCGATCTCATTCAGCACCCGGCCAACAAACTTTTCCCCCACCCACAGGTGCTTGGCCGCGTCCACCCCAAGGACCTGCGCCTGCGGGACCCGGGCAAAGCGCCGGCGGGCCTCCTCGGGCTGCAGATAGTCATCGAACTCCGGGACCAGCACCGTCATGGGTTTGCCCAGTTCCGCCCAGGCATCCAGGTCGGCGTCGTCCGCCCGGTGCAGCGGCGGCGACATCAGCACAACGCCCTCGATCCGGTCAGCCACCGGCGCCAGTGCTCCGTATTTGAGGGCGAGTTCCGTGCCGAAGGACCAGCCGACCAGCCAGCGGTTGGGCAATCCCCGCCGCACCGCGAAATCCACTGCGGCAGCCACATCCGCGCCCTCCCCGACGCCGTCGCCGAACGTCCCCGCGCTGGCGCCCCTCGCCGAGGCCGTACCGCGGGTATTGAACCGCAGCACCGCAATGCCGGCGAGAGCGGGCAAGCGATAGGAGGCCTTGCGGTAAACGTGCGAGTCCATGAAACCACCGTGCGTGGGCAGCGGATGGAGCGTAATCAGGGTCGCCTTGACGTCACCGTTTGCCGGAACGGCCAGCTCCCCCACCAGGCGTAGGCCGTCCTCCGTCATCAACTCAATGTTTTCGCGCCGGGCCGGTAGTACTGTCGCCGCCCGGATCAGTTCGGGGTGGCCGCTGGCGGAAAACGTATAGGAGGAGGGGTCAAAGGTCATGGTTCCAAGTTTACGGAAGGCCGGGCGGCGCTTGGTTCAGTGCGGCAGGACGATGGCCACCGCACACCGGTCGGTGCGGTAGGACGATGGGCCGGAAAACGGCACTTTCGCAGCTTTTGGCCCGCAAAGTCCTTCCGCTGCGCCCGCCAGTCCCAAAAACAGCGCCGTCACGCAGGCCATAACACCATAGAAGCTCAGCAGTACCGGAAGCGATCAGCGGTACCGGAAGCTGCGGGTTTGCCAGCAGTTGCTGTGCCAGTGCCGGCGGTCCCGCATCGCCGTCTCGCTCCCGAAAAGCGAGTCCTCCTGCCACACGACCAGGTGCGCCACCCCCTGCTGGACCGGTTGGTGGCAGCCAGGGCAGGTGTAGACCTTCGCTGCGTTGCGGGCCGTGATCGGCCTAACCATCCATTCACCGTCCGGTGCCGACTCGCGCCGCGCAAAGCCGGAGCGTGCCCGTTCCAGATCCAGCTCCGCCGGCGGTCCGTATTTACCGCCGGATTTGCCCCCGGACTTTCCACTCGGCAGACCGCCCGGGGATCGTCTGGGGCGGTTGGAGCGGGGCACCCCTCCATTGTGCCCCAAACGGGCGGGAGCCAGTGCCCCTCCGGATGGCAGCCGTGCCCCTTGGCCCTCCCGCCGATCCCACCCGGTAGAGTTCTCTGCGTGCGTTTAGTCATAGCCCGCTGCTCCGTAGATTACGTCGGCCGCCTCAAGGCCCACCTGCCGCTCGCCGTCCGGCTCCTGCTGGTCAAGGCGGACGGCTCGGTACTGGTCCATTCCGATGGCGGCTCCTACAAGCCGCTGAACTGGATGAGCCCGCCGGCCACGGTGCGCACCACCACCCCGGTGGAGACGGAACTCGAAGCGGGCGTGCAGGAACAGTGGATTGTCCAGTCCGCCAAAACCGATGACCGGCTGATCATCAACATCTACGATCAACTCCATGACAGCAGCCACGACCTGGGCGTCGATCCGGGACTGATCAAGGACGGCGTCGAGGCGGACCTGCAGCGCCTGCTGGCTGAGCAGATCCACACGCTGGGAGACGGCTTTTCCCTGATCCGGCGCGAATATTTCACCGCGATCGGGCCGGTGGACATCCTGGCCCGCGATGCCAGCGGAGCAACTGTGGCGGTGGAGCTCAAGCGGCGCGGAGACATCGACGGCGTGGAGCAGCTGACCCGGTATCTGGAACTGCTCAACCGGGATCCCCTGCTGGCACCGGTGCGTGGGGTCTTTGCGGCGCAGCAGATCAAGCCGCAGGCCCGTGTCCTGGCCCTGGACCGGGGAATCGAATGCCTGACGCTGGATTATGACGCCATGCGCGGAGTGGATGACAGCGCGAGCCGGCTGTTCTAGCCCCACCTGTTCCAGCTCTACCTGCCGGAACCGATCTGGCTAGAATCGATCCATGACCCCCACTGCAGCAGCCGGCGCTGATTCCAACCGCGGAAACAAGAAGCTCATCACGGGCACGTTGGTGTCGGGTGGCAGCATTACCGACGACGGCGTGCTGGCCACCGAGGACGACCGGATTGTGTACGCCGGTCCCGCCGCCGAGTTCACCGCCACGGACCTGGCCGCCGGTTTCGCCGCCGTCGAACCGGAGGACCTGCCGGCAGGCTGCCTCATCCTGCCCGGGCTGATCGACCTCCATAACCACGGCGGCAACGGCGGGGATTTTCCCTCCGGAGATGAAGCTGCCGCCCGCAGCGCCATTGATTTCCTGCACCGAAGCGGCACCACTACCCTGCTGGCGAGCATGGTCACAGCCTCCCCCGAAGACCTGCTTAGGGGCATCGGTGTCTACCTGGGCCTGACCCACGAGGGGCTGCTGGCAGGCATCCATTTGGAGGGGCCTTTCCTCTCGCACGCCCGCTGCGGGGCGCAGAACCCCGAATGGCTTCGCGATCCGGACCCGGACCTGCTGGCCCAGTTGATCGACGCCGGCCAGGGGCAGATTGTTTCCGTGACCTATGCCCCCGAGCTGCCCGGAGCGGCTGGACTGGTGGACCTGATGACCTTCCACGGCATCATCCCCTCACTGGGGCACACCGACTGCGATGCGCAGACCGCCGCCGCGTCACTTGCGCAGGCCCGGGAGGGACTGGCTTCCGCCGGGTTCGACGGCAACAGCGGCCGGCCCACCGTCACCCATCTGTTCAACGGCATGCCGCCCTTGCACCACCGTTCCCCGGGACCCGTGGCCGCCTGCCTGCGCGCAGCACGGGAAGGCCAGGCCGCCGTCGAACTCGTCGCGGACAACACGCATCTGGACCCGCAGACGGTACTGACAGTATTCACGCTGCTGGGTGCCGCGAACATCCTGCTGGTGACGGATTCCATGGCTGCGGCGGGGCTGCGCGACGGCCAGTACATGCTGGGCCCGTCACCGGTCACCGTCGCAGGCTCGGTGGCAACGCTGGACGCCACCGGCTCCATTGCCGGCGGAACCGCCACACTACTTGATGTCGTCCGCCGCACGGTGGGGGCGGGAGTCCCACTGCAGGACGCGGTGCTTTCCGCCACCTCGGTGCCCGCTGGCGTGCTTGGACTCGACGATGAAGTCGGCTGCCTGGGCCGCGGCTTGCGGGCCGACGCAGTCGTCGTCACTAAAGACCTGGAATTGACCGCTGTGCTCCGCCACGGCGAATGGCTGAAGCCCTGGACCTCATTAGCGCGGGATTTGTAACACCGCTGTGCGGCACATTCGGGGCGGACCATCCTGCTTTATCCGCCTAATTGGTAGGAATGCTTAACTTTTGGACGAATCCCGCGTTACTTCATTGACCTGCCGTTTTGTGCATGTAATGCTAGTACCAGTCTTTGTGTATGTGTGTTTTTCATGCTCGCAAGACCAGTTGCGAGCGTGGAGCTCCTTTGGAGGACCGGCAACGGTTCTCCCGAGTTTCTCCCGTGGAGTAACCAAGATCCGTACGAAGTGTGCGGGTCTTAAATAGTTCCATTATGAGGAGAAATAAATGGCACAGGGGACCGTCAAGTGGTTCAACGCTGAAAAGGGCTTCGGCTTCATTACACCGGATGACTCAGAAGGCGATGTGTTCGTGCACTACTCTGAGATCCAGACCGGTGGGTTCAAGACCTTGGATGAAAACCAGCGCGTTCAGTTCGAAATCGGACAGGGCGCAAAGGGACCGCAGGCAACGGGCGTTACCGTTCTCTAATTAATCGTTGGCCCCTGGTTTCTTCCGGTTTATCCGGGAAGGATTAGGCTCCGCGAACTATGATCCCCGGCTTCGGCCGGGGATCATTTGTTTAACGACGGCGACGGTTGTTAACGACGACGGCGGGGTGCCCCGCGACGTCGGGTGCTGGCAGGCAGGCAGCAGCATTCCGGCGAGATGTTGCCTGACAGGTATCAGGCAACC
>DASYGM010000092.1:0-5174 GCA_035999715.1 Micrococcaceae bacterium | reverse complement strand
CTGTGCGGAGGCTGCCAGATCGGTGTCGGTCCGGGCCAGTTCAGCCCGGGCGACGGCGATGCTGGCGGTGGCGCTGTCATAGTTCAGCTGCGCCGTTTCCAGCTCAAACTGCAGCTGCGCCAGATCCTCGTTGTCCTCCTGAGCCCGCTCAAGGCTGGCCTGCGCCTGGTCCAGGGCCCGGCGCTGCGGAGCCGCGGAGACCTCTTCCCAGCGCCGGGTGTCCCCGGTGACCCGTCGGATCGCGGCCAGCCGGTCGGTGAGCTGCTGCTGGTGCCGGGAGCGTTCGAGCGAGAGCTCGTCCGCCTGCCGGTGCGCGCGCTCCAACTCCAGCAGGTCCTCGCCCAGCGCGGCGATCTTGTCCTTGTTGTCGAAGCCCAGCACGTAATCGCTGCGCCGGGCGTGGCGATTGTCCTTAACCAGGGTGGAGGAGTTCTGCTTGACCACCCCGCCCAAGCTGATGCCCTTGGCCAGGCCGGCCAACTGGTCCTCATTCTCCACGCACGGGTAGTCGTAGTGGCTGGCGATCTTCTCCCGGACCCATTGCCCCATCGGGGTGTCCTTGGTGGCCAGTTTGGCGGCCAACTTGCTGCTTGGATCTCCGTCCGACTGGCGCTGCGGGAGGATCGGCTCGCTAACGTCGATGCAGCGGAAGAGTCCCTGCAGGCTGGTGCGGTTGAGGAAACGGGTCACCGTGCGGATGTGCTCGCCGGGCACCAGCATGGAGGTGGCCAGGGTGCGCAGGGCGCGCTCCGCGGCTGGGCGCCACTGCGCATGCTCGGCGGGGACCTCGATCAGCTCGCCGGCAAAGGGGATCTCCTCCGGGGCCAGGCCCAGGCTCGCGCAGATGTCATCGCGGCAGCGGACGGCGTCCGGATGGATGTTGCTGGTGCGCTGCCGGAAGGACTCAATCTGCTGTTCCAGCCCCTTGATCTGCCGGCGCAGGTCCGCTGCCTCGCCGTGGGCGTCGTGGCTGAGCTCCTTGGCGGCGTCCGCGGCCAGGGCAATTTCCTTGGCGACGGCGGCAGCGCGTTCCCGGGCCGCCTCCAGGCCCGCCTCGGACCAGACCGTGGGATTGCCGTCTTCCGCAGGGCCAGCCGGCGGAACGACGCCCAGGCCGGCGCCGTCGTCGTCGGCCGCTGCCCCATCCAGCCCGGCCTCAGCCAGATCCTTCCGGACGCCGTCCTCCACCGCTTCGCGTTGGGCCAGCAGGGCGCGGGCCAGCTCCACCTCACGTTCCAGCGACTGGATGCGGCCGCCGCCCTGGGCCGCGTACTGGGACCGGAGTGCGCTGACCTGGCCCTGGTACCCGGCCTGGCGTTCCTGCGCCGCCGTGAGGTCCTGCTGCATGCCGGCGGCCTGGCCCGTGAGCCGGTTTTGGACCCGCTCCTCAAGGGCGACGGCCAGCCGCTGCCGGTAGGCCGACAGCGTTTCTTCGCGCAGCCGCCGGTTCCGCTCCAGCGAATCCACCGCGTCCCGGTAACGTGCGTGCGTGTCCGGCACGGGCTGCAGGTGGTCGCGCTGCTGGCGCGCCCGTTCCAGCTGCCGCCAGATGCCGCTCAGGTTGCTGAAGTCCTCCACGGCCGCCTCTGCCGCGTCCAGCGTCTTGGGCGTGTCCAAAACGTGGTTGCGGAAGAACTCGTTGACCGTCCCGGAGATGCCGCGCCCGGACTGCAGGATCCGCAGCAGGCCGAAGGCACGCGGATTGTCGATCCCCAACAGCTGGCGGAACCGTTCGAAGAACTGCTTGTGTGAATCGAAGGCCTGGCTGCCGGGCAGGATGGCCTCCAGGGTGGCCCGGCTCAACCGGCCGGTCAGCCCGGCCTCGACGGTGGGCACATCCAGCGGCCGGTCGTGGATGAGGTAGAAGCGGCCGATGCTGTTTTCCGAGCCGTTGGCGGCCAGGTCCATCAGTGCGGAAATGCTCAGGGTCCGTCCCACCGCGTTGTCGAAGGTGAGGCTGACGGCGGACCAGGTACCACCGGGGCGCTGATACGACGTCGAGGGCAGGCTTCCGTTACTGGTGGTGCCCAGCCGTCCGCGCATATAGCTGAACGTGGTGCGCCGGTCCTCGCGGCCGCGGCCCGCGTCCGCGTGCGCCGCCTCGTTCATCCGCGGTCGGGCATCCATGATCTGCAGGATGCCGTCGAAGATGGTGGACTTGCCCACCCCCGAATCGCCCGTCAGCAGGGTCCCGGCACGGTCCACGTGGATGGTGTGGGCACCGTTGAAAGTGCCCCAGTTGACCAGCTGGACGCTGCTGAGGCGGTTCTGGCCCGGGTTGATCTCTGCTCCGAGTGGAAGCAGTGCGGCAATGCTCACAGGTCGGAATCCTCTGCACTGGAATCGTTGGCGGTCTGGTCGCTGGCCGAGATGGACTCCAGCAGCTTCCGGATGTCCCCGATCTGCTCGTAGGGAAGCGCCAGTGGCAGCGCGTTGGAGATCACGAAGACCTCCGGCAGTTCGGTGGGGATAAGCAGCCGGCGGTCGTTGACCAGCCGGCGCAGGGTCTGGTCCGCCAGTTCCTCGACCCCCTTGGCGTCCTGGCTGGCGCCGTGCAGGTATTGCGCGAAGATCTCGAGCACCTCGGTGCGGTTGATGGTGGCTTCCGTGCCGGTGCCCAGCCGGCGGTCCAGGATCAGCCGCATCCGCAGCAGCAGCAGGGTTTCCTCGCGGCTGAGCTCGCGCTGGCGCGCCAGGGAGGTGGTGAACGGTTCGGCCATCTCCACCGGCTGGAGCAGGGCAATCTTGCGGTCCTCGTCGATGACCAGCCGCAGGAAGAGCTCGTGCAACCGGATTTCTAGGGCCTTGCGGTGTTCGATGATGGTGCTGAACGCCTTGGCGCTGCTCCCCGATTCGTTGCTGCCGCCGTCGACGTAGGGACCGCGCAACAGCCGGACCAGGGCCTGGCGCAGCGGCATGGGAAGTTCGCCGCGGTCCCCGGGGAAGAGTGCCGGGCCAATCAGCAGCTGGTCACGCTCCGGCTGGAGGTGGTCCTCCGCCTCCTGCAGGTCGTTTTCGGCGTAGCTGGTCTCACTCATGACTGGTCTCGCTCATTCTTGCTCTCACTGGCGGCTGGCGCGTTCGTGATGGTGGCGGCGGGGATGTACGCGGTGCGCCGTGTCCCGTCGATCTGTGTGAAAGTGATGCGCTCCATCGACTCGTCGCTGAATCCGCTTCCGGAATTGAGGGCGGCATGCAGCAGGCTGCGGATGCTGTTGATGTGCTGCTCTCTGGCGGGAAGCCGGTGGAAGGCCTGGCCCGGCGTGACCGAGTCCGTCCCGTGTTCGGCTTGGGCACGGGCTATGGCTAATCGGATCTGGGCCTGATCCGCCTTGGCGGTTTTGGGGCTGCGCCTGATGTCCTCCGGCGAAAACACGGCAGGGGCTGCCAGCCTGGCCGGTGGCTGGTGGTTGTCCGGATCGTAAAGGCGGGTGGCGGCGGTCGACTCAAATTGCGACGAATACAGGGCGGGCGCCGGCAGCACTGCGGCGCGTTTCCTGGCCCGCGGCGCCTGGTGCAGGGCCGCTTCGGCAGCCCGGATGGCCTGGCGCAGCTGGACGGATTCGCGGTACTCGTCGCTCTGCACATAGGTGTGCAAGCTCTCCGAGAGGCGCCCGTAGATGGTGTTGATTTCCGCGGCCTGGCCGCGCATCTCGGAGACCAGCCGATGCAGCGTCTGGCGGTCCTCGCCGTCAAGATGGTCGGTGAAGTCGCGGGAGAGCACCTCGGTGATGCCGGAGCGCAGCCGGGCCTGCTGGCCGTCGTCGTTCAGGAAGGCCGTGAAGCTTTCATAGGTCCGTCCCTCCGGGGTACTGCGCAGCCGGCGGTCCGCTTCCAGCACCTCACCCATGGTGATGCCCTTGGTGGCGTTGCTGTCGATGATTTCCTGCCGCAGACCGTGCAGCATCTCCTCCAGACCGTCACGCATGCGCTTGAAATCGTGTGGCAGGGCTGCGGCCAGATCCAGGATGTCGTGCGCGGCTTCCACCGCGTGTTCCACCTCCAACGTTGGTGCCGCCTCAGCGCGTTCCAGTGCCTGGATCTGTGCCTCGCGCTGGGCGATCTCCGCCCGGAGCTGGCTGATCCGGGCGTCCTTGTCCGGATCCGTCTCCTGCGCCAGGGACTCGATGCGGGTCAGCAACGTCGTCAGCCGGGAGGTGTTGAGGCTGGTCCGGCCGGGATTGAAGCCGTCCAAGAAGGCCAGGAACCGTGCCGAGGTTCCGGTCAGTTCGTAGACAAACACGCCGTCGGCGCGCGGCCGGGACAGGAAACGCCGTGCCACCCAGTCATCCGCATAATTCCGGGCGGACCAGTCCTCCCGCAGCGCGGCGCCCCCCGCCCGGAGCTGCGTCAGCAGGTCCTCGAGTCCAAGATGGAATTCATCCAGCGGGATCTGGGTGCGCGTCCGGGTGAAGATGGTGGAGAACCAGGCCAGCGTCCAGGCCGGAGCAGTGGTGATCTTCCAATCCGGGAGAGTCAGCAGCGTCTGGATGCCGTGCCACCGGCGCAATACTGATGCTGTCGTGGCCATGGCCTCTTTCTGATGCTTCCCGTTCGCATCCGGCGTCGGGCGCGAACCTGATGCCCGCAGTCTTAAGACCATAACGGACCGGTGGCAGGACGTTCAAAACAGGGCAGAGCGGGGGACTACCCCCGCCGGGGTGCATGGCAGGGACAGTTCGACGAGCAGTCCCGATTCCAGCGCCGTTCTCCTAAACGCGTTGGCGGGGGAAGGAATGCCCGGATTGCTAGGCCGGGGCTGAGTGTCGGTGGCCGGTGGGACGATGAAGGTGGATAGGAACGACGGCGTTTGCCGTCGCCTTCGACTCTTGAGTCACGAGCCAGCAGTTAACGAGCCGGCCATTATGGGGCGCCAACTAGCCGGCAAGTAAAGGTTGGACCTACCCCGCCCAAAGGTCTCCGGCGGAGCTTGCACTCCCAATAGTCCAAAGTTCCCGAAAATAGTTCTGATAAATATATATCTTATTCCATTTTTATCGGATAGAATGAGGGTATGGCGGCATTCGGCGGCTTTCCTGATTGGCTTCGTTCCCTCGATCCGGGGGAACGGGAACAGGTCGCGGCCGCCCTCGACTGGGAGGAGGCCTCCCGCGAAGCCGCCACCGCCGGGATGGTGCGGGATCCGTGGCAGGACTTCGACGCCTGGGTGGCCG
>DASYGM010000034.1:0-8359 GCA_035999715.1 Micrococcaceae bacterium | reverse complement strand
CTTTCCGGTCCAGCGGAGATCGAACGCGCCATGGCCATGGGGAAGTGCCAGCACGCGGGCGTAATGCGTACCGTCAGCGTCCTCCACCCCGCTGACAGCGCGGGCGGCGAGGAAGTCGAAGATGCCGGGATCGAAGGGCTCGCGGTAGGGCAGCGAGAGGCGCAGTGTGGCCGGCGGTAGTCCCGCAGCGGCGCCTCCTTGCGCTGGCGTCGCCGTCGTCGCTCCTGTCGCCGGCGCCTCCGCTCCCGCCGTCGTCGATCCTGCTGACGTGCGGGCGCGCACCCTGGCCCGCAGTTCAGTAGGCGTCAGCCCGAACACCTCCGCCACCGTGTCATTGAACTGCCGGACGCTGTTGAAGCCGGCCGCGAAGGCTACATCGGCGAACTTCAGCGTGGTCTCGGTCAGCAGCGCCCTTGCCGTCTGCGCCCTCGCAGCCCGGGCCAGGGCCAGCGGACCGGCGCCCAACTCCGAGGTCAGGATCCTATTGAGCTGTCGTTCCGAATATCCCAGCGCGGCAGCAAGTCCGGCCACCCCATCCCGGTCCACTGCGCCGTCGGCAATCAGCCGCATGGCGCGGCCGGCAACATCCGAACGCAGGTTCCACTCAGGACTTCCGGCAACAGCCTCGGGCAGGCAGCGCTTGCAGGCGCGGAAACCGGCCTCATGGGCTGCGGCGGAGGTTTCGAAGAAGACCACGTTTTCCGCTTTGGGGGTCCGAGCGGGGCAGGAAGGGCGGCAGTAAATGCCGGTGCTGCGGACCGCTGTGAAGAACTGCCCGTCGAATCGAAGGTCACGGGATTCGATGATGCGGTAGCGCTGCCGGAAGTCCATGGAGTCCATGTTGCCAGCCGCGCGCATCCTCACCCAGCGGAAATCGGACATGGCCGCCCCCGGTAATGATGACGACGACGGCGGTGCATGTTGATGGCGCGGCTTCTGGTGGTGCCACTATTGACTATGAGAAATGAAGTCGGCTGCTGCGGAAAGGATTGACCTGCCATGAACGAGCCATTCCCGCAGCCGGAGGGCAGCGGATCCGCAGGCCCGGTCGTCGTTGGCGTGATCCCGGCCCAGCCCCCCGCCGTCGTCGACCACGCGGTGACGCTGGCCCGTGCCCTGGGCACTACCCTGATCTGCACGTACGTGGACCCGACCTCCTATACCACAACGGCCCGGCGCGAGGGGGCCGAGCGGGTGGTGGCGATCGACCCGGATGCGGGGGAGTCCCTGGCGCGCCAGCAGGGGATCCGGATCCGGAATGTGCTGGCGGCGCGGCTGGAGGACTGTCCGGTGCAGTGGAGGTTCCAGACCCTTGCGGGCGAGCCGGCCAGGGAACTGTCCCGGCTGGCCGAGCACACGGAGGCCTCGTTCATCGTCGTGGGCACCCGCGAGCCGGGGCTGGCGGCGCGGCTGGAGGAGTTCCTCTCCGGGTCGGTGGCGCTGCATCTGGCGCACCACCAGAGCCGGCCCGTCGTCGTCGTGCCGCTGCACCCGAAGCCCTTTGCTGCGGGGAACCAGTGACGCATCCTCCCCTGCATCTGCGGTCGTCGAACGTCCTGTTGGTGATAGCCGGCGGAATCTTCGGCACCTTAGCCCGGTTCGGCCTGGAAAGCGCCATTCCGACCCTGCACGGCTGGCCGCTGCCGACCCTGGTGATCAACCTGGCCGGCGCGTTCCTGCTGGGTGTGCTGCTGGAGGCACTGCTGCGCCGCGGCGCGGACCAGGGGGTGCGGCGGACGATCCGGCTCGCGGTGGGCACAGGATTCATGGGGGCGTTCACCACCTACAGCACCCTGGCTACCGAGGCAGTCCAGCTTGGTGCCAGCAACCAACTCGGAGGAGCGGTGGTCTATGCGGTGCTCAGCCTGCTGGGCGGCGTGCTGGCCTCCACTGCCGGCATCTGGGCCGCCAGCATCCACCACCGGCGCACCAGCGCGCGCAGGACAGGCGCCCGGGCCGCCGCGGAGGCCAACCGGTGAGCGTTGCAGGAGCGCGGCCGTTGACCGCCGAGCGGGCCCAAGGATGAGCGTGGCCGTGGTTGTGATGCTGGCGCTCGCCGGTGGCGTGGGTGCAGGGTCCAGGTTCATGCTGGACGGGGCCATCCGCGCACGCAGCAGAACGACGCTGCCCATCGGCACCATGATCATCAACGTCTCCGGATCCCTGGTGCTGGGCCTGCTCGCGGGCCTGGTGCTGGCCCACCGATTGCCCCTGGAGGTGCAGGCCATCGCCGGAACCGGCTTCCTGGGTGGCTACACCACGTTCAGCACCGCCAGCGTGGAGACTGTCCGGCTGGTCCAGAGCGGCCGGCCCGGCACCGGACTGCTGAACGCCGTGGGGACGATGGTATTGGCTCTGGCGGGGGCGGCGGGGGGACTGGCGGCGGGCCTCGCTCTCTGACGGTACGACTGGTCTGGCGGCACGGGTCTGAGGGTACGACGGCGGTGCGTTCCGTCGGCGGTGGCGCTGGTTTGGCGCCCGTCGCGCCCAAAAATGACACCCAATCCGCATATTGACACGGACATATCCTCGTCATTTTGCGGGATGGGTGTCGGATTACGGTCGCCTCTGAACACCCACGAGTCCGACGCCCACGCCCCGCCTGTTACGGTACGAATATGGCCGCCGTTCACGATCTCCTGGAGCTGCTTCAGCATCCTTCCACCTTCGTTGCACCGCGGCTCCTGGGCGCCGTGGTGCGGCACCGGACCGATGAAGGGACGGTGGCAGTCCGGCTTACGGAGGTGGAAGCCTATCTCGGTCCGGCCGATTCGGCCTCTCCGGATCCGGGCTCCCACAGCTTCCGCGGCCGCACTGCCCGGAACTCTGTGATGTTTGGCGCTCCCGGGCATTTCTACGTCTATTTCACCTACGGCATGCACTACTGCGCCAATCTGGTCTGCGCTCCTGCAGGTACATCGTCAGGGGTGCTTCTGCGGGCTGGCGAGGTGGTCGAGGGGATCGAGCTGGCCCGCCGTCGTCGCCCTGCATCGCGGAAGGACGCTGACCTGGCGCAAGGGCCGGCCCGACTGGCCACGGTGCTGGGCATTGGCCGGGGACACAACGGCTCGCCGGCCCAAGGTGGAGCCTTCGACGTCGAACTGAAGGAGCCCCTGCCCGCGCAGGAGGTGCTGTCCGGACCTCGCGTCGGTGTCAGCGGGGCCGGCGGAACGGATGCGTATCCGTGGCGGTTTTGGATCGCGGGCGACCCCACCGTCTCACGATACAAACCCGCCTCCGTGCGCAAGCGTTCCGGCACCGCGAACGGTCGGTAGCTGCTGAGTTGGCGGACCTGGCCGAGCAGATAGCGACCGTTGGCGGGATGAGGTAGCTCGAAGGGTCGGTAACTGCTGAATCAGAGGCTTGTGGCGTGCAGATAGCGACCTTTCGCATAAAGGTCAGTTGGCGTGTAAAGACGAGCAAGGATAGGCAGGAACTGCGAGGCTGCGCGGGACGGGTACGGTGGAGGAGTGAATCCTGCCGCCTCAGCCACGTCCCAGCCGACTCCAGACGAAGCTCCGGGGCATCCCCGGCAACCAGGACAAACGGGGCATTCTCAGCAACCAGTGAAGTCGCGGGAACCGGTGGAGACCATGATCTCCCTGCTCTGCGCCACGGTGCCGGACTACCCGGAACCGGGGATTACGTTCAAGGACCTCACGCCGGTCTTTGCCGATGGTCCGGCCCTGCACGCCGTGGTGGATGCACTGGTGGAGCCGTTCGCCGGCCAGTTTGATGCCGTCGCCGGAGTCGAGGCCCGCGGGTTCCTGCTCGCAGCGGCGGCGGCTTACGCCACCGGCACGGGCGTGATCACCGTGCGCAAGGCCGGCAAACTGCCACGCGAGGTTTACCGGGAGGACTACTCGCTGGAGTACGGTACGGCCGCGCTGGAACTGCACAAGACAGACGTTCCCGCCGGCAGCCGGGTGCTGATCCTCGACGATGTGCTTGCCACAGGTGGAACCCTGTCCGCCGCCGCACGCCTGTTTGAACGGGCAGACGTCCACGTGGCCGGCTTTGGAGTGGTACTGGAGCTGGGAGAACTGCGCGGTCGCTCGGTGTTGACCGGGCACCGGATCCGTTCGCTGGTCCGCGTCTGAATCACAGAAGCGGCCGCAGGAGCCGCCACGGAAGCGGCCCAGGAAGCGCCAAAAAACGGCGCCGGACACCTCCGTCCGCGCACGTGACCCGGTTCACCGAGGGTTCACCAAAATGGCTGTAGAATGGACGGTCTGCCTTTT
This sequence comes from Micrococcaceae bacterium, assembly GCA_035999715.1. Classification (GTDB taxonomy): domain Bacteria; phylum Actinomycetota; class Actinomycetes; order Actinomycetales; family Micrococcaceae; genus Arthrobacter_M. The sequence continues at coordinate 4,118 of DASYGM010000034.1, read as the reverse complement.
GGGAAGGGATCGCCGCGATGCTTGATGTTGAACTGGCCCACGAACGGGACTATGTAGCCGGACTGTATGCCCGGCTGGATGAACTGCGCCAGGAAAAGATGCGCCAACTGGAGCAGGTGCGGCGCAGCACCTCCGCCGGGTCGCACCAGAACCGTTCCGAGCGGGACGCTTTCGCTTCACTTTATGAGGACCGGCTGGCCCAGCTGAACGCCGTCGATGACCGCCTGGTGTTCGGCCGGCTCGATCTGGACTCCGGCGAGGAGCGGTACATTGGCCGCATCGGCCTCTCCACGGATGATCTCCGCCAGCTGATGGTGGACTGGCGGGCACCGGAGGCCGGCACTTTCTACCAGGCCACCGCCTTCGAGCGGCAGGGTGTGCGCCGCCGTCGTCACCTGATCCTAAATGGACGCAACGTCAAGGCCATCGAGGATGATGTGCTGGACCCGTCCATGCTCAGCGAAGGTGGCACGTTGCAGGGCGAGGGCGCGCTGCTGGCGGCGCTGAACTCCAAGCGGACGGGCCGGATGTCGGACATCGTGGGGACCATCCAGGCGGAGCAGGACCGGATCATCCGGGCGCCCCTGGCCGGTGCGCTGGTGGTCCAGGGCGGCCCCGGAACGGGCAAGACGGCGGTAGCGCTCCACCGTGCCGCCTACCTGCTCTACACTCACCGGGACCGGCTGAAGTCCGCCGGCGTGCTCCTGGTGGGTCCGTCGTCGTCGTTCATGAAGTACATAGAGCGCGTGCTGCCGTCGCTGGGCGAAACCGGCGTGGTGATGGCCAGCGTCGGCCGGCTGATGCCAGGCATCGCGGCGACGGCGGAGGAAGACCCCGCGGTGGCGGAGATCAAGGGCCGGCTGTACATGGCGGAGGTGGTCCGCAACGCCGTCGCCAACCGGCAGCGGATCCCCGCCGAGGACCGCAAGGTTGTTGTGGAGGGCACCACGCTGGTGCTGACGCCGCGTCAGGTCCGGCGCGCCCGGGACAAGGCCAGGGCCACCGGCAAGCCGCACAATGAGGCCCGCGTGACGTTCGTGAAGATCCTGCTGCGCGAGCTGACCGAGGCCCTGACCGAGCACATCGAAAGCTCCGGATTCGGCAACACGGCCGACCGGGCCTACCTGGCCGAGGACGTCCGGCAGGCAAAGGACGTACGCATCGCGCTGAATCTGGCCTGGATGCCGATGACGCCGGAGAAGCTGCTGGCGGAGCTCTTCGGGAAGCCGGCCGCGCTGGAAGCAGCCGCCCCCGGCCTGACCGCGGCGGAACGCGAGCTGCTGCTGCGCGGCGCCGATGCGCCCTGGACCGAGGCCGACGTGCCCCTGCTGGACGAGGCGGCCGAGCTACTGGGCGAGCTGGACGCTGCGGGTGGGCGGGACCAGGCCGCCCGGGAAGCCGAACACCGCCGGGATCTGGCCAATGCGCAGCGGGCCATCGAAAACATGAATCAGGCCATGGCGGATTCCGGCGTGAACGGGATGCTCTCCGCCGAAGACCTGGCCGAGCACAACGCCGTCCAGGCCGAGCGGCTGACCGCGGCGGAGCGGGCGGTGATGGACCGGACCTGGGCCTTCGGGCACATCGTCGTGGATGAGGCGCAGGAGCTGTCGCCGATGCAGTGGCGGCTGCTGATCCGGCGCTGCCCGCTGAAGTCCTTCACGATTGTCGGGGATATCGCACAGACCAGCTCGGCAGCGGGCGCCACGTCCTGGCAGCAGGCGCTGTCGCCGTTCTTCGCAGACCGCTGGCAGCTGGAGGAACTGACGGTCAACTACCGCACGCCATCTCAGATCGCCGAGGCGGCGGTCCGGATGGCCAACGCCGCCGGCCAGGTCGTCTCCGCGCCCAAGGCGGTCCGCGAGGGCCGCTGGTACCCGGTGATCGACCACGTCGCCCCGGGCACGGCGCTGGAAAAGCTGCTGCAAGTCCTGCCGGAGGAGCTGGACGCGGTCGACGGCGGCCTGGTCGCCATCATCACCGAGCACAGCCGGGTGCGGGCCACCTCCGCCGCAGTCCGGGAGGTGTTCGGGCACCGGGTCGGCTCCGGGGCCGGGTCACTGGAGCAGGACATTGTGGTGATGGATCCCCATGAGGCCAAGGGATTGGAGTTCGACGGCGTCATCATCGTCGAGCCTGCGGCTCTGCTGGAGCGCACCGGCGGCAGGGTGGGGGACCTGTACGTCTCGATGACGCGGCCCACGCAGCGGCTGCGGCTCATCAGTTCCGGCCCGCTGCCGGCGGGGATCGAAGCGTAAGCGCGCGGCGCCGTCGGGTGCAGGACGACCCGACCGCCGTCGTGCTGGTAATTTTGATCTGTGCCGCAACAGAGAGAACCCATAACCCAGCAAAATGACCCGAGCTTCGCCAACATCTGGCAGGAGCTCAAATGGCGCGGCCTGGTCCAGGTCTCCACCGACGAGGCGCAGCTGGAGAAGCTGCTCGCCGGGGATCCAGTGACGTTCTATTGCGGTTTCGATCCGACAGCGCCCAGTCTCCACCTGGGCAACCTGGTGCAGCTGCTGACGATGCGCAGGCTGCAGCTGGCCGGCCATAGGCCGCTGGGCCTGGTGGGGGGTTCCACCGGATTGGTGGGGGATCCGCGCCCCACAGCGGAGCGAACCATGAACACCAAGGAGACGGTGGCCGAATGGGTCGGCTACCTGCAGTCCCAGGTGCAGCGCTTCCTCAGCTTTGAAGGACCCAGTGCCGCCCGGATGGTCAATAACCTTGACTGGACCGCGCCGATGAGCGCCATCGATTTCCTGCGTGACATCGGCAAGCACTACCGCGTCGGCACGATGATCAAGAAGGACATCGTCGCCTCCCGGCTGAATTCGGACGAGGGCATCAGCTACGCCGAATTCAGCTACCAGATCCTGCAGGGGATGGACTTCTTGGAGCTCTACCGCAGCTACGGCTGCGTGCTCCAGCAGGGCGGCTCGGACCAGTGGGGCAACCTGACCAGCGGCACTGACCTGATCCGCAAGGTGGAGGGTAAGAGCGTCCATGCCATTGGCACGCCGCTGATCACCAACGCGGACGGCACCAAGTTCGGCAAGAGCGAGGGCAACGCCATCTGGCTGGATGCCTCCATGTGCAGCCCCTACGACATGTACCAGTTCTGGCTGAACACCGCCGACGGCGACGTGGTGGACCGGCTCAGAGTCTTCACCTTCCTGTCGCGGACGGAGATTGAGCAAATGGCGACGGCGGTGGAGCAGCGGCCGCAGGCCCGCGAGGCACAGCGCCGGTTGGCCTTCGATGTCACCTCCCTGGTGCACGGCGTCGATGCTACCCAAAAGGTCATTGCGGCCTCTGCAGCGCTTTTCGGCCAGGGCGACCTGGCGTCGCTGGACGCTGCCACGCTGGAATCCGCCACCCGGGAACTCCCACGTGCCCGGGTGACGCACCAGGGCCTGGGCATCGTCGACCTGCTGGTTGCCTCCGGGCTGGCGGCGAGCAATTCGGCTGCGCGCCGGACCATCGCCGAGGGGGGAGCGTACGTGAATAACGTCAAAATTTCCGATCCCGACGCCATTATTGCGGGATCGGAGCTGTTGCACGGCCGTTTCCTGCTGCTGCGGCGCGGCAAACGGACGCTGGCCGTGGCTGACGTTCAGCAGGGCTGAGGGGACTAACTGCCACCTCAAGGATTTGCGCCGGGCTGCCAGGACGTGTAGTGTTTTCTGAGTCGCCTGCTGTTGAGCGGAGTTACGACGGCCTGGAAAACGGCCGGGTAACTCGCCCGAGCGGAGGCCAAATCCCCTTTCAAAATCGAGATGCGAATCCGCGCAGGTTCATTAAACGTTCCGGATGAGCTCCAATTTTTGATGGGATCATTTGCTGGAAATTGACGAATACCGCAGGAAAGCGGATTTGACAAGGTAAAAGCAAATGAAATAAGATATAAACATTGCAGCGAAGAAATGAAAGCAAAAGGCCGGTAATTCGGTTGCTTTTGAAAGTATTCGATATGCGTCTGTTGTTTGAGAACTCAATAGTGTGCCAAGTTTTGTCGATACCGATATTTATTTATTGGTTAAGACTGTCACCGGCTGCCACCCCGTGGTGGTTGGGTGGCTTTTTTAGCTGGTTTCAAATTTAGTGCAGTCTGG
>DASYGM010000220.1:0-5466 GCA_035999715.1 Micrococcaceae bacterium | reverse complement strand
CCAGGCGTGTTGGTTGGTTAGGCGTGGGTGGTTTCTTCGACGAGGGCGGTGGCGATGCTGTCCGCGTCCTGGAGTGCGGCGAGGTAGCGTTCTGCGTCCAGGGCCGCCGCGCAGCCGGTCCCTGCGGCGGTGATCGCCTGCCGGTAGCGGTGATCCACCGCGTCGCCGCAGGCAAAGACACCGGAGACGTTGGTCACGGTGGTCGGTGCATCGACCCTGATGTAGCCCTCGTCGTCGAGGTCGACCTGTCCGGCGACCAGGTCGGTGCGGGGCAGGTGGCCGATGGCGACGAAGATGCCGGTCGCATCCACCTGGCGGGTGGCGCCGGTGACGGTGTCTTCCAAGGTGACGCCGGTGACCTTGCCTTCGCCGTGGACGGTGGTGATTGCACTGTTCCAGGCGAAGCTGATCTTGGGGTTGTCCTTGGCCCGTTGGGCCATGATGCGGGAGGCCCGCAGTGTGTCGCGGCGCACGACGACGGTGACGGACCTGGCGAAGCGGGTCAGGAAGGTCGCCTCCTCCATGGCGGAGTCTCCGCCGCCGACGACGAGGATGTCCTGGTCGCGGAAGAAGAATCCGTCGCAGGTGGCGCACCAGGAGATGCCGTGGCCGCTGAGTTTCTTCTCCTCGGGCAGGCCGAGTTCCTTGTAGGCCGAACCGGTGGCCAGGATCACCGCGGGCGCCTCGTGGGTTTGTCCGTCACCGGTGGTGACGGACTTGAGATGGCCGGTCAGCTGGACGGCGGTGACGTCGTCGAAGACGATGCGGGCGCCGAAGCGTTCGGCCTGGCCCTGCAGATTCTCCATCAGGTCCGGGCCCTGGATCCCGTCGACGAAGCCGGGGAAGTTTTCGACCTCGGTGGTGTTCATCAGGGCGCCACCGGCGGTCACCGAACCGGCCAAAACGAGGGGGTTCAGTCCCGCGCGGGCCGCATAGATCGCTGCGGTGTACCCGGCAGGACCGGAGCCGATGATGATGAGCTGTTCGGACATGGTTCTTCCTTTACGTCGCCGGGAGGAGTTCGGAGATCAGGGTCTGGATGCGGCCCTTGATCTCGTCGCGGATCGGCCGGACGGCTTCGACGCCCTTGCCGGCCGGGTCCTCAAGTTCCCAGTCCTCGTACCTCTTGCCGGGGAAGATGGGGCAGGTGTCCCCGCAGCCCATGGTGATGACGACATCGGATTCCTTCACCGCCGCGGTGGTGAGGATCTTCGGGGTCTCGGCGGTGATGTCGATCCCCTCCTCCCGCATCGCTTCCACCGCGGCCGGGTTGACCGTGTCGGCCGGTTCGGAGCCGGCGGAGCGCACGTCAATCCTGCCCGCGGAAAGGTGATTCAGGTAGGCGGCGGCCATCTGCGACCGGCCGGCGTTGTGCACGCAGACGAACAGGACGGAGGGCCTGGTTTCGGTGGCTTCGGTGCTCATGAAAATCTCCTTAGGTTTCTTGTGGGTAGGGGGCGGGATTTAGTGGGTGAAGTAGCGTTTGCGGGCCCAGAGCGCGGCGTAGACCAGGGCGACCAGGGCCGGGACCTCTATCAGCGGCCCGACCACGCCGGCCAGCGCCTGCCCGGAGGCGACCCCGAAGGTGCCGATGGCCACCGCGATGGCGAGTTCGAAGTTGTTCCCCGCCGCGGTGAATGCCAGCGTCGTGGTCTTGGCATAACCCAGATCCAGGGCCCGGCCAATGACCATGCCCGCGCCGAAGACGACGATGAAATAGACGACCAGCGGGACGGCGACGCGGACCACGTCCATTGGCCGGGAGGTGATGGTTCCGCCCTGCAGCGCGAAGAGCACCACGATGGTGAACAGCAGCCCATACAGCGCCCACGGGCCCAGCTTGGGCAGGAACTTTTCCTCGTACCAGGACCGGCCCTTGGTCCTTTCGCCGAGGGTGCGGGTGAGGAATCCGGCCAGCAGCGGGATGCCCAGGAAGATCAGCACGGAGGCGGTGATGGCCCAAAAGGAGAAGCCGGCGCTCGTCGTCGGCAGCCCCAGCCAGGCCGGCAGGATCTGCAGGTAGAACCAGCCCATCGCGCCGAAGGCGAGAACCTGGAAGACGGAATTGATCGCCACCAGCACGGCCGCGGCCTCCCGGTCCCCGCAGGCCAGGTCATTCCAGATCATCACCATCGCGATGCACCGCGCCAGGCCCACGATGATCAGCCCGGTCCGGTAGTCCGGCAGGTCCGGGATGAAGATCCAGGCCAGGGCGAACATGAACGCCGGCGCCAGGACCCAGTTCAGCACCAGGGAGGTGAGCAGCAGTTTCCGGTCCCCGGTCACCCGGCGGGTTTCGTTGTAGCGGACCTTGGCCAGCACCGGGTACATCATCACCAGCAGGCCGACGGCGATCGGCAGCGAGACCGAGCCGACTTTCACCGCGTCCAGGGCTGTATTGAGCCCCGGAATGAATCGTCCGAGCAGCAGCCCGGCGGCCATCGCCGCGATAATCCAGACCGGCAGGAAACGGTCCAGCGTGGACAGACGGCCAACAACAGCAGTTTCGCCGACAGATGGGGGAACGTGGGTCTCTATGGTCACGGTGCTCCTGCGCCCAAAGGGCTAGATTGACAACTTTCGATGTCCAAGTATCTTCAGATATATCGATGGATGTCAATCCCGTGCATAATGGAAGCATGAGTGTTGCACCGACAGCCGAACAGACCGCGCTGGACTCCTGCTGCACCCCGGCCGGTGCCGACGTCCTTGACGCAGCCGAAGCGCAGAAGCGGGCACTGGTATTCAAGGCCCTGGCCGATCCCAACCGGCTCCGCCTGGTGTCTATCGTCCGGGCCAGCACCGGCGGGGAAGCCTGCGTCTGTGACCTGACCGAACCGCTGGACCTCGGCCAGCCGACCGTCTCCCACCACCTAAAAATCCTGGTGGATGCCGGCCTGCTGGACAGGGAAAAGAGGGGAACCTGGGTGTACTACTCACTTGTGCCAGGGGCGCTTGACCGGGCCGCAGCCCTGCTCACCGCTCCGTGAGCCCGGCAGACCGGACAGTCACGGTCCGGGACCTGGTCGAAGCGGACTGGCCGGATGTGCAACGGATCTATGCGCAGGGCATTACCGGCGGCAACGCGACCTTTGAAGCCTCGACACCGACCTGGGATCAGTTCGACGCTTCGCGCCTTCCCGGACACCGCTTGGTCGCGGTCGACCAAGGGGATGAGGTCCTGGGCTGGGCCGCGGCCTCTGCCGTCTCCGCCCGCGAAGTCTACGCCGGCGTCGTCGGGCACTCCGTCTACGTGGACGACCGTAGCCGCGGCCGCGGCGTGGGCCAAACACTGCTGCAGGCACTGATCCGGTCCACCGAGGAAGCCGGGATCTGGACCATCCAAACCAGCATCTTCCCCGAAAACACCGCCAGCCTCACCCTGCACAAGAGCGCCGGCTTCCGCACCATCGGCACCCGCGAACGCATCGCCCGGATGGTTTCCGGGCCCTACGCCGGCCAATGGCGGGACACCGTCTTCCTGGAACGGCGCAGCCAAATCCCCTGAATCCGGGCAAAGAAAACGCGTGGCCCGTGGGAAGGTCACCGCTGTCAGTGCCAGCAGTGACGGCAATATCCGACAGGCCAGCCCTCCGCCTGCATGGTCTGAATCCGGCGGCACAGGAAAGTCCTGGTTCGCTTCCTCACCGAACCGGCAGTTCGCGAGCGTACTGACGATCTATGCGGGACGGGGGCCTGGTTCTCCCCTCCAGGATGATGGGCGGCGCTGCGCGCCGGCTGCTTTTCAGGGACGCCCCGCGTGAAGCGTGCGGGGCGTCCCTTTTTCTTCGTTTTTTGGCTGCTGTCCTTATGGATTGTACGTGTCCGCTCCAGCCCGTCCAGCCCCTCCTGCGTCGGGGCCTGCACCGGCACGGATTACCTGCGGCGCTCCTAAAGTCGCTTATTTCCTCCGGCAATCCGTGCCGCCTTGCCCTTACGGGTGTACAGGCTTCCGTCGGCCACAGCTACGCGGTGCTTCGCCAGCAGCCAAAAAACAACGGGGGGAGGGAGGAGCTGGCCGGTCCCATACCGTCTCCCGCCCACCGGATTCCTCTGCAAAGGACACCAGAAACCATGACGAAGCTTTCCATTTCCGCCGGACACGACGTTATCGCCCTGATCGCCCACCAGCTCGGTTACATGCCCGAAGAATCCATCGTCCTGCTGACCATGAACGGCGCCACGGTCGGGGCGACCCTGCGCGTGGACGTCCCCGGGACCGGGCACGACGTGAAGGATTACGCGGTCCGGTTGTGCACCTATTTGTTGACCGACGGAGACGCGGACGGGGCCCTGTTCGCCGTCTTCACCAACCGGGAAGGCGCCGACGGCGCGCACCCCTACGCGGAGCACGTTGAGGCGCTGATGCAGGAACTGAACAACGCCGGCCTGCCCGTCAAAAGCGGCTGGCTGGTCACCGGGGAAGGGTGGACCGATTACCTGTGCGTGCAGGAATGCTGTACCACGTTGAAGCCGTTGGAGCAGGTGCGGGACAGTCTGGTTAACGCGGAACTGATCTTCCGTGGTTCGCCCTACAGCACGGACACCGTGCCGGTGTTTCCTGCCTATACCGGCACGGCCTCGACCGAGGACACCATCACGGCGAAAGCCGAGGAATTGCATGTGGTGGACCCGCACGACGCGACGGCCGAACCGCTCCGTTCCGCCCGCGCACTCTGGGAAACGGCACTGACCGGCGGGGCGGACCGGGACACCGGTGTTGAGTTGGTGGCGTACTTGCAGAACACGGCCATCCGCGACCGGCTGCTGGCTGACCTGCTCAACACCGACGACGACCGGGACGCCTACGGGCAGACCCAGCTGGGGCAGTGCACCACGGTGCCGACGTGGGAGCGGGCCGACGCCGGGGAAACCCTGCTCACCGGACTGCTGGCCGTCGCCGGCACCGCCCACCGGGCGCCGTTGCTGACCGGGCTGGGCTGGATCAGCTGGACCAAGGGCCGCGGAAAGCCCGCAGACACCTACCTGCGCCACGGGCTGGAGGCGCGGCCCGGGTACCGGCTGGCGGTCCTGCTCAATGAGCTGATGAACCGGGGCATCATCGCCCCCGTCGCCAAAAACCGGGCCACCGCCTACCGCAGAAGCTAACCCGGTCGCAGCCGGGGAGGGCAGCCACACGAGGTTGTCCTCCCCAACTGTTGGCGGCGGCGGCCTCCCCTGCTTCGCTCCTCCGGCCGCCGCCTGACGCTGGAGCGGCCCCACCACACCTTCCACCACCCGCAAAGGGGTGGGAGCTACAGTGGAAGACAGCCAGTTCCAGGAGGAATATAACGGACGCCCCCGACTTCGCCCACAACCCCTTCAGCATTGACTACAACGCCAACCCCACCAGCGCCGGGGAAGCAGCTTTGACGGAAGCCGGCCGGGCGGCGGGGACCGGTCGGATGACGGATCTGGTGTGGAGCGACGGAAGCCAAAACCTGCCCGTCTGAACCTGCAGGAAAA
>DASYGM010000164.1:0-27379 GCA_035999715.1 Micrococcaceae bacterium | reverse complement strand
GCAGTGACATGGGGCGGCAGTGAGATGGGGGAAGTCGGTCGTCTGCGGTCGCAGATGGACTCCGACCGGCCGGCTTGAACCGGGTCAGGCGCTTTGGATGCGCTGCCGAAGCGGCTGCCGGGGTGCCAGCGCCAGATCGGCCAAGTTGGTGGCCGTGGCCAGCAGGATGGCAGCGCCGAGCATGTGCAGTCCCACCAGCAACGGCGGAAGGCCGGTGAAGTACTGCGCGTAACCGATGGCACCTTGGAAGAGCACAGAGGCAACCAGCAGGATGGCTCCGGCGCGCAGAACGTCGCCGGACGCACGGCGCCAGAGCAGGGCCAGCAGGATAAAACTGGTTATCACCAGGATATAAACCGGAAGTACGTGGATGCGGGTGATCAGGGCCGGGTTCAGCTCGTTCCGGGGTGCATTCGCGTCCCCCGCATGCGGACCGGAGCCGGTGACCATGGTCCCGAGCACAACGGCAAACCCGGTGCAGACGGCAGCCAGGACGGAGAGTTGCCGGACGGTCTTCGATGCCTGCAACGGCCGGGAGGGTGCCGCGGTTCCGGTACGGCCATAGGTGCGGTTGACCAAGAGCATCGAAAAGACGATGAGTGCAGCGGAAACCAGGAAATGCAGAGCTACGACCCACGGGTTCAGGTGGGTCAGCACCGAGATGCCGCCGATGACCGCCTGTGCCGGGATGCTGGCCAGCAGTGCGAAGGCGAGCCAGAACAGGTCCTTGCGCTCCTTCCGGAGGTTCCACAGGAAGACCAGCATCAGCGCCGCGACCACGGCCAGGGCAAAGGTCAGGGTCCGGTTCCCGAATTCAATGATGCCGTGGATACCCATCTCGGGCGTGTTAACAAGGGAACCAGGTGTGCAATCGGGCCACGTGGGGCAACCCAGGCCGGAGGCCGTCAGCCGGACCGCTCCGCCGGTGACGATCAGTACCGACTGGCCGATCAGTGAGGCCACGGATAGGCCCCGGAGGGTGGCATTCACGCTCCTGGGCAGCTTGTGGGTGACGGACTGGTAGCCCTGCTTCAATTGTTCTGTAACGGCCACGAACTCAACTCCACTTGAACCAACGGATGGCGGCGGCAGCGGCCAGCACTGACCACCCCACCAAGACTACAACTGCAAGAATGTTCAGCTGGCCGGCGACCAATGCGTCACGCATCGCCTGACCCAAGGCTCCGGAGGGCAGATAGTGCACCACGTCCTGCACGATGGGTGGCAGCCTGGTAGGCGGCAGGATAATCCCGCCCAGCGCCCCGAGCAGGATCCAGAGCAGGTTGGTGATGGCCAGCGTCGCCTCGGGCCGGACGGTGCCGGCAATCAGCAGGCCCAGCGAGGTGAAGGAGACCGCGCCCAGGACCAGCAGCGGGATCCCCAGCAGGATGCCCGCGGCGGCCGGGTGCCAGCCCAGCAGGAGGGCGACGACGGCGACGATGGCCACCTGGATGACCAGCACGGCCAGTACGGCGAGCACCTTGCCGGCAATCAGGCCCGCCTTGCCCAGTGGGGTGGTGGAGAGGAACCGGAGGACTCCGTAGCGCCGGTCAAAGCCGGTGGCGATGCCCTGCCCGGTGAAGGCGGTGGACATGGCACACAGCGCCAGCACGCCCGGGGTGGCGATGTTCACCCGGCTTGCTCCGAGCCCGTCCAGCAGCGGCGTCACGGTCAGCGCAATCAGTCCCATCAGTGGAAGCACGATGGCAAGGATCAGCTGCTCGCCGTTGCGGAGCATGGTCAAGGTCTCGTACCGGCCCTGCAGCAGGACTCGGCGGATCAGCGGCGCAGGGGCGGACTTTTCCAGCAAATGCAGGGTGGTCATCGCAGTTCCGTTCCTGATAGAGCGAGGAAGACGTCCTCCAGCGAACGCGAGGCAAGGTTCAACGACGTCGGCATGATGCCCTGTCCCGCCCACCATTGAGCGAGTGCGGCCAGGTCCCCCGGTTCCAGCGGACCGGAAACCTGGTAATTGCCGGGCCTTGTCTCGGTCACCCGCAGCTGGGGCCGGAGCACCGAGCCGGGATCAAGCCCCGGGCCCGCTTCAAAGGTCACCGTCCGTTGGGCTTCGGCGGCGGTTGCGTGGCTGAGCAGCTCGGGGACGGTGCCGGAAGCGACCGTCCGGCCGGCGTCGACAATGAACACCTGGTCCGCCAGCTTCTGGGCGTCCTCGAGCAGGTGGGTGGTCAGGATGATGGCGACGCCCTCGTCCCGAAGCTGGCGAATCAGCTCAAAGACCATCAGCCGGGACTGCGGGTCCAGGCCGGCGCTCGGCTCATCCAGGAAGAGGACCTCAGGGTTTCCTATCAGGCTGGCAGCCAGTGCGACGCGCTGTTTTTGTCCTCCGGAGAGCCGGCGGATGTTGGTTGATGCAAAGGCGTTGATGCCCAGCCTGTCGGCAAGTTCCTCCACACTGCGGGGGGACTCGTACATGCCGGCGACGTGCCGCAGCAGCGTCAGTGGGCGCGCGGATGGGGGCAGGCCGCCGTCCTGGAGCATCACCCCGACGCGGGCACGCAGTGCGGCCGTGGGCCGGTCCGGATCCTCGCCCAGTAAGGTGATGGTACCGCCGTCGCGCCTTTGCAGCCCCTGCGCGCATTCGATGGTTGTTGTCTTTCCCGCGCCGTTGGCGCCGAGCAGCGCCGTCACGTTCCCGCGTTCCGCGGTCAGGCTGATGCCGCTAATAATGCGCTTCATCTTCCCGTCCAGGGCGGGAATGGGGCCGACGTCCTTGATCAGCCCATCGATCACGAGGGCAGGGGGAGTGGAAAGGGGCACAACGCCATTCTACGCGATGTAGTAGTACGTGATGCGCGGGGGCATGCGCACGGTGGTGGCGGGCGAACGTGCTCCAGCCCACATAATGGTTGCATGGGGAAACATAAAGCGGGGAAACTTAAGACAATGGCCGCCGGCCTCATCCTGCTGGTCACAGCCACGGCGTTATCCGGCTGTGACGACGGGAAGGCCGGTGCGCAGGAGGCCGCCAGGCAATTGGCAGCCGGTCTGAGCGGGCTCGATCTGGGCAGCGTCAGCCTGACCGGCAAGGATGGGGCAGCGGCCACCGCCGCGCTTACCACCCTTACCAAGGGTTTGCAGCCAATCAAGCCGACGGTCAGTGTGGCGTCGGTCGACGTGAAGCAGGACACGGCCACCGTGGCGCTGAAGGTGGACTGGAAGTTCGACGGCGGCACCTGGGACTATACGACCCACGCTGCCCTGGCCAAGAAAGACGGGAGCTGGAAGGCCGGCTGGACACCGGACCTGCTGGTGCCGGCGGCGAAGGATGGGGACGCGCTAGCCATGACGACGACGGCGGCGGCGCGGGCGGACATCCTCGGCGACGGCGGTGCGGTGCTGGTGACGGAGCGGCCGGTGATCCATCTGGGCATCGACAAATCGCACGTCGACGCCGCGGAACAGCCGGCTTCCGCCAAGGCCCTTGCCGAACTGGCGGGAGTGGAGCCGGACGCTTTTGTCCGGCAGGTGGCCGCCGCCGGGCCCGCCGCCTTCGTTGAGGCCCTGGTGATCCGCAACGATGCGGACCGGACCATCACCGACGCGCAGATAGCCGCCATCCCGGGAGCCTCGGGCCTGCCCGGTTCGCTGCCCCTGGCACCCACCCGCAGCTTTGCCCGAGCTGTGCTGGGCACCGTGGGGGACGCGACCGCGGAGCTGATTGGCAAATCCAACGGCAAACTCAAAGCAGGGGACCAGACCGGGCTTTCCGGCCTGTCCCAGCAGTACGACGACCAACTGCGCGGCGCACCTGGAATCCAAATCAGCCTTGACCATCCGGCGGATGCGGATGCGCCCAAGAACGCAGACGGAACGGCGGCGGCGATCCCGCGCAACATCATCTTCCACACCGAGCCCAAGGCCGGCACTCCGCTGGCAACAACGCTCAGCCCTGCGCTGCAGACACTGGGTGAGACGGTTCTTGCCGGCGAGACCACGCCGGCCGCCATCGTGGCCATCCGTCCCTCCACCGGCGCCGTGCTGGCCGCGGCCAGCAGTCCGGGCAGCAACGGTTACAACACCGCGCTGCTGGGGCAGTTCCCGCCGGGGTCGACCTTTAAGGTGGCGACCTCGCTGGCCCTGCTGCGCAAGGGCCAGACACCGGAGACCACCGAGGAATGCACGCCGACGGTCACCGTGGACGGGAAGTCCTTTAAGAACGCCAACTCCTATCCCAGCGCGCATTTGGGACGGATTCCGCTCCGGGAGGCCTTTGCCCATTCCTGCAATACCGCGTTCATCTCCAATCAGGGAGTCGCCTCGCAGCCGGATCTGGCCGACGCCGCAGCCGCGCTGGGGTTGGGCGTTGACCCGCATCTGGGCGCCCCGGCCTTCTTCGGTTCCGTGCCGTCCTCCGCATCCACCACCGACCATGCGGCCTCGATGATCGGCCAGGGCAAGGTCCTGGTGTCGCCGCTGGCCATCGCGACCGTCGCCGCGTCTGTGGCGCATGGTGCCCTGGTGCAGCCCAAACTGGTGCTGCCTGCCGGCGCATCCGCCTCCGGTGCGGCGGGACCGCAAACCGCGTCCGCTGCCACGGGTGCTTCCGGTGCGGCAGGACCGCAAACCGCGTCCGCCAACACGGGCGCTTCCGGTTCTGCCGCCGCCGGTTCCGCCGGTCCGCAGGCTGCCAAACCGCTGACCAAGGAGGAGGCGGCCCAGCTTTCTGACATGATGCGGGGCGTCGTCACCAGCGGGCATGCCGGCTTCCTCGCCGACGTACCCGGGGCTCCTGTTATAGCCAAGACCGGCACGGCTGAATACGGCACCGAACTGCCGCTGAAGACTCATGCGTGGATTATTGCCGCGCAGGGTGACCTGGCCGTCGCGGTCTTCGTCGAGGACGGCGACTACGGTGCCGTCAGTGGCGGACCGCTGCTCAAGGCCTTCCTTACCGGTGCTGCCGGGTAGCGGCAGCATGCGTCCGGGTGGCCTGCGGCCGGACGGATGCCTTTGAACCTGACGGATGACTTTGAACCGGACCGATGCCCGTGAAGAAGTCAGTTGCCCGTGAAGAAGACGGGGCATCGGTCCGAAAGGCCGGCATCGAAGCGCTGCGGAGGCGCTGGGACGCCCCGAAGACGCGTGTAGGCATGCCTTACTGGTTGCCGGGAGTAAATTACGTCATAATTGTGTTGTGTATTCTATGACTGGAATTCCAACCACGGCTGGAGCGCGCCCCGACACGCATCCCGGCCTTAGCATTGCTGGATTTGGCGCCGCCGAATCTGATGCTGCCGCGTCTGAAGCTGCCGGATCCGGCATCGCTGCCATGGGTAGCAGCATGCCGGCCGCGCACGAGACCGATGAGCGCACCAAGGACCGGGTGCTGGGGGCTGTCCTGGAGCACGGCCCGGTCAGCGCCGCCCAACTCGGCCAGCTGCTGGGGCTGACCCCTGCCGCTGTCCGACGGCACCTGGACATCCTCGCCCGGGACGGCGTCATTGAAGTGAAACTGATCAGCAACCCGCGCACCGGCGCCGGACGCCCGGCCCGCCGCTACGTCCTGTCCAAGCGTGGACAGTCGGAACTCGGTGATGATTACCTGGAGATAGCCCGCACCGCGCTGTCCCAGCTCGCCGATCTCGGCGGCGAAGCGGCGGTCAAGGAATTTGCCGCCAAGCGCTTCGCACAGATGGAGCGGCACTACCTTCCCGTCGTCGAGCAGGCCGGCGACGACGTCGCAGCGCGGGCGCACGCGCTGGCCGGCGTGCTGAGCGGCGATGGCTACGTCGCCTCCTCGGCCAGCGTCAGGAGTCCCTCCGCCCTGTCCGCGGAGCAGCTGTGCCAGGGCCACTGTCCGGTACAGGAACTCGCCTCCGAATTTCCGCAGTTCTGCGAGGCGGAAACGCAGATGTTCTCGCGGCTGCTGGGCGTGGATGTGCGCAGGCTCTCCACGCTGGCCAGCGGCGGCCACGTTTGCACCACTCACATACCAACCGGCAGGTCTGCACCAACCGGCAGTGCCGCAGTCAGGGTGGGAACTTCCACCCCGGCGGGAAGCAAGGCCTCCATGGAAACCGAAGTGTCCAACCATCAGCAAGAAAGGCCATGATGACGGATCAAATAGCACAGGATGTAGGCATTGGCGAGACGGCCGTTCCTGATACCACCATTTCCCACATACTGGAAAAGAATCCGGAACTGGAAGGCATTGGCAACTATGCCTTCGGCTGGTCCGACAAGAACGACGTCGGTGCGAACGCCCGCCGCGGCCTCAGCGAGGAAGTGGTCCGGGATATCTCCGGGAAGAAGAACGAGCCGGAGTGGATGCTCGACCTGCGTCTGAAAGGCCTGAAGTACTTTGACCGCAAACCGATGCCGACCTGGGGCGCTGACCTCTCCGGCATCGATTTCGACAACATTAAGTACTTTGTCCGCTCCACCGAGAAGCAGGCCAAATCGTGGGAGGACCTGCCGGAGGATATCCGCAACACGTATGAAAAGCTCGGAATCCCGGAAGCCGAGCGCAGCCGCCTGGTCTCCGGCGTCGCGGCCCAGTACGAGTCAGAGGTGGTCTACCACCAGATCCGCGAGGACCTTGCCGCCCAGGGCGTCATCTTCCTGGACACGGACACCGCGCTTCGGGAGCATCCGGAGATCTTCCAGGAATACTTCGGCACCATCATTCCGGTGGGGGACAACAAGTTCGCGTCCCTGAACACGGCCGTGTGGTCCGGCGGATCCTTCGTCTACGTCCCCAAGGGCGTGCATGTCGAGATCCCGCTGCAGGCGTATTTCCGGATCAACACGGAAAACATGGGCCAGTTCGAGCGGACCCTGATCATTGCCGACGAGGACAGCTACGTGCACTACATCGAGGGCTGCACGGCGCCGATCTACACCTCCGACTCGCTGCACTCGGCCGTCGTCGAGATTGTGGTCAAGAAGAACGCGCGGGTGCGTTACACCACCATCCAGAACTGGTCCAACAACGTGTACAACCTGGTCACCAAGCGTGCCATAGCGCACGAAGGCGCCACCATGGAGTGGATCGACGGCAACATCGGTTCCAAGGTGACCATGAAGTACCCGGCCGTATATCTGGTGGGCGAGCATGCCAAGGGAGAGACCCTGTCCATCGCCTTCGCCGGCGAGGGCCAGCACCAGGACACCGGTTCCAAGATGGTGCACATTGCACCCAATACCAAGTCCTCCATCATCTCCAAGTCCGTGGCCCGCGGTGGCGGCCGCTCCGCCTACCGCGGCCTGGTCCAGGTCCGCGAGGGTGCCACGCACTCGGCCAACACGGTCCGCTGCGATGCGCTGCTGGTGGACACCATCTCCCGGTCCGACACGTACCCGTACGTTGACGTCCGCGAGGACGACGTGACCATGGGCCACGAGGCAACGGTCTCCCGGGTCAGCGAGGAACAGCTGTTCTACCTGATGTCCCGCGGCCTGCCCGAGGATGAGGCCATGGCGATGATTGTCCGGGGATTCATTGAGCCGATCGCCCGCGAACTCCCAATGGAGTACGCCCTAGAGCTCAACCGCCTGATCGAACTCCAGATGGAAGGGGCCGTCGGTTAATGCCTGAGGTCACAGACAACGCTGTACAAGAAGCAGTGCAAGACAAGGCACGCGTAGGTGCACCGAGCGGGATCACCCTGACCGGACAGAAGCGCGCGGTGATCGACGGTTTCACCGAAGAGGGCGAGAGCCTGAACCAGATCAACCCCTCCAGCGGCCCGCTGGGCGGGGCCGCGGCCAAGGCGCACAGCCACGGCGGCGGCGTGGGCATTCCGGACAGCTCCCGCGCCGGGCGGCTCACCTCCTACCGGTCCGCGGACTTCCCGGCCATCACCGGCCGTGAAGAGGACTGGCGGTTCACCCCGCTCAAAAGGCTGCGCGGCCTGGAGCGTGCCGGTGCCAACGGCGTGCAGCTCGACGGCGCAGCCCCGCTCGTTGCGGTGGCCAAGCCGGACGCCGTCGTACTGGAAACCGTAGCCCGCAGCGATGCCCGGATCGGCACCGCAGGCATCCCGGAGGACCGCGTTTCGGCCGCCGCGTGGGAAGCCTTCCGCGAGGCCACCGTGCTGACCATCCCGGCGGAGTTCGACGGCGCCGCGGAAGACCAGGTCATCACCCTGACGCTGACCGGCGCGGGTGACGCCCCGGCGGCCAGCCACCTGCTGGTGCACGCCGAGCGTTCCTCGCGTGCCGTCGTCGTGCTGGACCACCGCGGCTCCGCCGTGCTCAGCGAAAACGTCGAGATCGTTCTCGATGAGGGCGCCCAGCTCACCGTGGTCAGCATCCAGGACTGGGCGGACGGGGCCGTGCATGCCAGCTCGCAGCAGATCAAGGTGGGCCGCGACGCGAAGATCAAGCACGTGGTCATCAACCTGGGCGGGGACCTGGTGCGCATCACCCCTTCCACCCGCTTTGCCGGCCCCGGCGGCGACGTGGAGATGTACGGTCTGTACTTTGCCGATGCCGGACAGCACTTTGAGCAGCGGCTCTTCGTGGATCACGCGGTGCCCAACTGCAAGTCCCGGGTCACTTACAAGGGCGCGCTGCAGGGCCAGGACGCACACTCCGTGTGGGTCGGCGACGTGCTGATCCGCAAGGAAGCCGAAGGAACCGACACCTATGAGATGAACCGGAACCTGATCCTGACCCAGGGTGCGCGCGCCGACTCGGTGCCGAACCTGGAGATTGAGACCGGGCTGATCCTCGGCGCCGGGCACGCCAGCGCCACCGGACGGTTCGACGACGAGCAGCTCTTCTACCTGCAGGCCCGCGGCATCCCCGAGGACGTCGCCCGCCGGCTGGTGGTGCGCGGGTTCCTGAACGGAATCATCCAGCAGATCAAGGTGCCGGCCCTGGAGGAGCGGCTCCGCGACGCCGTCGAACGCGAGCTGAACGCCGGGTCGCTCTGATGACACCCCCCGCCGGAGAGCTGGTCTGCAAAGTGGGGGACGTCGAGGTCAAGAGCGCGCTGCGCATCGAGATCGACGACTACCCAGTGGCCATTGTGAAGGACTCGGAGGGAAATCTGCACGCGATCGGGGACACCTGCTCGCATGCGGAGATCTCGCTCAGCGAGGGCGATGTGGAGGGCTGCACCATCGAGTGCTGGGCCCACGGCAGCACCTTCGACCTGCGCACCGGGGAACCACTGACCCTGCCGGCCTACGAGCCGGTCCCGGTCTTTGCACTCAGCCTCGACGGCGACGACGTCTACGTGGACGTCCGCACCATCCTGAACGGGGTCGCAACCCCGGAACTTGAAGCTTAAACAAGGAGAAAGAAGAGTATGTCTACTCTGGAAATCAAGGACCTGCACGTCAGCATCGAGACGGAACAGGGCAAAAAAGAGATCCTCAAGGGCGTCAGCCTTTCCATCAGCACGGGCGAGACGCATGCCATCATGGGCCCCAACGGCTCCGGCAAGTCCACCCTGGCCTCCACCATCGCCGGGCACCCGCGCTACATTGTGGACCACGGCTCCATCACCCTGGACGGCGAGGACGTCCTGACGATGACCGTGGACCAGCGCGCCCGCGCCGGCCTGTTCCTGGCCATGCAGTACCCGGTGGAAATCCCCGGCGTTACCATGACCAACTTCCTGCGCACCGCCAAGACCGCCATCGACGGCACCGCACCGAGCCTGCGCACCTGGACCAAGGACGTCAAGGCCGCCATGTCCCAGCTGCGGATCGAGCCGGAGTTCGCCCAGCGCAACGTCAACGAGGGCTTCTCCGGTGGCGAGAAGAAGCGCCACGAGATCCTGCAGCTGGAACTCTTCGGACCGAAGTTCGCCATCCTGGACGAGACCGACTCCGGCCTGGACGTGGATGCCCTGAAGGTTGTGGCCGAGGGCGTGAACCGCGCCAACGAGGGCGGCAACCTGGGCACGCTGCTGATCACGCACTACACGCGGATCCTGCGCTACATCAAGCCTGAATTCGTCCACGTCTTCGTCGATGGCCGTATCGCCGAAGAGGGCGGCCCGGAACTGGCCGACCGCCTCGAGGACGAGGGCTACGACCGCTTCCTGCCCGCCGTCGCCGGCCAGGCATAAGCGGCCAGTCCTAAGAAGTGCCGCAAGGCCTGGAAAAACAGCCTAAGAAGGAATCATGACTGAGACCAATACCAGCCCCGCCAACCCGGCGCAGACCAGCCTTGAGGATGTCGAGGAGGCGCTCAAGGACGTCATCGACCCCGAACTCGGCGTCAACGTGGTGGACCTGGGTCTGCTCTATGGCCTGCGCTACGCCGACGACGGCGCCCTGCTGCTGGACATGACGCTGACGACGGCTGCCTGCCCGCTGCAGGACGTCATCGAGGAGCAGGTGGAGCAGGCCATCGGCGGCCTGGTGGACGAGTGGCGGATCAACTGGGTGTGGATGCCGCCGTGGGGCCCGGAGAAGATCACCGACGACGGCCGCGACCAGATGCGGGCCCTCGGCTTCAACATCTAGTCCCTCACCGCCCCTCCTGCCCCCTGTTGAGTGTGGACATCTGCCCCTTCGAAGAGTGAATTTAGGGGCTGATGTCCACACTCAACAGGGTGTGGGGCGGCTGATCGCCTAGGCTTGAATGCATGCCATTTCTTGACCGACTGCAGCGCTGGGCGCGGCAACAACCGGACGGGACCGCCGTCCGCGTCGGCGGGGCGGAACTTTCCTTTGCGGAGCTTGTGGAAAGCGCGACGGCGATGCTGCCTGAAGCGGGCGGCGTCACGACGCTGTGCCAGCCAAATTCCGTCGAACTGGTGGCCCGGTTCGCCGCCGCAGTGGCGGGGGAGCGGCGCTGCGCGGTGCTGGACCCGACCTGGCCGGCAGTGCAAAGGCAGGCCGTGGACCAGCAGCTGCAGGCGGTAGGTACCGCGACAGAGCCCCAACGGGCGCTGACTACTTTGCTGGAAGACGGGCCGGCGGCATCGCCGTTCCTGGTCGGACTGACCTCGGGCACCAGCGCGGTGCCCAAGGGATTCAGCCGCAGCAGGATCTCCTGGCAACGCTCCTTTGACCGCAGCATCGCCTATTTCGGTCTGGCACAGCAGGATGTGACCCTGGCCCCCGGTCCGCTCTCCGCCAGCCTGAACCTGTACGCGCTCTCCGAATGCCTCTACGCCGGCGCCCCGTTCATGACGCTGCCGTCCTTCGATCTGGCCGGCGTTTACCGCGCCATCAACGAAAGCGCGGTGACCCGCCTGGTGGTCGTCCCCACCATGCTGAGGATGATCGCCGAACGCGGCGCCGGCCTAGGTGCGGGCGCACCCACTGGCGCGGGCATCGCGTCCATCATCAGCGCCGGGGCCAAACTCGGTCCGCAGACCCTCGCAGCAGCGCGTCGCTGGGCGCCCAACGCCACCATCTTCGAATATTACGGTGCCTCGGAGCTCGGCTTCCTCGCCGCGACCCGGCTGGAACCGGACCGTCCCGACAGCCAGGTAGCAACCGCCGTCGGCCGTGCCTTTCCCGGCGTCCGGCTGATGGTCCGCGACGGCCAGGGCGCCGAGCTGGCAGCCGGCTGCCCCGGCACCATCTACGCGCGCAGCGACCTGGTCAGCAACGGCTACCTCTGGGGCGACGACGGGCTTGCCTTCAGCCGCGACGGGGACTGGTGCACGGTGGGGGACCAGGGCTTCCAAGACCTGGACGGCGTGCTGCATTTCCTAGGCCGGCGCTCGGACATGATGGTGTCCGGCGGGCACAACGTCTACCCGCATGAGATCGAACTGGCCCTGCAGGACCTGCCCGGCGTGGAGACAGCCATCGTGACGGGTGTGGCCGACGGCTACCGCGGCCACAGAATAGTCGCCGCCCTGCTGCCCCAGAAGCAGGGTTCGCGGGCCAATGCTCCTGGGGCAGAAGCATTCCGGACCAGTGCACGCCAGTTGCTGCCGGCACACAAACGGCCCGCTGCCTACTTTGCCCTGCGCGAGCTGCCGGTCACCGCCGGCGGCAAGATCAGCCGTCGCCTGCTGGCCGACTGGATCGCAGGGAAGGATGCGCGTGTCCGCCGACTCAGCTGACCGGCAGCCGGTGGTCATCGCGGCACGGCGGACCGCCATCGGCCGCGCCGGAGGAGTGTTCAAGGATGTCCGCGCGCACGAGCTGCTGGCGCCGGTGCTGCACCAGGTGCTGGCCGACGCCGGACTGACCGCGGACCAGCTCAGCGACGTCATCATGGGCAACGCCGTGGGTGGCGGGGGCAACGTGGCCCGGCTGGCTGCGCTGACCGCTGGTCTGCCGGTGCAGCTTCCCGGCCTGACGGTGGACCGGCAGTGCGGGTCCGGCCTGGAGGCGATCGTGCTGGCATCCCGCCTGGTCGCGGCCGGAGCCGGGGATGCGTACCTGGCGGGCGGGGTGGAGAGCATCAGCACCGCACCCGCACGGGCACACCGGATGCCCGACGGCGGCCTCGACTTTTACGAGCGCGCGCAGTTTGCGCCGGAATGGCTGGGCGATCCGGATGTGGGCACCGCGGCGGAGAATGTCGCCAACCGGTACGGCATCAGCCGGGAACGGCAGGACGAATTTGCCCTGCGCAGCCACCGGCTCGCCCTCGCAGCCCAGACCGCCGGAGCCTTTGACGACGAGCTGCTGGACACCGCCGACCTGCTTCCGCTGGCCGCCGACCAGGGGCCACGCCGGCTGACGCCGGGACTGCTGGCCCGCTTCCCGGCAGCGTTCGTGCCGAACGGGACGGTGACCGCGGGAAATTCCTGCCCGTACAGCGATGGGGCCTGCGCCGTCGTCGTGACCAGCCGCGCGAAGGCCCGGGAGCTCGGCGCGGATGAAGGACTGGTGTTCGTGGACAGCGCGGTTAGCGGCACCGAGCCGGCCTACCTGGGCGTCGGTGCCGCCGCCTCCACCATCGAGCTGCTGCACCGCACGGGTCTGGGCCTGGACAGCGTCGGGCTGATCGAGTTCAACGAGGCCTTCGCGGCCCAGGTGCTGGCGGTGCTGGACCTGCTGGGGATCGGGCCGGAAAAGATTAATGCCCAGGGCGGGGCGCTGGCGCTGGGACATCCGTACGGCGCCTCCGGGGCCGTGCTGGTGACCCGGCTCTTCGCGCAGGCGCGGACGAGCCAGATCGAGGGACAGACCGCGCTGGCCATGGTCAGCATCGCAGGCGGGATGGGCATTTCCACCCTGTTCCGCTGGGAACGGCTCTGAGGGTACGAAGCTGCGCAGCGAGCACCGGCCTTCGGTGAGCAGAACATGTTCCTGCTCACCGAACGGGACGGTTCAGTGAGCAGCACGGTTCGGTGAGCGACCGTTCCGCCAACCGGCCCCGGTTCAGTCCTCGGCCTCGCCCAGGCCACGGGCGGCCAGCGCCTCGCCGGTCTGGCGGGCATAGGCGACGGTGGCGATCATGACCGGCAGCGTGCGGGCGCGCAAATTCCGCTCCAGACCACGGGCCCGCGCGGCGTCGCGGACGTCGTCGAACGCGCCGATGACAAAGGGGATGCTGCGCAGCATGAGCGATACCGTCAGCGCGAAGCGCTCGGGGTCGGCGCCAAACCGGCGCAGCGGCACAATAAGTCCGGCGAGTCCGTCCAGCAGACGCTCCAGCTCGGTAGTGGCCGTGAGGAGATTGGCGGCCAGCACGGTGGCGAGGATGCCGGCTACGACGCGCCAAGCCGTCAGCGGACCGGATTGCCACCACTGATAGCCGCCGATCAGCAGCAGGAACACCAGCATCAGCCGGATGGGTTTCCACAGCCGCGCCGGCGGCAGTCCCGCGCTGAGATGGGCGACGACGACGGCGGCCAGCGCGGCGCTGCTGGCGTACGGGTTGGGGATGGCGAAGCAGGCGACGGCGACGGCCAGCAGCAGCGCAGCTTTGAGCCACAGCGGCGCCCGGTGCACCAACGAGCTGCCGGGATGGTAGGCGGCAATCAGGTGGGCATGGCCGCGCATTAGTGCATCCCCAGCCTGACCCGGCCGGCGTCACCGCTGGCTGGGCAGGCTTCACCATGGGCTGGGCGGGCGGCGCATTGGGCCGCACGGAGCGACGTCACAGCGCCAGCTGCCGGTAGTGCTCCACGGCGTCGGCGGCTGGGCCGTCAAAGGCGACCGCGCCGCCGTCGACCACCAGAGCCCGCTCACAGTCCTGCGCCAACTCCAGATCATGGGTCGAGATGACCAGCTGCTGGGGCAGCAGGGACAGCCGCTCGCGCAGCAGTCGGGTGTTGCGCAGGTCCAGCAAGGTCGAGGGTTCATCCATTACCAGCACCTGCGGCCTGACCGCCAGGACGGTGGCCAGGGCGACCAGCTGCCGTTCGCCGCCGGACAGTTCATAGACGCTGTTGCTGCCCAAGGCGGCCAGCCCGAATCCGTCCAGGACTTCCAGCGCTGCGCTCCGGCGCGACGCTGCGGAGGGGTGGAGCCGGCGCAGCGAGAGCTCAATGTCTTCCAGCGGCGTGGGCATGACCAGCTGGGAGAGCGGGTCGGTGAAGACGAAACCCACCTGCTGGCGCACGGCCCGGCCCTGCGCGGCTGTATCCAGCCCGTTGACGGTCACGGTGCCGGTGCTGGGGAGCAAGAGGCCGTTGAGCAGGCGCAGCAGCGTGGACTTGCCGGATCCGTTGGCGCCGATGACGGCGATGCGCTGTTCGGTGAGGTCCAGGCTGAGGGGCTGCAGGATGGTCCGGTTCCTGCCGTCCGCCGTCTCCAGGGTGACGGAGGCGGCGTCAAGCTGGATCCGGCTCACTTCCGGCGGTGCAGCAGAATGTCCGGGAAAGCGCGGTGCAGGCTCAGCGCCACCGCTACGGCCAGCACGTTCTTGATGATGTCACCGGGGTAGTAGGCCGCGTCAGCCACGACCGCCGGCCAGAAGCCCATGCCCTTGGCCATGAACCCCAGCACCCCGCAGCCGTGCACAATCAGCATGCCCACGGTTGCAGCAGCAAAGAGCCAGAAGCCCTTTCCCCGGCGGCGCAGCGCCCAGGGCGCCAGGGCGCCGACGGCGGCCGTGGCCAGAATGAAGCCGATGATGTAGCCGGCGGAGGGGCCAGCCAGGATGGCCGGACCGGCGCGGAAACCGCTGAAGATGGGCAGTCCCACCAGCCCCAGCAGCACATACAGGGAAACTGCCGCGGTGCCGCGGCCGAAGCCCAGGACCAGGCCGCACAGGGCTACGGCCAGCGTCTGCAAGGTGATAGGTACACCCAGCGGGCCCACCGGGATGCCGGGGACAGCGATGGAAGCCGCTACCAGTGCTGCGAAGACAGCGATCAGCGCCAGGTCGCTGGCGGACCAGCGGCGCCGGCGGCGGGGGAGGATACCGTTGTTGCTATTGGCGGCCTGGGTTGGTTTCAGGTCGGAATTGCTCATCGCTCCACTCTCGTTGGTGCTGTCCGGTTGGTTGTCCATGGCAGGAAAAATCCTACCCATTCATTCCCGGGCTCCCTACTGCACGTACTCCTGTAAGTAATCCAGCGGTGGCCGCTGCGAAAAACCCGGCCATGGTCCCGGTAGAATGGATGGGGCTTTCTTTGGCCGCCATTCTTCCGGCCTGCCGGCCTGCATCCGCTTTGTGAAAGGCTACTACGTTGATTACCGTCCAAGACCTTGAGTTACGCGCCGGGGCGCGCCTGCTCATGGACGAAGTGTCCTTCCGCATCGACAAGGGGGACAAAATCGGCCTGGTGGGCCGCAACGGTGCCGGCAAGACGACGCTCACCCGGGTGCTGGCCGGTGAGGGTCTGCCGGCCGCAGGCAAGGTTACCCGCAGCGGGGAGATCGGCTACCTGCCGCAGGACCCACGCACGCCGGACATGGAGCAGCTGGCGCGCGACCGCATTCTTTCCGCGCGCAACCTGGACACCGTGATCGGCAAACTGCGGGCCACCGAGCTGGAAATGGCCAGCGATGATCCGGCTGTACGGGACAAGGCAATGGGTCGGTACGACCGGATCGAACACGAATTCCTCAGCAACGGCGGCTACGCGGCGGAGGCTGAGGCGGCAGCGATATCCTCCAACCTGGCTCTGCCGGACCGGATCCTGAACCAGCCGCTGAAGACCCTCTCCGGCGGCCAGCGCCGCCGCGTGGAACTGGCCCGGATTCTGTTTTCCGGTGCCGAAACAATGCTCCTGGACGAGCCCACGAACCACCTGGACGCCGACTCCATCTCCTGGCTGCGGGACTTCCTGAAGAACCACCAGGGCGGCCTGATCGTGATCAGCCACGACGTGGAACTGCTGGAGGCCACGGTCAACAAGGTCTACCATCTGGACGCCAACCGGGCCACGATCGACCAGTACAACCTGGGCTGGAAGAAGTACCAGGAGCAGCGGGAAACGGACGAGCGTGCGCGCAAGCGCGAGCGGGCCAACGCGGAAAAGAAGGCCGGCGTCCTGATGGACCAGGCCAACAAGATGCGGGCCAAGGCGTCAAAGGCCGTCGCCGCCCAAAACATGGCCAAGCGGGCCGAGCGGCTCCTCACCGGGCTGCAGGAAGTCCGTGCCCAGGACCGGGTGGCGGCCCTGCGCTTCCCCGAACCCGCCCCCTGCGGCAAGACGCCGATGACGGCGGAGGGGCTGAGTAAGGCCTACGGTTCGCTGGAGATTTTCACCGATGTGGACCTGGCCATCGACCGCGGGTCCAAGGTGGTCATCCTGGGCCTCAACGGTGCCGGCAAGACCACCCTGCTGCGGATGCTGGCCGGCGTGGACAAGCCGGACACCGGCACCGTCACCCCCGGACACGGGCTCAAGGTGGGCTACTACGCCCAAGAGCACGAAACCCTGGACACCAAGCGCACCGTTCTGGAAAACATGCGCTCCTCCGCCCCGGACATGAACGACGCGGAGGTCCGGGGGATCCTGGGCTCCTTCCTGTTCTCCGGCGACGACGTCGACAAGCCAGCCGGTGTGCTCTCCGGCGGCGAAAAAACGAGGCTGGCGCTGGCCACCATCGTGGCGTCCTCCGCAAACGTGTTGCTGCTGGACGAGCCGACGAACAACCTGGACCCCGCCAGCCGCGCCGAGATCCTGGGCGCGCTGCGCAACTACAGCGGCGCCGTCGTCCTGGTCAGCCACGATGAAGGCGCCGTGGAGGCGCTGAATCCGGAGCGCGTCGTGCTGCTTCCGGACGGAGTGGAGGACCTCTGGAATGAGGACTACCTGGACCTGATCACGCTCGCGTAGCTACGCTCGCGCCGGACCGCCGCCGGACCGCCGCCGGGCCGCCGTCGCCCCCGCGACAGCGGCCAGCACCAGCACCAGCCACACCAGTTGAAGCGCCTCGGAAACAGCCAGCCCCCACAATGCGGACGCCAAAGCTGCCAGGCAGCCCGCCAACCGCCACCCGGTCCCTCCGCCACCGAGTGAGCGCCGGAATTCCAAGGTACCCGCCAGGAATAGCGTGACGCCGCCGGCGAGCAGCCAGGGGACCATGCCGCCGCCGGGTTGTCCCAGCCGTGAGATGACGCCCTCGATACCCGCGGCCAGCAGCACGATGCCTAAAATCATCGCAAAATGGGTGACTCCCATATAGAACGCCAGCCCGGACCGCGCGGAACCGGAGACTCGTTCCAGCGCGGCTGTGGCGATCAGGTAGGGCAAGTTGAAGTAGTTCAGCCAGAGCCCCATGCTGACCGCTAGGCCCAGCACCGCGGCGGCGACGACACCGGGATCGGGTGACGCCGTGGAAGCGCCTGCGCCCACCGCCACCACCGACTCGCCGAGCGCAACGATGATGAGAAGCCCATGGCGCTCCACGAAATGCGCTGGTTGGATCCGGTAGCCGCTCCGCCGCGCCGTCAGGCCGTGGAAAATCAGCACTGCCGCGCCGGCCAGCCAAAAGGGCCAGCGCGGCCAGTCCCGGAAGAAGCAGGGCAGGAGCACCAGCATGCCGGCCGCCAGATTAAACGGCAGCACCCGCAGCATCGACTGGATCACTTCCGGCACTCCTGCGGCCATGAACAGCAAACCGTGCAGCACCACCACCATCAGGAAGGCCACCGCGAATATCATCCCGGCTGAGCCGAACGCCTGCGGGATGGCCAGGGCCAGCACCAGGAAAGCGGCCATCGCCCCGAACATCACCAGCTTGGGCGCCAGCGAATCCGGTCGGACGGCGTTGGTCAGCCAGATGTAGCCGTCGTACATCCACCACAGCAGGCCCAGTACCAGCACGGCTTGGCCCAGACCGGTGAGGCCCTGCCCGGTCAGGGCAGAGTCATGGCGCACCAACGAGGTCAGCTGGGTGACGGCAAAAACAAAGACCAGGTCAAAGAAGAGTTCGACGTTGGTGACGTCCTCGGCCGGCCGGCCGGCGAGCTTGGCCTTGAGGCCCGCCACGGCCACGGGGGCCTACCGGACCTGCGTGGGCCGGGCATCAGTGATGCGCTGGAGTTCCTCATAGCTGATCGAAAACATCGCGTTATGCTCGCCGGCACCGGCCCAGAGCAGCGGGTACTGTTCCAGCGAGGAGTCCAGGATGGTCGGTATCTTCTCCGGGTGTCCCACCGGCGCAACCCCGCCCACCTGCTGGCCGGTGTGCTCGTGGACAAAAGCTGGGCTGGCCCGCCGGATCTTGCCGACGCCCAGCAGTGCGGAGACCAGATTGGTATTGACCTTGGCGGCCCCGCTGGCCAGGATCAGCAGCGGTTTGCCCTCAAGGTCGAAGACGAGGCTGTTGGCGATGGCACCGACCTCGCAGTTCAGCGCCTGGGCAGCAGCTGCGGCGGTGGGAACGCTCTCGTCGAAGAGGGTGACGGTGTCTTCGGCGCCCGCATTGGACAGGGCGTTTTTGACGTTCTGGATTGGTTCATCACACACCCCAGCAGTCTAGACCTCGCCGTGGCGCTCTAGAATCCCTGGGCGTCCAACAGCGCGTCTTCCTCTTCCTCGGCGGTGGTGCGTTTTCCCCGGCGGCTGTTCGACCGGACGGGCGCCTTCCGCTTGGGTTGGAAAGCCGAACCCCGGCCGTAGATCTCCTCCTGGTCCTCGGCCTCCGCATCCTCCAGCGCGTAGATATCGGCCAGGGCCTGCTGCCGGGCCGCGTAACCGTAGCCAACAAAGAACAGGAGGGCAAAGGCAAACCACTGCATCTCGTAACTGAGGTGCGGACCCTCATCAACGGAAGGCATTGGGAACGCTACGGGGTTCGTGGCGGCGGCCGGGGACTCGCTGGCCAGCTGACCGTAAGCACCGGTCATCAACGGGTAGCCGAGTTCCTTCGCATAGCCGGTCAGCTCAATCGAGGCGAGCTGGCCGGTGGGCGCCCCGCGCTGCAGTTGGGGCTCCGCAGGCCTCAGACGAGCGACGACGGTGACCTCACCGGAGGCGGGCTCCGGTATGGAGTCCGGGCGGCCTCCTTCCTTGTCACCGATCGGCAGCCATCCGCGGTCGATGATCACCGATTCGCCGTCGGCCAGTTTCAGCGGCACCACCACCTCGTAACCCGGCTGTCCGTTCAGCGGCCGGTTGCGGACCACGCGCTGTCCGGCGATGTCATAGGTTCCGGTGAGCGAAACCTGGCTCCATTCCTTGCCGGGATCGAGTTTTTCAAACTGCGGACGGGCCTGTTGATAGCTCAGCGGGGGAGCGGAGTAATTGTTGTTGATCTTGGCGATGTCCGCCAGCACCTCGGTGCGGCGGCTCATCTGCCAGAAGCCGAGACCCACGCAGACGGTGGCAAAGATGGCGGCCAGCAGAAGGTAGCCCATCCACTTTCCGGTGAAGAGAAATTTGTATGCCCGCACGCGCTATCCGTCCGTACCTTCGGCCGCAACCAGCGGCAGCGTCATACACCACAGGGCCCGGGCCTGCAGATAATCCTCCAGCCACCCCACATGCTCATCGCACGCCAGCCAGATCTTACGCCGCTCCGGGGTGTGGATTTTGGGGTTGTTCCAGAGCAGTTGGGAACTGGCAGCGTTGCCGCAGCCCTTGCGGGAACACACCGCCTCAGGAGGACTGGCCTTGCCGTCAAGCATGTCCAGCAGATTCATGCCATCCCGCCATTCCTGTGGTTGGTGTCCGTGCCGGACCCGCGGCGCCCCTTCGATGGGCCCTCAGCACGTCCATCCGATGGCTCTGCAGGGTTTCCGCTCCATGGCACGACGGCGGACCCTCCGGCCTCATCTGCAACTTCGCCCTGCACCACGTCGCCGTCCGGGTCGGCCGGCCGCGGCGCCTCCAGTTCAGCCTGTGGGAGTTGGTCCAGCAGCGCCCCCGCGTGCTCATTGGTGGTGTCGCTGCCGGCGTTGGCAATAACGACGGCAATCCACGGCAGGAAGACGGCACCGGCCATCGCGATAATCTTCAACCAACCGTCCAGGACAAACACCAGAATCAGGCAGACCATGCGGATGCCCATGGTCAGTGAGTACTTGACCAACCGCTGGTGCATCTCATCCGAATGGGCCACCGGGGCATCGGTGATGTTGTAGGCATCCGCCGGATCGGCCGGCGTGCCGGCCGAATCTGCTGTTGCTCTGTTTTTCATCACGCTCCCAAGACCCTTCCCATTCTGTCACCGCCGCAGCATTGGGCCAAAAAGACCCGGGGCGGACTCCGGGCAGAGCACCGATGCTGCCCCAGGTGGTGACTGCCAATTCGGCTGGAAGCGACGGTCGCTTCCGCTGGAAACGAGCCCGTAACCACTGATCCTCTCCCTGTTTAACGATTGGCCGATAAGATTCAATCCGGAAACGATCACGGAGGAAATAAATGACAGCAGTGAATTCTGAGGCTTCAACCGGACGCAGCGTCTTGGTCACGGGCGGAAACCGCGGCATTGGCCTGGCCATCGCCAAGGCCTTCCTGGCCAACGGGGACAAAGTGGCGGTCACCTACCGCAGCGAAACCCACCTTCCGGAGGGCATCCTCGGCGTGCGGGCGGACGTAACAGATGAGGCCTCGGTGGACGCTGCTTTCACCGCTGTCGAAGCGGCCCACGGCCCGGTGGAGGTGCTGGTGGCGAATGCCGGCATCACCAAGGACACCTTGCTGCTGCGGATGAGCGAGGAAGACTTCACCTCCGTGATCGACACCAACCTGACCGGCGCGTTCCGCGTCATCAAGCGTGCCTCCCGGGGGATGATCCGGCTGCGCAAGGGCCGGGTGGTGCTCATTTCCTCGGTGTCAGGCCTGTATGGAGCGCCGGGACAGATCAACTATTCCGCGTCCAAGGCGGGACTGCTGGGCATCGCCCGGTCGTTGACCAGGGAATTGGGCTCGCGGGGCATTACCGCCAACGTGGTAGCGCCGGGCTTTATCAACACCGATATGACCGCTGAATTGCCGGAGGACACCCAGAAAACGTATCTGGCCACCATCCCCGCCGGACGGTTCGCCGAGGCGGACGAAGTTGCCAAGGTGGTCCGCTGGATCGCCAGCGACGAGGCCGCGTACATCTCAGGGGCCGTGATCCCCGTTGACGGCGGTCTTGGCATGGGACACTGACCGCTCGCCCGCACATTTCTATTGCTCGTTGGTCCGCCGCGGGACCTGCACTTAGGTCCACGCACACTTGCTTGATCGAAAGAGGTACAGATGGGACAGCTAGAAGGTAAGACCCTGGACGGAAAGACGGCGATTGTCACAGGATCGTCGCGCGGCATCGGTGCGGAGGTAGCGAAGCTGCTCGCCGGCCAGGGAGCCGCCGTCGTCGTCAATTACCGGCAGAAGGCGCCGCGGGCCAACAAAGTGGTCGCGGACATCGAGGCGGCCGGGGGCAGGGCCATTGCCGTCGGCGCCGATCTGACCACGCAGGAGGGCGTCCAGGCGCTGGTCAGCGCGGCAATGGAGAACTTCGGCTCCCTCGATGTGCTGGTGCTCAACGCCTCCGGCGGCATGGAGTCCGGCGTCGAGGGGAACTACGCGCTCAAGCTGAACCGCGACGCGCAGCTGAACATGCTCAACACCGCCGTGCCGGTCATGCCGGAAGGTTCGCGGGTGGTCTTTGTCACCAGCCATCAGGCGCACTTCATCGACAAGGTCCCCACCATGCCGGAGTACGAGCCGGTGGCCCGGAGCAAACGCGCCGGTGAGGATGCGCTCCGGGAGCTCATTCCCAGCCTCTCCGACCACGGGATTTCGCTGGTGGTGGTCTCCGGGGACATGATCGAGGGCACCGTCACGGCGACCCTGCTGGACCGGGCCAATCCGGGCGCGATCGAGGCCCGCCGCGCGGAGGCGGGCAAGCTGTACTCGGTGCAGGAGTTCGCTGCCGAGGTGGCCGGGATGGCAACGGCGGACGTGGAAACGGGCCACACGGAATACGTGGGCGGCGCGGACTACTTCCAGGGCGAGTAAGCAGCAGGTCCGACGGCGGCGG
This sequence comes from Micrococcaceae bacterium, assembly GCA_035999715.1. Taxonomy (GTDB): domain Bacteria; phylum Actinomycetota; class Actinomycetes; order Actinomycetales; family Micrococcaceae; genus Arthrobacter_M. The sequence continues at coordinate 5,108 of DASYGM010000164.1, read as the reverse complement.
GAGCCTAAGGCTTTCGGCCCGGTGCGGATCCGGTGCAGAACGGACGGCCTGAGGACTTAGATCCCGGCCAGGTGCAGCGCCACGTCCAGGAACGGAATGTTGATCTGCGCGTCGGCGGCCTCGCGCACGGCGGGTTTGGCATTGAACGCCACTCCCAGCCCGGCGGCCGCCATCATGTCCAGGTCGTTGGCGCCGTCGCCGATCGCGATGCTGTGGGCCAGATCGATTCCCTCGGCCGCGGCCCAGCGGCGCAGCGCGGCGGCCTTCGCCGCGCGGTCGACGACGTCGCCCAGCACGCGGCCGGTCAGCACTCCGTGCACGATCTCCAGTTCATTGGCCAGGGCATGGTCAAGACCCAGGTTTTCCGCCAGCGGCGCCAGGATTTCGCGGAAGCCGCCGGAAACCGCAGCCACCACATGCCCGGCGGCCTTGGCCTCCCGGACCAGCCGTTCCGCACCGTCGGTCAGTTTCACCTTGGCGCCGACCTCCGCCAGCACGCTCTCCGGCAGCCCCGCCAGGGTGGCAACCCGGGCATGCAGGCTGGCCGCAAAATCCAGCTCGCCGCGCATCGCCGCCGCTGTCACCTCGGCGACCTGCGCTTCCATCCCCGCGTGCGCGGCCAGCAGTTCGATGACTTCCTGCTGGATCAGGGTGGAATCCACATCCATAATGATGAACTTGCGCTCCGGTCCGCGCAGCTGTGCGGGCACGAGGGCGGTGTCCACCCCGGCCAGCGGGGCGGCGGCCAGTTCGCGGCGCAGGCGGTTCAGGGCGGCGTCCGGATGGGCGCCGTCGGTCTCAAGCTCCAAGGCAAGGGTGTGGACGGCAAAGCGGGCATCCGGCGCGAAGCTCTCCTCCAGCAGATGGGCACCGCCGCGGGCCAGCACCTCCCGCACATGGTCCACGGCGGCGGGAGGGAGCGTCAGCCCAGAGCTGACCGCATAAAAGTTGGCAGGCATAACCACCAGTTTAGCCAGCGGAGCCCCCAACCTCCCGCAACACGAAGTCCACGAAGCCCCCGGTCCCGGCGTCGGATGCGCCTGCTGCCCGACCGGGCAGCCACGTCCGGGCCGCCGTCATACCTGTGTCCGGGCGCGACGGGCCGGAGGGCGTCCCGCGGTTAGCGTTCGGGCTCGATTTTGCCCTACTGTCTAGAGCTATGAGTGATGTTCTTGAACTGGCCGGTGTGAGCGTTGTCCGCGGCAGGAAAAAGTTGCTGGACAACGTGGACTGGCAGGTCAAGGAGGGGCAGCGCTGGGTGATCCTGGGCCCCAACGGCGCCGGCAAAACAACGCTGCTGCAGATTGCCGGCGCGCGCATGCACCCCACCACCGGTGTTGCCGGCATCCTCGAGGAAGTGCTGGGCGCCGTCGACGTCTTCGAACTGAGGCCGCGGATCGGGCTGGCCTCGGCCGCCCTGGCCAACCAGATCCCCGAGCACGAGAAGGTGCTCAACGTCGTCGTGACCGCTGCCTACGGCGTGACCGGCCGCTGGCGCGAGGAATATGAGCGCGACGACGAGCGCCGGGCCTTCCGCCTGCTGGAAGCCTGGGGTATGTCCACGTTCATGAACCGGCCCTTCGCCTCGCTCAGTGAGGGGGAGCGCAAGCGGGTGCAGATTGCCCGCGCCCTGATGAGCGATCCGGAACTGCTGCTGCTGGACGAGCCTGCCGCCGGACTGGACCTTGCCGGCCGCGAGGACCTGGTGAGGCGGCTCAGCGAGCTGGCTGCGGATCCGGACGCCCCGGCGCTGGTGCTGGTGACCCACCATCTGGAGGAAGTGCCCCCGGGATTCACGCATGCACTGCTGCTGCGCGACGGCGAAGTGGTTGCCCAGGGGCCGTTGGCCGAGGTGCTGACCGAGGGCAACCTCAGCGAGACGTTTGGCCTGCCGTTGAGCGTGAGCAGCAACGCCGGGCGCTATTCCGCCACCGCGCGCCGCTAGCCCGGCCCCGGAACCGCTGAACCTGTGGACCTGCTGCACTCCGTCTTCATCCTGCTTGGCGGCCTCTGGGCCGGAACCATCAACTCCGTGGTCGGTTCCGGAACTCTGGTCACCTTCCCCATCCTGATCGCGCTGGGCTACGCCCCGGTCAAGGCCACCATCAGCAACGCCATGGGCCTGATTGCCGGCGGGGCGGCCGGCGTCTGGGGTTACCGCCAGGAGCTGGTGGGCATGCGCGCCAACCTGGTGCGGCTGTTGCCGGCTTCCCTGCTGGGCGGCATCACCGGCGCGTTCCTGCTGCTGCACCTGCCGGCCTCTGTCTTCGGCGTGGTGGCGCCTTTCCTGATTGTGCTGGCGCTGGCCATGGTGCTTCTCCAGCCGAAGTTGCAGCGTTGGGTGAAACGCCGCGCCGAGCAGAACGACGGCGTTCCGCACCGCTCGCACACGGTGGTCATGATCGCGCTGGTCTACTTCGCCGGCGTGTACGGCGGGTACTTCGTGGCGGCGCAGGGCATCCTGCTGGTCGGCATCCTGGGTATCTTCATGTCCGGAACCCTGCAGAACGCAAATGCCGTAAAAAACGTGCTTTCCCTGGCGGTCAACCTGATCGCCGCGATTTCCTACCTGTCCTTCGCCGGGGACAAGATCGTCTGGCCGGTAGTGGGGCTGATCGCCGTGAGCTCGCTGATCGGCGGATTCATCGGCTCCCGGATAGGCCGCAGGCTCTCCCCATTGGTGCTGCGGCTGGTCATTGTCACCCTGGGTGTGGTGGCACTGTACTTCATGATCGCCAAACTGGTGGGGCACTGATGATCACCGGCAGGATGATCGCCGTACTTCCGGACTCTTTGGGGCACCGATGATCATCGAACTCTCCGACCCGGCGGATCCGCGGGTCAGCGATTACACGCACCTGACCGATGTCCAGCTCCGCAGACTGCGGGAACCGGCCGAGGGTATGTACATCGCGGAAAGCTCCCGTGTGCTGCGCCGGGCCTTGGACGCCGGGCACCGCCCACGGTCCTTCTTCATGGCGCGCAAATGGCTGGATGACCTTGCCGACGTGGTGGCAGCCTACCCGGAAGTGCCCGTCTTTGTCGGCGCGCCCGGCGTGCTGGAGGACATCACCGGGTTCCATCTGCACCGGGGTGCCATGGCCGCGATGGAACGTCCCGCGCCGGTCGCCGTTGAGACCCTGCTGGACTCTGCCCGTCGGATCGCGGTGCTGGAGGACATCGTGGACCACACCAATCTGGGCGCCATCTTCCGCTCCGCCGCCGCCCTGGACGTGGACGCAGTGCTGGTCAGTCCGCGCTGCGGTGACCCGCTGTACCGCCGCAGCATCCGGGTCAGCATGGGCACGGTGTTCCAGATCCCGTGGGCCCGGCTCGATGCCTGGCCGGAGGGCATCGACCAGCTACGCCGGCACGGCTTCACCACCGCAGCCCTTGCCCTGACCGAGGATTCGCTGAATCTTGACCAACTGGCGGATCGGCGGGTGGAGAAGCTGGCGCTGGTTCTGGGCACCGAGGGCGAGGGCCTTGGGCCGGACACGCTGGCCGCCGCGGACTGCGCCGTCAAAATTCCCATGCGGCCCGGCGTCGACTCCCTGAATGTGGCTGCCGCCAGCGCCGTGGCCTTCTGGGCCTGCAGGCCGCCGACGTAGCCTGGGCGAACCGGGGAGGGTAGCGGCCACGGGGGAGGGCGGCGTCCTCCGGCTTCAGGCACGGCCCACCGGGTAGGGTGGAAAGATGCGCATAGGCGATGCAGTCGAGGACTTTGAACTTCCCGACCAGGACGGCAAGCCCCGCCGGCTCAGCGAATTCCTGGCGGCCGGACCCGTGGTCCTGTTCTTCTATCCGCTGGCCGGCAGCGGCGGCTGCACGCGGGAAGTCTGCCACTTCCGTGATCTTGCCTCCCAATTCCGCGCGGTCGGCGCGCAGGCCGTGGGCATCAGCCGCGATCCGGTGGACAAGCAGCAGCATTTCGCCCGCGACACCGGCGCCGGTTTCCCCCTGCTGTCCGACTCCGACGGCGATATCTGCGATTACTTCGGGGTCAAACGCAAGATGCTGGCCAAGATGCTGCCGGTCAAACGGTCCACCTTTGTCATCGACGCTGACCGTGTGTTGCGCAACGTCATCAACAGCGAAACGGATATGGAAACCCATGCCGATGAGGCACTGGTTACGCTCAAACGCCTGGCCGGATGACGGGATGACCCGCACGACGAAGCCTCGAGCCGGCAACCGGACCATGGCCGGACCGGTGCCGGGCTCCGGAATACATCGAATACTCTTGGGTGCTGGCCTACTGGGCGCGGTGCTGTTTCCCGTCACGTACGTGGCGGATGGCGCGCTGCGCCCCGGCTACAACGCGCTGGCGCAGCCAATCAGCGATCTGGCCATCGGGCCCGGCGCAGCCATCCAGATCGCGAATTTCATGGCCTATGGGGCACTGATCCTGCTCTCGGGTTTGGGCTGGCGGTCCAGCCTGGACCCGGGCCGGGCAGCATGGGCGTATCCGGCACTCAAACTGGTCACCGGCGCGGCGCTGATTGCCACCGGCGTCTATCACCAGGGCAGCATCCACAACGCCGTCTCCTACGCCAGCCTGATCGCCACGGTGGCAGGCATGCTGGTACTGGCACTCCGCTTCCGCCGCGAGCCGCAGTGGCGGGGCTGGGCCGCCTACGCCGTGCTCAGCGCCGTCACCATGATGGCGCTGCTGTCGCTCTACGGAAGCCTGGTGGCGCACGGCAGCGGCGGAATTTTCGAGAAGCTGGCCACCATGACGGGCAGCCTGTTCACCGTCCTTGTCACCGTCCGGGTCCTGGCCCGCGGCGCAGTGCTGGCCTGACCGCCGTGGGAATGGTTCGGGCATTTGGGGATAGTCCCGTCCGCGACTAGTATTAATAGTTGGCCCCAGTGGCCACCTGTCCATTCCGACTGGAAATGAATCCGACTGGAAATATCCGCCTGGCAAAATCCAGGCGACTGAACAAAGGCAAAACCGTGAAGACTGATACCCACCCGAAGTACGCACCGGTCGTATTCAACGACCTGGCCTCCGGCACCAAGTTCCTGACCCGTTCCACGGTCGGCTCGGACAAGACCATCGAGTGGGAAGACGGCAACACCTACCCCGTGATCGACGTCGAAAT
>DASYGM010000162.1:0-38841 GCA_035999715.1 Micrococcaceae bacterium | reverse complement strand
AGTCCGACGGCTTCGTCCAGCAGATCATCCGCCCCACCGGCCTGATCGACCCCGAGGTCGTCGTCAAGCCCACGAAGGGGCAGATCGATGACCTGCTGGGCGAAATCCGGACCCGCACCGCGAAGAACGAGCGGGTCCTGGTCACCACCCTGACCAAGCGGATGGCCGAGGACCTGACGGACTACCTGCTGGGCCATGGCGTGAAGGTGGAATACCTGCACTCGGACGTGGACACGCTGCGCCGGGTGGAACTGCTGCGCGAACTGCGGCTGGGTACCTTCGATGTGCTGGTGGGCATCAACCTGCTCCGTGAGGGGCTGGACCTCCCGGAAGTCTCACTGGTGAGCATCCTTGACGCGGACAAGGAGGGCTTCCTACGCTCGTCCACCTCGCTGATCCAGACCATCGGCCGGGCCGCCCGTAACGTCTCGGGCGAGGTGCACATGTACGCGGACAGGATCACCGACTCGATGGCGCACGCCATCGATGAAACCAACCGGCGCCGCGCCATCCAGGTGGAATACAACACCGCGCACGGTATCGATCCCACGCCGCTGCGCAAACGCATCGCGGACATCACAGACTCCCTGGCGCGGGAGGACGCTGACACTAAGGAGTTGCTCGCGACGGCAATGAACGGCCGGGGCAAGGACGGGGTCAAGGGCCTCGTGCACGTGAGGCCAGGTGGTCTGGCGGCTGCTCCGGCGGAGGATCTGTTGGGCCTGATTGACCAGCTGACCCAGCAGATGCACGCCGCCGCTGCGGAGCTGCAGTTTGAGCTGGCGGCGCGGCTGCGTGACGAGGTCGGGGACCTGAAGAAGGAACTGCGGCAGATGCGCTCGGCCGGACACGCCTGATGCCCGCCGCGCAGCGTGGTGTGGACCTGGGCTAGAATAGGAAACACGTAGGGGAGTATCCCAAGTGCTACGAACGTCAACACGTAAGGCGCAGGTGCCTTGCCGGGCGTAGCAGTCGGCGCATGGCAGCCAGGACCGGAGACGGCCCGGGCGGCAAGCCGGCGGAGAGACTTACTCCGGTTAGCCGTACCCTGCGAAAGGCCCCTTAAGTGCCTGAATTACCTGTCTTCTTTGAGGTCGGATCCTTTGCCGTCCTGGCCGTCATCCTGCTCCTGGACCTGCTGCTGGTCCTGAAACGCCCGCACGAGCCCTCAATGAAGGAAGCCGGACTGTGGGTGGCCTTCTACGTAGGCCTTGCGCTGGTTTTCGCGGCGCTGATGTTCGTGTTCACCGGCCCGGAATTCGGCGGCCAGTTCGTCGCCGGTTGGGTGACGGAGTACAGCCTGAGCATCGACAACCTCTTCGTCTTCATCATCATCATGGCCCGCTTCACGGTGCCGCGGAAGTTCCAGCAGGGCGTGCTGATGGTCGGCATCATCATCGCGCTGCTGCTGCGCGGGATCTTCATCCTGCTCGGGGCCATCGTGATCGAGCAGTTCAGCTGGGTCTTCTACGTCTTCGGCGCCTTCCTGCTCTGGACCGCGTACAAGCAGGCCACGGACAGCGGCGAGGATGAGGAAGAGGTCAAGGAAAATGCACTGATCTCGCGGCTGCGCCGCGTCCTGCCGATGTCCCAGCAGTACGACGGCGCCAAGCTCCGGACGGTGGTGGACGGCCGGAAGCTTTTCACCCCGATGCTGATCGTGTTCCTGACCATCGGCGTCACGGATCTGCTGTTCGCCGTGGACTCCATCCCGGCCATCTTCGGCCTGACCCAGAGCGCCTTCATAGTCTTCACCGCGAACATCTTCGCCCTGATGGGCCTGCGCCAGCTGTATTTCCTGCTGGGCGGACTGATGACCCGGCTGGTCTACCTCAAGCACGCGCTGTCCGTGATCCTGGGCTTTATCGGGCTGAAGCTGATTTTCCATGCGATGCACGTGAACGAGCTGCCCTTCATCAACGGCGGCCGGCACATTGAGTGGGCGCCCGAGATCCCCACCTTCCTGTCGCTCGCGGTGATCGTGGGCACCATTGTGGTTGCCGTCGTCGTCAGCCTGCTCAGCCCGGCAGCGCGGCAGGCGAAGATTGATGCCCGGCTGGCCGCGGACAGCAGTCGGGCCTCCGACGACGGCGAGTAGAAGTCCCAACTGTCCCGCGCTAAGTGCACGAAAACACGGGTTTCCGTGCACTTAGGGCGGGGTAGTTGTAGGGGGTCACGCGGGGGTGCGGACCATCCGCAGCAGGCGGGAGAAGATCGCCTCGCCGTCCTCGGTGATCCCGTCGTGGTGGTAATCGGAGGTCTCCCATGCCTGCAGCCCCTTGACCGCGCCGGCGGTTTCCATGGACAGCGTGTGGTCGACGTAAATATCGTCCCGATACACGGCCGCGGCCACCGGGACGGTGTTGCGGGCCAGCTGGTCCGAGTCATAGAGCGGCGGCCAGTCGGTACGTTCGGCCAGCAGTTGCGCCGCCGGCTGCAGCGGGGCAAGCGCCGGATCCTGCTCAAAGTACCAGGGGTAGACCATTTCACCGGTCAGCAGCGGCTCGGCAGCGGAGGGCTGGAACTCCGGGCGTTCCTGCAGCACCCGCCAGGCGGACCAGCCTGAGGCGTCCCCTTGGGCGTAGATGGACTCGTGCAGCAGCGCATACAGCGGGTTGGCCGCGCGGGAGACCTGCGCGCCCACCTGGACCAGGAAATCGTCGGCCAGCCGGACGCCGTCGGCAGTGCTGATAAACGCATCCTCCAGCAGGAAGTGCAGGGAATCCACCCGCGTGTTGCCGCCCAGCAGATTGCCCACCATCTGGAACCGCTCCGGGGTGAGCCGCTCACCGGTGGGCAACAGCTCGGCTACGGACTCCAGATGCCGGACAATTTTGGCTACCCGGGCACGGTCCTGGGGGTAGCGGGCAAAGTATTCGGCATTGCGCGTCGCGACCCGGGAAAAGGTGGCGCGGTAAACCCGGTCCGGGTGGCCCTGCAGCGGGGCCAGGCCGCCGGTGATCAGCACCTCCCGCAGGCCTTCCGGCGCAAAGGACAGATACGTGAGCGCGCAGAATCCGCCAAAGCTCTGACCGTAGATGCTCCAGGGCGCCCCCGCCAGCGTGCCGCGGATCAGTTCCGCATCAGCGACGATCGAGTCCGCCCGGAAGTGGGCCAGGTATGCCGCCTGCTCCGCGGGCGTCCCCACTGCGGGCAGGGTCTGCCGGTTGGCGGGGGTGGACAGTCCGGTGCCGCGCTGGTCCAGCATCAACACCCGGAAGTTCCGGGTGGCCTCTTTGAGCCAGCCGAAGAGCGTTGCCGGCCGGTTGCCGCGACCGCCCGGGCCGCCCTGCAGGTAAAGGAGCCAAGGCATCGCGGCGGCTTCGGCCGGCTCATGTTCTGCGGAGACAATCTCGCGGGCATAGACCTCGATGGCGGGACCCTGCGGCGCGGCGTGGTCCAGCGGTACCGTGAACCAGTGGTCGGTCAGGTGCATGTCCCGTGTCCGGTACGTGCGCCGCGGCCGGCTGCGGGTCGCAGCGGCCATCAGCGGCCGGCCGGGGCGCCACCGGAAACTGCGGAGCCGGCCGCGGCGGCGGCGCCGAATCCCGACAGGGCGTCGCCGGTAAGCCGGAAGGTGCTCCACTCATCCTGCGGTGCCGCGCCAAGGCTCCGGTAAAAGTTGATCGAGGGCTCGTTCCAGTTCAGCACGCTCCACTCCACCCGGGCGTAACCGTGCTCGACGGCGATCCCGGCCAGGGTGCGCAGCAGTGCCTTGCCGTAACCGGCTCCACGCGCGGAGGGCCGGACATAGAGGTCCTCCAGGTAGATCCCGTGCACGCCTTCCCAGGTGGAGTAGTTGAGGAACCAGAGCGCAAAGCCCTGCACCCCGCCGGCGTCCTCGGCGACGTGCGCGAAGACACGGGGGTTTTCGCCGAACAGCGATTCGTGCAGCATCTCCGGGGTGGTTTTGACCGCGTCCGGTTCTCTTTCGTAGATCGCCAGATCGTGGATCATGCTCAGGATTTCGGGGACATCGGCCGGGACGGCGGTTCGGATCACACTCATCATCCGAGAATACCGGCCCGCGCTGCACGAAGTCGCCCGAACCCTGCGCAGAAGCCGAAAGCTCGGTACCGGCGAACTGGCAGCGTTGCCGCGACTTCGGCGGCGGCTCAGAGCCGGCCGAAGTCCTGCACCCTGATCACGGCGGTGCCGGCAGCATCGGAGGCGGCCAGGTCCACCTCGGCACGGATGCTCCAGTCGTGGTTGCCTTCCGGGTCATCCAGGATCTGCCGCACGTTCCAAACTCCGTCGGCGGTGGTGATGACCAGCAGGTCCGGTCCGCGTGCCGCCGGCCCGTCGTTGAGGTACTCGTGCTCGTCCCAATAGCCGTCCAGGGCGTCGCCCCAGCGCTCCGCGTCCCAGCCCGCGTCGCCGTCGAGCGCGCCCAGTGCGTCGATGTCGTCGTCGGCCGCCAACTCCACCCGGCGGAACATCTCGTTGCGCACCATCACCCGGAAGGCCCGCTCGTTAGACGTCAGGCTGGGCGGCGGCGGAGGCGGAGCGTCGTGCGGGCGCGGGGCCGCCCCGGAGGTCATTTCCTCCCACTCGTCCAGCAGCGAGGAGTCCACCTGGCGGACCAGCTCGCCCAGCCATGCAATGACGTCCTCCAGGTCCTCGCGCAGTGCATCCTGCGGAACGGTCTGGCGCAGCGCCTTGTACGCGTCCGCCAGGTAACGCAGCACGATCCCCTCGGAGCGGGCCAGCGAGTAGAACTGCACGAATTCGCCGAAGTTCATCGCCCGCTCGTACATGTCGCGGACCACTGACTTGGGCGAGAGCTCGAAGTCGCCCACCCACGGCGCGGCCTTGCGGTACACCTCGAAAGCCTGGGTCAGGATTTCCGCCAACGGTTGGGGGTACGTCACCTCATCCAGCAGAGCCATGCGCTGCTCATACTCCAGCCCGTCCGCTTTCATCGCAGCGACGGCCTCTGTGCGGGCCCGCTTGAGCTGGGCGGAGAGGATCTGCCGCGGCTTCTCCAGGGTTGACTCGATCACGGAGACAGCGTCCAGCGCGTAGCTGGGCGATTCCGGGTCCAGCAGCTCCAGAGCGGCGAGGGCAAACGGGGACAGCGGCTGGTTCAGCGCGAAGTTCAGCTGCAGGTGCACGGTCAGCCGCAGGGTGCGGCCGTCCGGGCCCTGCTCGTCGGGCGGGATCCGTTCCAGGATGCCGGCACCCAGCAGTTCGCGGTAGATGCCCAGCGCCTTGCGCATCAGCCGCAGCTGGGAGGCGCGCGGCTCGCGGTTCTCGGTGAGCAGCCGGCGCGCGGCCTGGAAGGGATCGCCGGGGCGTTCCAGCAGGTTCAGCAGCATCGCATGCGTGATGGTGAAGCTGGAGGTCAGGGGCTCCGGCACGGATTCGACCAGCCGGTTGAAGGTCGGCTCGCCCCAGCTGACAAAGCCCTCCGGCGGCTTCTTCTTGACGACCTGGCGCAGCTTCTTGGCGTCGTCGCCGAATTTGGCATGCGCCTTGGCCATCGCCTTGGCGTTCTCCACCACGTGTTCCGGTGCCTGTACGACGACGGTCCCGGCGGTATCGTAGCCGGCCCGACCCGCGCGGCCGGCGATCTGGTGGAATTCGCGGACCTGCAGCACCCGGGTGCGGACGCCGTCGTACTTGCTCAGTGCGGTCAGCAGCACGGTGCGGATGGGCACGTTGATGCCCACGCCCAGGGTGTCCGTCCCGCAGATCACCTTCAGCAGCCCGGCCTGCGCCAGCTGCTCCACCAGCCGGCGGTACTTGGGCAGCATGCCGGCGTGGTGCACGCCGATGCCGTGCCGCACCAGCCGGTTCAGCGTCTTACCGAAGCCCGCGGCGAAGCGGAAACCGGCAATCAGCTCCCCGATTTTGTCCTTCTCCTCCCGGCTGCAGATGTTGACGCTCATCAGGTTCTGCGCCCGGTCGATGGCTTCCGCCTGGCTGAAGTGCACCACATAGACCGGGACCTGCTTGGTGGCGAGCAGTTCCTCGAGCGTCTCGTGCACCGGCGTCTGGACGTAGTAGTAGTGCAACGGAATGGGACGCTCGGCGGTGGCGACGGTCGTCGTCGGCCGTCCTGTGAGCTCGGTGAGCTCGCGCTCAAAGGAGGTGACATCGCCCAGCGTGGCGGACATCAGCAGGAACTGCGCCTGCGGCAGTTCCAGCAGCGGCACCTGCCAGGCCCAGCCCCGCTGCGGGTCCGCATAGAAGTGGAACTCGTCCATGATCACCGGGCCCAGGTCCGCCGCGGCGCCCTCCCGCAGCGCGATGTTGGCGAGGATCTCCGCCGTGCAGCAGATGATTGGCGCGTCCTGGTTGACCGAGGAGTCGCCGGTGATCATGCCGACGTTCTGCGCGCCGAAGATGTCGCAGAGGGCAAAGAACTTTTCCGAGACCAGGGCCTTGATGGGGGCGGTGTAGTAGCTGCGTGCGCCGCCGGCCATGGCGTGGAAGTGCGCGGCGATGGCCACGAGCGATTTGCCGGAGCCGGTGGGGGTGGCCAGGATGACGTTGTTCCCGGAGACCAGCTCCATCACAGCCTCGTCCTGCGCCGGGTAGAGGGTCAGGCCGCGGCCCTCGGCCCAGTCGAGGAAGGCGGTGTAGACGGCGTCCGGGTCGGGACCGGCTCCGGGGCTTTGGGTGAGGGTGGTCAGCTGGTCGGCTAGGTTCATGGTGTCTCCAGCTTATGGGCTTTTCCGCGCCGCTGGGCCCGGGGGCGGGCGTGGCTGGGCGCGAACCCCTTGGCTTGCGGCGGGCGTGGCTGGGCGAACCCCTTGGCTTGCCGCGGGCGTGTCCGAGAGCGAACGCGGCGGGTCAGCCCGTGTGGCAGGATGTGGCCATGGAATGGGATCCCGCAAAATACGGGGAATTTGGGGACTACCGCAACAGGCCGTTCTTCGACCTCACCTCGCGGGTGCTGGCCGAGGCACCGCGCCGGGTGGTTGACCTGGGCTGCGGCCCGGGCAATCTGACCGCCACTTTGGCCCACCGCTGGCCGGATGCGCAGGTGGTAGGCCTGGACTCCTCACCGCAGATGATCGAGACGGCCCGGAACTTATCTGGCGCGCCGGACAACCTTTCGTTCGCCCTGGCGGACATCGCGGGTTGGCGGCCGGAGCCGGGAACGGATGTGGTGGTTTCCAATGCCGCCCTGCAGTGGGTTCCCGGGCACCAGCAGCTGATGTCCTCCTGGCTGGATGCCCTTGAACCGGGCGCCTGGCTGGCGGTCCAGGTTCCCGGGAACTTCGGCTCGCCGTCGCACACACTGATGCGGCGGCTCGCGGAGTCCCGGCGCTGGCGGGACCGGTTGGGCGGGGTGTTGCGGCACGACGACGCCGTTGCCGAGCCGGGTGATTACCTCCGGCTCCTGCTCGGGGCCGGCTGCGCCGCTGATGCCTGGGAGACGACCTACCTGCAGGTGCTCCAAGGCAAGCAACCGGTGCTGGACTGGGCCCGGGGCACCGGATTGCGGCCTCTGCTTGCTGCCCTGGATGCAGCCGATGGGCGCGAGTTCGAGGCGGAGTACGCCTCCCAACTGTCCGAGGCCTATCCCGCAGGCCGGCACGGCACCGTGTATCCCTTCCGCCGGCTGTTTTGCGTGGGCCGGAAGGCCGTGGACCCGGAAACCGAAAGGGGGGAGCAGGCATGAGCGGCCCCGAATTGCTGCCCTTTCCGCAGGACTGGCAGCGGGCATTGGTGATCATGGCTCACCCCGACGACCCTGAATACGGTGCCGCCGCCGCCGTCGCGCAATGGACCGCAGCCGGCAAGGAGGTCAGCTACCTGCTGGCCACACGGGGCGAGGCGGGCATCGACGGCCTCCCGCCGTCGGAGGCCGGCCCGCTACGCACGGACGAACAGACCCGGGCCTGCGCCCACGTTGGGGTCAGCCGGTTGGATTTCCTGGATCTGCCGGACGGCCGGCTGGAGGAGGGAATCCCGCTGCGACGGAAGCTGGCCCGGGAAATCCGCAGCCAGCGGCCCGAACTGGTGGTCACGCTTAACCACCGCGACACCTGGCGGCCGGGTGCCTGGAACAGCGCCGACCACCGGGCCCTGGGCAGGTCGGTGCTCGATGCGGTGGGCGATGCCGGCAACGACTGGATCTTTCCCGAGCTGCGCGAGGAGGGGCTGGGCCTGCACAAGGTCCGCTGGATCGCCGTCGTTTCTCCCCAGCCCAGCCATGTCCAAAGCGTCGACGAGTCCAGTATTGAGGCCGCCGTGGCTTCCCTGGCCGAGCACGCCCGCTACCTCCAGGCGCTCAGTGACGCTCCGGTGCTGGAACAGGCCCGGAACCAGGTTGGCTGGGTCACGGGGAGCGGAAACTCGGTGCGCTTCGAGCTTTTCGGCGGGTAGCCGCTACCAGCCGCGGGAACGCCATTCGGCCAACTGTGGCCGCTCGGCGCCCACGGTGGTGCCGGCGCCGTGGCCGGGATGCACCACCGTGTCGTCCGGCAGGACGTCGAAAACCCGCGCGGTGACGTCGTCCATCAGCGACGTAAAGCGCCCAGGGTCCTTCTGTGTGTTGCCCACGCCGCCGGGGAAGAGCGAATCGCCGGTGAATAGGTGCGCCGGACCGTTCGGGTCCCGGTAGAGCAGCGCCACGGAACCCGGAGTGTGGCCCCGCAGGGCTATGGTTTCCAGATCGAAGCCGTCCAGGCTCAGGACGTGGCCATGATCCAGCGCGACATCCGTGCGGACCTTGATGTCCGGGACGTCGGCGCGGCCGGCGGCGGTGCGGACACCGCGGCGGGCTGCCAAGGCCGGCAGGGCACGGACGTGGTCCCAGTGCGAATGGGTGGTGATGATCAGCTCGAGCCGGGCCGTCGCGGACTCCGTCCCAGGGGCCGCGATGTCCCCCGCGCCGGAAGCCAGCAGGCCCTCGATAGCGGGGACGTCGTCGGCCGCGTCTATGAGGACCTGCGTCCCGGTTTTCCGCGCCGTGATGAGGTAGACATTGTTGTCCATTTCGCCGACGGACACGCCTCTGATCGTCACTTCGGGCAGGTCCCATAGCTGAGCTGTCATGGGGCCAGTTTACGTCCGCGCGTCAGCGGCGGAGAGCATGCCGACGGCGCTGCGGGGCGTATAGTTGACTTAGTCAAACACTTGTGGAGGAAGAGATGTCCGTTCAGGACCAGACCCTGGTTGAACTCGTAAACGAGGTGTTCCGTCTCTTCCGAACCCTGAAGTCGATGTCGATCCACGAAACACCGGCCGACCAGCCCGGTCTGGCCCATGCCGGGATCCTGGGCTTGCTCGCACGCCTGGGGGAGTGCAGGGCCACCGCGGTGGCGGCGGAACTGGGGGTGGGCCCGTCGGTGCTGAGCCGGCAACTGGCAGACCTGGACGCCAAGGGGCTGGTGGACCGGCGGCCCGATCCGGAGGACGGCCGTGCCACGCTGCTGCGGGTGTCCGACGCCGGAAGCGACCAACTCAAGGCCATCATGGCGCGGCGCGCAGCTCGGATGCGCGAACGCCTGCAGGGCTGGAGTGAGGACGAAGCCCAGGAGACGCTTGCCGCCGTCGCACATCTGGTGGCGGCCTTCCGCGAGGGGCCTGCCGGGGCCGCGGGTGCCGCGGGTGCCGCCGGTGCCGGGGGAGCCGGAGGTGCCGCGGGCAAGGAAGCCCGGCGCCGCCCAAAAGTTCCGCCCTCAGGATAAACCCGCAGACAACTCCGCCCGGGCGGCGGTACCTTGGCACTGGTTGCCAGCTTTCGTCCGGTGAATCCGGCCATGGAATCGCCCAGGGGATGCGCCCAAAGTCCGCCGGTGAATCCGCCGGAACCCGCTCCCGTTCCACCCATAGACCTACTACTAGTTCCGCTGGAGGAGACGTGCTGTTCCGTTTGATAGGGCGCAACCTGGCCCCGTTCAAGCTCCCGCTGACGCTGATCATCGTCCTGCAGCTGCTGTCCACGCTGGCCACCCTCTATCTGCCCACCCTGAACGCGGACGTCATCGACGACGGCGTGATCAAGGGCAACACCGGCGTCATCCTGAACCTGGGCGCCTGGATGCTGGCCATTACCGCCGGCCAGGTGGTCTGCGCCGTCGGGGCCACCTACCTCAGCGCCCACCTGGCCATGAAGGTCGGCCGGCAAATCCGCACGGACCTGTTCACGAAGGTGGAGTCCTTCTCGCTGCAGGAGGTGGGCGGTTTTGGGGCGCCGTCCCTGATAACCCGGACCACCAACGATGTGCAGCAGGTCCAGATGCTGACCCTGATGAGCTTCACGCTGATGGTCACCGCGCCGATCATGTGCGTCGGCGGGGTCGTCCTGGCCCTGAACCAGGATGTGCCGCTGTCCAGCCTGCTGCTGGTGATCCTGCCCGTGCTGGTGGTGGCGATCGCGCTGATCGTGCGCAAACTCGTCCCGCTGTTCCGGAAGGTGCAGAAGCAGCTGGACCGGATCAACGGTGTGCTCCGCGAGCAGATCATGGGCATCAGCGTGATCCGCGCGTTCGTCCGGCGGGACCACGAGGAGGCCCGGTTTGGCGTGGCGAACGGGGACTTGACCCACACCCAGCTGCAGACCGGCCGGCTGCTGGCGCTGATGTTTCCGTCCATTTTCGTGGTGGTCAACCTCGCCTCGGTCGGCGTGCTGTGGTTCGGCGGCCAGCGGATCGAGTCCGGGGACATGCAGATCGGCGCGCTGACGGCGTTCCTGAGCTACATCCTGCAGATCCTGATGTCCGTGATGATGGCCATGTTCATGTTCATGATGATTCCGCGTGCGGCGGTCAGCGCTGAGCGGATCCAGGCCGTGCTGGATACGCAGCCCTCGGTCCGCAATATCCCCGGCTCGCTGGAGGTGCCCAGGCTGGCCGGTGAGCTGGACTTCAGGGACGTGGAGTTCACCTATCCAGGCGCGGAGGCGCCGGTGGTCTCCGGGCTCAGCTTTTCGGCCAGGCCGGGCACGACGACGGCGATCATCGGTTCCACGGGCAGCGGCAAGTCGACGCTGCTGAACCTGATCCCGCGGCTGCTGGAGAGCTCCGGCGGATCCATTGCCGTCGACGGGCATAAGAGCACCGCGCTGACACTGGAGTCACTGCGCTCCGCCATCGGACTGGTCCCGCAGACGGCGTACCTGTTCTCCGGGACGGTGGCCAGCAACCTGCGCTTCGGCAAGCCGGACGCCACCGACGAACAGATGTGGCGTGCCCTGGAAATCGCGCAGGCAGCCGAGTTTGTCCGGGACGCCGCAGAGGGCCTGGATGCACCGGTGGGCCAGGGCGGGTCCAACTTCTCCGGGGGCCAGCGGCAGCGGCTCTGCATAGCCCGGGCGATCATCAGCGACCCCGCCATCTACCTTTTCGACGACAGCTTCTCCGCCCTGGACTTCGCCACCGACGCCAAACTCCGGGCCGCCCTGAAGCCTGTCACCACCGAGGCCACCGTGCTGGTGGTGGCCCAGCGGGTCAACACGATCATGCACGCGGACAACATCCTGGTCCTCGATGAGGGCCGTCTGGTGGGGCAGGGATCGCACGCCGAGCTGATGGCCAGCTGCGCCACCTACCGGGAAATCGTCACCTCCCAGCTCACCGAATCGGATCAGGAGCACGCAGCATGAGCATGATGGGACGGGGCCGCGGCGCCCCGATGCAGAAGCCTAGGGCCTTCGGCCCCACGGTCAAGCGGATCCTGGGCCTGATGGTCCCGGACCGGCCGCGGATGATTGCGGTGGTGGCGCTGGCGGCGGTCTCCGTGGGGCTGAGCGTGACTGCGCCGAAGATCCTGGGCCATGCCACTGACATCATCTTCCAGGGCGTCATTGGGCATATGCTGCCCGCCGGCATCAGCAAGGCGCAGGCTGTTGCCGGGTTGCGGGCCAACGGGCAGGGGCAGATTGCGGACATGCTCAACGGCATGAACGTGGTCCCCGGCCAGGGGCTGGACCTGCAGGCCCTTGGCTGGACCATGGTGGCGGTCCTGGCCCTGTACGTGGCCGGCTTCTTCTTCAACTGGAGCCAGGGCTACATCACCGCCGGGATTGTGCAGCGGGCCATGTACCGGCTCCGGAAGGACATCGAGGGCAAGCTGGACAGGCTGCCGATGTCCCACTTCCAGGAGGAGGCGCGCGGCGATGTGCTCAGCAAAGTCACCAATGACATCGACAACTTCTCGCAGACCCTGAACCAGACGCTGACGCAGCTGCTGGTCTCCGCGCTCACCGTAATCGGCGTGATCGCGATGATGTTCTCCATCTCGCCGCTGCTGGCCTTCATAGCGCTATGCAGCATCCCCATCATGGCCTTCATCACGGTGACCGTAGCGAAGCGGTCCAAGGTCCAGTTCATGGCGCAGTGGAAGACCACCGGTGAGCTGAACGGGCACATCGAGGAGATGTTCACCGGCCACGAAATCGTCAAGGCGTTCGGCCAGCAGCAGGCCGCGATCGACAAATTTGCCGTCTCCAACGAGGGGCTGTACCGTTCCAGCTCCAAGGCCCAGTTCATTTCCGGCATCATCATGCCGTCCATGAACTTCGTCTCCAACCTCAACTACGTCGTCGTCGCCGTCGTCGGCGGCATCCAGGTCGCCTCCGGCTACCTCTCGATCGGCAACGTCCAGGCGTTCATCCAGTACTCGCGGCAGTTCAGCCAGCCGATGGCCCAGATCGGCGGAATGATCAACCTGCTGCAGTCCGGCGTGGCGTCCGCCGAGCGTGTCTTCGACCTGCTCGACGCCCAGGAGCAAGCCCCGGATCCGGTACCCGCAGCCACCCTGGGTGCCACCCGGGGCCGGGTGGAGTTTGAGCACGTGAACTTCAGCTACCAGCCGGACCAGCCGCTGATCACCGACCTCTCACTCACCGCTGAGCCCGGGCAGACGGTCGCCATCGTGGGCCCCACCGGCGCGGGCAAGACCACCCTGGTCAACCTGCTGATGCGCTTTTACGAAATCAATTCCGGCCGGATCACCATCGACGGGGTCAACACCGCGGAAATGACCCGCGACGACCTGCGCCGCCGTTTCGGCATGGTGCTGCAGGACGCCTGGCTGTTCGAGGGCACCATCCGGGACAACCTGGCCTACGGCCGGCTGGACGCGACCGAGGCGGAGATCATCGAGGCGGCGGAGGCCACCTACGTGGACCACTTTGTCCGCGCGCTGCCGGAGGGCTACGACACGGTGCTCAGCGACGACGGCGGCAGCCTCAGCCAGGGGCAGCGCCAGCTGATGACGATCGCGCGGGCCTGGCTGGCCAACCCCGGAATCCTGATCCTGGACGAAGCCACCAGCTCGGTGGACACCCGCACCGAGGTACTGATCCGGCAGGCAATGAACCGGCTGCGTGAGTCCAGGACCAGCTTTGTCATTGCGCACCGGCTCTCCACCATCAGGGATGCGGACCTGATCCTGGTGATGGACCACGGCCGGATCATAGAACAGGGCCGGCACGAGGAACTGCTGGAGGCAGGCGGCTTCTACCACGACCTGTACATGTCCCAGTTCGGTGATCCCCTCGTTGAGGAAGCCGAGCCGGCCCGGTGAGCACCGGCACAACTGCGTCCACCGCGTCCGCCGCGGCAGGCGCCGGGAAGATTCTGCGGACCGGGTGGCAGCTCAACCCGTCCTCCACGGTGCCACCGTTTGAACAGCTGCGCACCCGGATCCTGGACCTGGCGGCGTCGGG
Organism: Micrococcaceae bacterium; assembly: GCA_035999715.1. GTDB lineage: Bacteria > Actinomycetota > Actinomycetes > Actinomycetales > Micrococcaceae > Arthrobacter_M. The sequence goes on along the minus strand of DASYGM010000162.1, from coordinate 25,211 downwards.
AAAGCTGGCCGTGGGAGCCCGGCTTCCTCCGGTCCGCGTTTTGGCCGGTGAGCTGGGGGTGGCCACCAACACCGTGGCCCGGGCGTACCGGGAGCTGGAATTGGCAGGGATTGTGGCCACCCATGGACGGGCCGGTACGGTGATCGCCGCCGGCGGGGACCAGCCGCTGGCCCAGGTCGCCAGCGCGGCCGCGGAGTATGCCGCGGTCGTCCACAGCCAGGGAATTCCGCTGGCCAAGGCGCTGGATCTGGTGCGCGCCGCCGTCGAACGCTCCGGCGGCACGTAGCCGGCGGTCCCCGCTCGGCCGGACCCGGAGCCGCAGCAGCCAATGGAGTCCGCTGGAGGCGAAAAAAGCACCGGCGGGTCGAAGTTCGAAGAAGTCTTCGATTAGGATAGGGTACGTGCCAAAAGCAGCCCAGACGTCCCTGTCGAGGGAATCAGTGTCAGACGAAAGCCCCGTGGAGGAACTCCGGACCCGGGAAAACCCGGCCGGCGAGCCGCAGACCCCACCCTCCGAGCACGACTGGCAGGCGGAGCTGGCGGATCCGCCGCTGCGCGAACCCAACTCCGGGGAAAGCGGGTCGGTGCCCGCCATGAGCGTTGCCGCGGACGGGATCCAGGGCAGGCACGACCTGTCCCGGCTGGTCGTCAAGGGGGCGCGCGAGCACAACCTGCGTAACGTGGACCTGGACCTGCCTCGGGACGCCATGATCGTTTTCACCGGGCTGTCCGGCTCCGGAAAGTCATCACTGGCCTTCGACACCATCTTCGCAGAAGGCCAGCGCCGCTACGTGGAATCGCTGTCCGCCTACGCGCGCCAGTTTCTGGGCCAAGTGGACAAGCCGGACGTGGATTTCATTGAGGGGCTGTCCCCGGCGGTCTCCATCGACCAGAAATCCACCAGTAAGAACCCGCGGTCCACGGTTGGCACCATTACCGAAATCTACGACTACATGCGCCTGCTTTGGGCGCGCGTCGGGCGGCCGCACTGCCCCATCTGCGGGGAGCCGGTGGCACGCCAGACGCCGCAGCAGATTGTGGACCAGTTGCTGGAAATGCCTGAAACCACCCGCTTCCAGGTGCTGGCACCGGTGGTCCGCGGCCGCAAGGGAGAGTTTGTTGACCTGTTCAAGGAGCTCACCGCCAAGGGCTACTCACGCGCCAAGGTGGACGGGAAGCTGATCCAGCTGGCGGAACCCCCCAAGCTGGGCAAGCAGTACAAGCACACCATCGAGGTCGTGGTGGACCGGCTGGTGGTCAAGGACGGCATCCAGCAGCGGCTGACCGACTCGGTGGAGACCGCTCTGGGCCTGGCCGAGGGCCGGATCCTGGCCGAGCTGGTGGATCTCGACGACGGCGAAGCGGGCCGGATCCGCTCCTTCTCCGAAAACCTGGCCTGCCCGAACGAACACCCGCTGGCCATCGACGAGATCGAACCGCGCTCCTTCTCCTTCAACAATCCCTTCGGCGCCTGCCCCGCGTGCAGCGGGATCGGCACCAAGCTGGAGGTGGACGAGGAACTGGTGGTGCCCAACCCGGGGCTTTCGCTGGAGGAGGGCGCCATTGCCCCCTGGTCGCTGGGGACCGCGACCACGGAATACTGGAACCGCCTGCTGGAGGGCCTTGCCTCGGAGATGGGTTTCGCCATGGACGTGCCCTGGCAGAAACTCCCCGAGGACGCACGCCAGTCCGTGCTGTACGGCAAGGACCACAAGGTGGTGGTGCAGTACCGCAACCGGTTCGGCCGGGAGCGCAAGTACAGTACCGGGTTTGAGGGTGCCATCCAGTACATCCAGCGCAAGCATCTGGAAACGGAGTCCGATTCGGCCCGGGACCGCTACGAGGAGTACATGCGGCAGATCCCGTGCCCGGCCTGCGGCGGTGCCCGGCTGAATCCGGCGTCCCTGTCGGTGCTGATCAACGATAAGTCCATCGCCCAGGTGACGGCCCTGCCGCTGCGCGACTGTGCCGACTTCCTGTCCACCCTGGTGCTGACCGGTCGCGAGGCGCAGATTGCCAGCCAGGTTCTGAAGGAGATCCAGGCACGGCTGAAGTTCCTGCTGGACGTGGGGCTGGAGTACCTCAACCTGGAGCGCGCCTCCGCGACTCTCTCCGGCGGGGAGGCGCAGCGCATCCGGCTGGCCACACAGATCGGTTCCGGGCTGGTGGGCGTGCTGTATGTCCTGGATGAACCCTCGATCGGACTGCACCAGCGGGACAACCGCCGGCTGATCGGCACCCTGACCCGGCTCCGGGACATGGGCAACACGCTCATTGTGGTGGAGCACGACGAGGACACGATCCACGAAGCCGATTGGGTGGTGGACATTGGACCCGGCGCCGGCGAACACGGTGGAGAGGTGGTGCACTCCGGCTCGTACAGAGAGCTGCTGGAGAACCCGCGGTCGCTGACCGGCGACTATCTGGCCGGCCGGAAGAAGATCGCGATCCCGGCCAAGCGCCGCAAGTACGACAAGAAGCGCCAGCTCAAGGTGGTGGGTGCGCGGGAGAATAACCTGCGCAATATCGATGCCACCTTCCCGCTGGGACTTTTCACCGCCGTCACAGGCGTCAGCGGATCCGGCAAGTCCACCCTGGTCAACGACATCCTGTACAAGGTGCTCGCCAATAAACTCAACGGCGCCCGCCAGGTGGCCGGACGGCACCTGCGCGTGGACGGACTGGAACACCTGGACAAGGTGGTGCACGTGGACCAGAGCCCCATCGGCCGCACACCTCGCTCCAACCCGGCCACGTATACCGGGGTCTTTGACAACATCCGCAAACTCTTCGCTGAAACCACCGAGGCGAAGGTCCGCGGCTACCTGCCGGGCCGCTTCTCCTTTAACGTCAAGGGCGGGCGCTGCGAGGCGTGCTCCGGCGACGGCACGCTGAAGATCGAGATGAACTTCCTTCCGGACGTCTATGTCCCGTGCGAGGTCTGCCACGGCGCACGATACAACCGCGAGACGCTGGAGGTGCACTACAAGGGCAAGACCATCGCGGACGTGCTGAACATGCCGATCGAGGAGGGTGCGGAGTTCTTCGCGGCCTTCACCCCGATTGCCCGCCATCTGCAGACGCTGGTGGATGTGGGGCTGGGCTACGTCCGGCTGGGGCAGCCGGCCACTACGCTCTCCGGCGGCGAGGCCCAGCGCGTCAAGCTGGCCGCGGAGCTGCAGAAGCGCTCCAACGGCCGCAGCATCTACGTGCTGGACGAGCCGACGACGGGCCTGCACTTCGAGGACATCCGCAAGCTGCTGCTGGTGCTGCAGGGCCTGGTGGACAAGGGCAATACCGTCATCGTCATCGAGCACAACCTGGACGTGATTAAGAGCGCGGATTGGCTGGTGGACCTGGGGCCGGACGGCGGTTCCGGCGGTGGTCAGGTCATTGCCACCGGAACGCCGGAAAAGGTGTCCGCTTCCCCGGACAGCTATACCGCCACGTTCCTGCGCGAGGTGCTGGCGGCCGGCTGAGATCGGTTATAAGGTACGGCAAAGATCGTGAGAAACTTGGGCAGTGACTATTTCTGCGCAGGATGACGGCATTGCCGCCGTCCTTTTCGACCTGGATGGGACGCTGGTGGATCCCGCCGGAGGGATCAGTTCCGGCATTGCATATGCCCTGCGGGTCATGGACCTTCCCGTCCCCTCCGATGAGGTGCTCGCGGCGATGATCGGCCCCAAGCTCTCCGATTCGCTTCTGGAATACACCACCGCCACCCCGGAGCAACTGCCGGAACTCATCGGCACCTACCGCACCTGGTACGCCCAGCAGGGCATCGCGATGGGCCAGGCCTACCCGGGCATCCGCACTCTGCTGCGGACCCTGCGCCGGGACGGCTACGCGCTCGGCGTCGCCACGCAGAAGCCGGAGGGCTTCGCCAAAACGGTGCTGGAGGCGCACGGGCTTGCCGCATCCTTTGACATCATCTGCGGCTCTTCCGACGACGAAACGCTGATGCCGGGTGACGCCGGCTACCGCAGCGGGAAGGCCGGAATCATCGCCGCCGCCCTGGCCGGGTTGCGGAATCCGGCCGGGCCCCTGTGTCAGGCCGGGCTCCCGGCCCTGGCGGAGGCCGGCCACGGGAAGGCCGTCATGGTGGGGGACCGTGCCCAGGACGTCAACGGCGCCGCCCACAACTCGCTGCCGTGCATCGGCGTCGGCTGGGGCTTCGCGCTCCCCGGCGAGCTGGAAGCGGCAGGCGCCGTCGCCGTCGTCGGCAATGCCGAGGGACTGCTGGCCGAAATCACCCACCGGCTGGCGCCGGCAGACGTCCCACCAGCCGATTCTCCGTCCGCAGGGAACGCCTTGGCCGGCGCCGTCCTGGCCGGAGCCGTCCCGGCCGGAGCCTGGGGGCATTCCGCAGGCCGGGGGCACCCGGGGGAGGCGCCGGATGGCGCTCTATGATGCGACCAAGAGCGTGACCAGGGGCCTGATCAGCGGCCTCTGCCGGCCCACCGTCCAGGGCCTGGAACATGTCCCTGCCGAGGGGCCGATCATTGTCGCCGCCAACCACCTGTCCTTCCTGGACAGCGTCATTGTGCAGGCGCTGATGCCCCGCCCGGTGGCCTTCTTCGCCAAGGCAGAATACTTCACCACCAAGGGCATCAAGGGACGGCTGATGAAGACCTTCTTTGAAGGCGTCGGCTCCATTCCGGTGGAACGCGGGGAACAGGCCGCCAGCGTGCAGGCTCTGAAGACGCTGCTGGACATCCTGGCCACCGGCAGCGGCGTGGGCATCTACCCGGAGGGGACACGGTCCCGCGACGGCATCCTCTACCGCGGCCGGACGGGCGTGGGCTGGCTGGCGCTGACCACCGGGGCGCCGGTGGTCCCGGTGGGACTGATCGGCACGCAGAAGCTGCAGCCGGCGGGCCGGAACGCCATCCGGCCGCAGCACTTCACGGTCCGGATCGGCGCGCCGCTGTATTTCGAGAAAACCGGACCGGGCCACTCCCTGCCCGCCCGGCGCGCCGCCACGGACCGGATCATGGACGCCATCGCCGCCCTTTCCGGGCAGCAGCGCTCGGCCAGTTACAACCAGAGCAAGTCCTTAGAATAGAGCAGTGGCAGATCCAGCGAGCTACCGGCCCAAAACCGGCGAAATACCCACCAACCCGGGCGTATACCGTTTCCGCGATGAACACGGCCGGGTGGTTTACGTGGGCAAGGCCAAAAACCTCCGCTCAAGGCTGAACTCCTACTTTGCCAACCCGGCCACCCTGCTGCCCAAAACCTACGCTATGGTTCACACCGCGGCCAGTGTGCAGTGGACCATTGTGGGCAGCGAGCTGGAGGCTCTCCAGCTGGAATACACCTGGATCAAGGAATTCACGCCCCGGTTCAACCTGGCCTTCCGGGACGACAAGTCCTACCCCTATCTGGCGGTGACCATGGGGGAGACCTTCCCGCGGGTACAGGTGATGCGCGGCGAGCGGCGCAAGGGTGCACGGTACTTCGGCCCGTACACCGCCGGGGCCATCCGCGAAACCGTGGACACCCTGCTGCGGGTGTTCCCGGTGCGCACCTGCAGCCCCGGCGTGCTCAAGCGCGCGCAGCAGAGCGGACGGCCCTGTCTACTGGGCTACATCGATAAGTGCTCGGCGCCCTGCGTGGGCCGGGTGACACCGGCTGAGCACCGCGACCTGGCCGAGCAGTTCTGCGCGTTCATGGGTGGTGAGGCCAAGCGTTTCATCGCCAAGCTGGAGCGGCAGATGGCCGAGGCGGTGGCCGAACTGGATTATGAACGGGCGGCCCGGCTGCGGGATGACATCGCCGCGCTGCGCAAGGTTTTTGAGCGCAATGCCGTGGTGCTCTCCGAGGACACCAACGCGGACGTCTTCGCCGTGCACCAGGACGAGCTGGAGGCCGCGGTGCAGGTCTTCCACGTGCGCGGCGGCCGGATCCGCGGCCAGCGCGGCTGGGTGGTGGAGAAGGTGGAGGATTCGACGCCGGCAGAGCTGGTGGAGCACCTGCTCCAGCAGGTCTACGGCGGGGGCGGCGAGGCCAACGACGGTATCCCGCGGCAGATCCTGGTGCCGCAGCTGCCCGCGAACGACGGCGAGCTGGCCGAATGGCTCGGTGGCCTGCGCGGGGGCAGGGTGGAGATCAGGGTGCCGCAGCGCGGGGACAAGGCCGCGCTGCTGGAGACCGTGCGGCAGAACGCGGAACAGTCCATGAAGCTGCACAAGTCCCGCCGGGCCGGGGACCTTACATCCCGCTCGCTGGCGCTGCAGGAACTGCAGGAGGCACTGGATCTGCCGGTACCACTGCTGCGGATCGAATGCTTCGACATCTCGCACGTCCAGGGCACCAACGTCGTCGCCTCCATGGTGGTGGTGGAGGACGGGCTGGCCCGGAAGAGCGAATACCGCAAGTTTGCCATTACCGGAGAGGCTGCGGTGGATGATACGGCGTCCATGTATGACGTGATCAACCGGCGTTTCCGGAACTATCTGCAGTCGGAGCCTTCCGTTGCGCTGGAAACCGGGGAAGTCACCGGGGAGGCGCCGGCCAGGGCCAAGTTTGCCTACCCTCCCAATCTGGTGGTGGTCGACGGCGGCCAGCCCCAGGTGGCTGCGGCGTCCCGGGCACTGGCGGACCTGGGGATCGACGACGTGTACGTCGTCGGGCTGGCCAAACGGCTCGAAGAAGTCTGGCTGCCGGAGAGCGACTTCCCGGTCATCCTGCCCCGGACCTCGCAGGGGCTGTACCTGCTGCAGCGGATCCGGGACGAGGCGCACCGCTTCGCCATCACCTTCCACCGGCAGAAGCGTGCCAAATCGATGACGGCATCGCTGCTGGACGAGGTGCCCGGCCTGGGGGAGGCCAAGCGCAAGACGCTGCTGGCGCACTTTGGCTCGGTAAAGAAGGTCAGGGCGGCCGGCGAGGCGGAAATCGCCCAGGTCCGCGGCTTTGGCCCGGTGCTGGCCGCGGCCATCCATGCCACCCTGCACCCGCCGGGCGGTGGCGCCGGGCCGGTCCCCGCGGTCAACATGGCCACCGGCGAAATCCTGGAAGACTAGATAGGCTGAAGGCTGCGCAGGGCGGGCTGCCGCAAGGCGATGACGAAACGGCGACGATAAGCAGTGACGACAAAACAACGGACGGGATTGGTTGATGACAGAGGCTGATTCGGCGCAACAGCACCCCACGCCCCCGGCGGAGGAGGATGCCCTGACGCCGATCAAACCCGTGGAGGCCGAGCTGCTGGTGGTGACCGGAATGTCCGGCGCCGGCCGCAGCACCGCCGCGAACGCCCTGGAAGACCACGGCTGGTACGTGGTGGAAAACCTACCGCCGCAGATGCTCGGAACGCTGGCCGAGCTGGTGTCCCGGATGCCCCAGTCGCTGCCCAAGCTGGCCGTCGTCGTGGATGTCCGCAGCAAGGCGCTGTTCGCCGACATCCGGGACTCGCTCAGCGCGCTGTCCGCCAGCGGGGTGGCCTTCCGGGTGCTCTTCCTGGACGCCAGCGACGAAACACTGGTGCGGCGCTTTGAGCAGGGCCGGCGCCCGCACCCGCTGCAGGGCGACGGACGGATGCTGGACGGCATCGCCGCCGAGCGTGAACTCCTCGCGGAGATGAAATCCGCCTCCGAAATGGTGCTGGACACCTCCACCCTGAATGTCCACGAGCTCGGCTCGGCGGTGACCGAGCTGTTCTCCGAATCCGGCCCGGTGGTGCTGCGGCTGACGGTAATGAGCTTCGGCTTCAAATACGGGCTCCCGGTGGACGCGAACTATGTGGCCGATGTGCGCTTCATTCCCAACCCGCACTGGGTGCCGCAGCTGCGCCCGCATACCGGCCTGGACCGGGACGTCAGCGACTTTGTGCTGGTGGAAAACCGGGCCAAGGACTTCGTGGACCGCTATGTGTACGCGCTTGAACCGGTGCTGGCCGGTTACCGCCGCGAGAACAAGCACTACGCCACCATCGCAGTGGGCTGTACCGGCGGCAAGCACCGGTCGGTCGCGGTCGCCGTCGAACTGGCCAAGCGCCTGGCGCAGCTGCCGCGCGTGACCGTCAGCACCCGCCACCGTGATCTGGGCAGGGAATAATGGCGCTGCTGACCGGCCCGCTCCCGCTGATCCCGCCCAGCGGCAAGGCTTCCGGCGGAACGGAACCGCGCGTCGTGGCGCTGGGCGGCGGCCACGGCCTGGCCGCGTCGCTGTCCGCGCTGCGGCTGCTGACCTCTGAGCTGACAGCCATTGTGACGGTGGCCGACGACGGCGGATCCTCCGGCCGGCTGCGCACCGAACTGGGCGTGCTGCCTCCCGGGGACCTGCGGATGGCCCTCGCCGCGCTCTGCGACGACACGGATTGGGGACGGACCTGGCGAGATGTGATGCAGCACCGCTTTGTCTCCCGCAATGGCTCGGCCGGGTCGCTGGACAACCATGCCATGGGCAACCTGCTCATTGTCACGCTCTGGGAGCTGCTGGGCGATCCGGTGGCCGGGCTGCAGTGGGCGGGTGCGCTGCTGGGCGCGCGGGGCCAGGTGTTGCCGATGGCCAGCGTCCCGCTGACCATCGAGGGACAGGTCCGGCACCGCCAGCCCGACGGGGCCGAAAGCAGCCGCACCATCCGCGGCCAGGCCGCCCTGGCGCTGGCCGGCCAGGTGGAGAACGTCCGGCTGCTGCCCGAGGCGGCGCCCGCCTGCGTGGAGGCCCTGACCGCCATTGAGCTGGCGGACTGGGTGATCCTGGGCCCGGGGTCCTGGTACACCTCCGTGCTGCCGCACCTGCTGCTGCCGGAACTGCGGCAGGCCCTGTGTGCCACCCCGGCCAAACGCTGCCTGACGATGAATCTGGACAGCAATGACAAGGAGTCCGCCGGGATGAGCGCCGCGGATCATCTGCACGTCATTTCCCGTTACGCCCCCGAATTCGGCGTGGACGTGGTGCTGGCGGATCCGTCCTCCATTCCGGACCGGGCCGAGTTCGAGCATGCCGCCTCGATGATCGGTGCAGAGGTTGTCTTGGGTAAAGTGGGTGGGTCCGGGGGACGGGCCGTGCATGATCCTTTGCGCCTGGCCGCGGCGTATCACGACATTTTCGGGGCCGGTTAGAGTGCGGGCAATCATGTGGGGGCACAGTTCATTTGGGGGCACAGTTAGGATGGCAGAATGGCGCTGACAGCGGCAGTCAAGGAAGAACTTTCCCGGCTGGACATCAAAAAATCGTCCGTGCGCAAGGCTGAGGTATCCGCCATGCTGCGGTTCGCCGGCGGCCTGCACATCATTTCCGGCCGGATCGTGATCGAGGCGGAGGTGGACCTTGCCTCCACCGCGCGCCGGCTGCGCGCCGCCATCGCGGAGATCTACGGCCACCGCAGCGAGATCGTCGTGGTCTCCGGCGGTGGCCTGCGCCGCGGCAACCGCTACGTGGTGCGGGTGGTCCGCGACGGCGAGGCGTTGGCCCGGCAGACCGGGCTGCTCGACGCGCGGGGCCGGCCGGTGCGTGGCCTGCCCTCCGTCGTCGTGAACGGATCCGCCGCTGATGCCGAGGCGGTCTGGCGGGGCGCCTTCCTCTCGCACGGATCGCTGACCGAGCCGGGCCGCTCCTCCGCCCTGGAAGTGACCTGCCCCGGCCCCGAATCAGCACTGGCCCTGGTCGGTGCGGCCCGCCGGCTGGACATTGCCGCCAAGGCCCGCGAGGTCCGCGGTGTGGACCGGGTGGTGATCCGGGACGGGGACACCATTGCCGCGCTGCTCACCCGGATGGGCGCGCACGAGGCGCTGCTGGTCTGGGAGGAACGGCGGATGCGCAAGGAGGTCCGGGCCACCGCCAACCGGCTGGCCAACTTCGACGACGCCAACCTGCGCCGTTCCGCGCAGGCTGCCGTGGCCGCCGGGGCCAGGGTGGACCGGGCGCTGGAAATCCTGGGCGAGGACGTCCCGGAGCACCTGCGCTATGCCGGGGACCTGCGCGTGGCCCACAAACAGGCCAGCCTGGACGAGCTGGGACGGCTGGCGGACCCGCCCATGACCAAGGACGCCATTGCCGGCCGGATCCGGCGGCTGCTGGCGATGGCGGACAAGAAGGCCAGAGAACTGGGCATTCCGGACACCGAGGCCAATGTGACCTTTGAAATGCTGGACGAATAGCAGCACTACCGGCATCGTCCTAGGATGAAGTTGTAGGAACCGAAAAGCACATCAACCGCTACGGAGGAACCGTGACCGAGTACACACTTCCCGATCTGCCCTATGACTACGCCGCGCTGGAGCCCCACATTTCCGGGCGCATCATGGAACTGCACCATGACAAGCACCATGCCGCCTACGTTGCCGGTGCCAACAAGGCCCTGGCCCAGCTGGCCGAGGCCCGCGAAAAGGGCGACTTCGCCAACATCAACCAGCTCTCCAAGGACCTGGCCTTCCACACCGGCGGTAACAGCAACCACACGGTCTTCTGGAACAACCTCTCCCCGGACGGCGGCGACAAGCCTGAGGGCGAGCTGGCCGCGGCGATCGACGACGCTTTCGGTTCCTTCGACGCCTTCCGCGCGCAGTTCACCGCGGCCGCGCTGGGCCTGCAGGGTTCCGGCTGGGCCTTCCTCGCCTACGAACCGGTGGGCGGCAACCTGGTGGTGGAGCAGCTCTACGACCAGCAGGGCAACGTCGCCGTGGGCACCACCCCGCTGCTGATGCTGGACATGTGGGAGCACGCCTTCTACCTGGACTACGTCAACGTCAAGGCCGACTACGTCAAGGCCTTCTGGAACATCGCCAACTGGGCAGACGTCGCGCGCCGTTTCGACGCCGCCCGCACCAATGCCACCGGCCTGATCCTGCTCTAGCCCCACGGGCCCGGCACGTCGCCGGTCCATATTACGGACTGCCCGCCCCTGCCGTTGCGGGGGCGGGCCGCCATAAACGTAAGATGGATCACGTAAACACTGCACCAAATCGCATCACAATCTCTGCCCAAAGGCGTGCGGGAAACCGTTAGTTGGACCATCAAGCTCTAACTGGACTAGGTGTGCCGGAGACGGCACTAAGGAGATCAGAAGTGACTACTCGCATTGGAATCAACGGTTTCGGCCGGATCGGGCGCAACTACTTCCGCGCCGCCATGGAACAGGGCGCAGACCTGGAGATCGTCGCGGTCAACGATCTGACCAGCCCCGAGACGCTGGCGCACCTGCTCAAATACGACTCCGTCACCGGCCGGCTCAAGGCCAGCGTCGAGGTTAAGGAAGGGAACATCGTCGTCGACGGCAAGGCCATCAAGGTCCTGGCGGAACGTGACCCGGCCAACCTGCCCTGGAAGGAGCTGGGTGCGGATATCGTGATCGAGTCCACCGGGTTCTTCACCAAGGCCGCCGACGCCCGCAAGCATATAGACGCCGGCGCCAAGAAGGTGCTGATCTCCGCCCCCGCCTCCGGCGAGGACATCACCATCGTGATGGGCGTCAACGACGACCAGTACGACCCGGCAGCGCACTCCATCATCTCCAACGCCTCCTGCACCACCAACTGCCTGGGCCCGCTCGCCAAGGTTCTGCTGGACAGCTTCGGCATAGAACGCGGCCTGATGACCACGGTGCACGCCTACACTGCGGACCAGAACCTGCAGGACGGCCCGCACCGGGACCTGCGCCGGGCCCGCGCCGCCGCCATCAACCTGGTCCCCACCTCCACCGGGGCTGCCAAAGCCATCGGCCTGGTGCTGCCCGAGCTCAAGGGCAAGCTCGACGGCTACGCCATCCGCGTCCCCGTGCCGACCGGCTCGGCCACCGACCTGACCGTCACGCTGGGCCGCGAAGCCACCGCGCAGGAGGTCAATGCCGCCTACAAGGCCGCCGCGGAGGAAGGCCAGCTGGCCGGCTACCTGACGTACACCGAGGACCCGATCGTGTCCTCGGACATCGTCACCGACCCCGCCTCGTGCATCTTCGACTCCGGGCTGACCAAGGTCATTGGTAACCAGGTCAAGGTGGTCGGATGGTATGACAACGAGTGGGGCTACTCCAACCGCCTGGTGGACCTGACAGAACTTGTCGCCGGGAAGCTGGGCCAGGCCTGAGGGTCGGCTAGGGTAGAAACCATGACCTCCCACACCCTCGACGAACTCATCGCTGAAGGTGTCCGCGGGCGGTACGTTCTGGTCCGCAGCGACCTGAACGTACCGCTCGACGGCGCTGCAGTGACCGACGACGGCCGCATCAGGGCCTCCCTGCCCGTCATTTCCCGCCTCGCCGAATCCGGGGCACGGGTGCTCGTCAGCGCGCACCTGGGCCGCCCCAAGGGCAGCCCCGACCCGAAGTACTCGCTGCGCCCCGCCGTCGACCGGATGGCGGAACTCTCCCGCGCCAAGGTCACGCTGGCCGCGGACACGGTGGGCCCCTCGGCCCGTAAGCTGGCCGCCGACCTGGGCGACGGCGAAGTGCTGGTGCTGGAGAACGTGCGCTTCGACGCCCGGGAGACCAGCAAGGACGACGCCGACCGCGGGGCCTTCGCGGACGAGCTGGTGGCCCTGACCGGGGACAACGGCGCGTACGTGGACGACGCCTTCGGCGCGGTCCACCGCAAGCACGCCAGCGTCTTCGACGTGGCCCGCCGGCTGCCCTCCTACCAGGGCGACCTGGTGCGCACCGAGCTGGAGGTGCTGCAGAAGCTGACCACGGAGCCGGAACGGCCCTACGTCGTGGTGCTGGGCGGATCCAAGGTCTCCGACAAGCTCGCGGTGATCGACAATCTGATCGGCAAAGCGGATGCCATCCTGGTGGGCGGCGGCATGCTCTTCACCTTCCTGGCCGCGCAGGGTTTCAAGGTCGGCGCCAGCCTGCTGGAGCAGGACCAGATCCCGGCCGTCAAGGACTACCTGGCGCGTGCCCAGGCGGCAGGAACACGCTTCGTGCTGCCCACCGACGTGGTGGTCGCGGACAAGTTCGCCGCGGACGCGGCCCACCAGACCGTCCCGGCCGAGGCCATCGAGGACAGCTCCTTCGGCTCCTCCGGCATTGGGCTGGACATCGGACCGCAGACCGGCGAGGCGTTCAGCCAGGAGATCCGCGGGGCCAAGACCGCGTTCTGGAACGGGCCGATGGGTGTTTTCGAGTTCCCGGCCTTCGCCGCGGGAACCCGGGCCGTGGCGGCGGCGCTGGCGGAAACCACGGCGGCGGGCGGCTTCACCGTCGTTGGCGGCGGAGATTCCGCCGCAGCGGTGCGCACCCTTGGATTCAAGGACGCCGACTTCAGCCACATTTCCACCGGCGGAGGAGCCAGCCTGGAGTTCCTGGAAGGTAAGGAACTGCCTGGCCTGACCGCCCTGGACCGGTAGGACCAGGTCCACCCACAACCGTAAAGACCGGTCCGTAACGACCGATCCGCAGACTTTGGAGTGCAATGACCACCTCGACCAACGGCAAGTTCGACCGCCGGCCGCTGATTGCCGGCAACTGGAAAATGAACATGGACCACGTCCAGGCCATCACCCTGCTGCAGAAACTGGCCTGGACTCTGGAGGACGCCAGGCATGACTTCAGCCGGGTGGAGGTGGCGGTCTTCCCGCCGTTTACGGACCTGCGGGGGGTGCAGACCCTGGTGCAGGGGGACCAGCTTAAAGTGCTCTACGGTGGCCAGGACCTCTCCCCGGAGGACTCGGGCGCCTATACGGGCGATATTTCCGCAGCCTTCCTGGCCAAACTGGGCTGCAGCTACGTGCTGGTGGGGCACAGTGAGCGGCGCACCATCCACGGCGAGGGCGACGAACTGCTCAACGCGAAGCTCCGGGCGGCCTACCGCAACTCCGTCACACCGGTGCTGTGCGTCGGCGAGGGACTTGAGATCCGGCAGGCGGGCACCCACGTGGAGCACACGCTGGCCCAGCTGCGCGGCGGCGTGGCGGGCCTGACCGACGAACAGGCCGGTGAGTTGGTGGTCGCCTACGAGCCCGTCTGGGCCATCGGGACCGGGGAGGTGGCTGGCCCGCAGGACGCCCAGGAGATGTGCGCGGCCATCCGCGCCGAACTTGCCAGCCTGTTCGACGGCGACATTGCCGCCCGCGTACGGCTGCTCTACGGTGGCTCGGTCAAGGCAGCCAACGTCGCTGCGATCCTGAGCGAACGGGACGTGGACGGCGTGTTGGTGGGTGGCGCCAGCCTGGACGCAGCGGAGTTTGCTAATATTGTCAGGTTCGAGAACCATCTGGTGACGGGCTGATCCTGTATCTTTGACCGATGCAGTGACTGTTGCTGATATACCCTGCTGAAAGGCCGTCGTGGAAGTTCTACAAATCGTGCTGCAGATCCTGCTCGGGATCACCAGCCTGCTGCTGACTCTGCTCATTTTGCTGCACAAGGGCCGAGGCGGGGGGCTGTCGGACATGTTCGGCGGTGGCATGAGTTCCAGCCTGGGTTCCTCCGGCGTGGCCGAGCGCAACCTCAACCGGTTCACCATCATCCTGGGCATCGTCTGGGGCCTGGTCATTATCGGACTGGGCCTGCTGATGCGTTTCGCCGGCCAGTCCTGAAAAAATTCCGGCAGTCCTCCGGTTTCCGTACGGGGCAGTTGTAAACTTTAGGCAGCAGTGGTTTTCCCCTCGACTGCAGGGAGTTCTACGATGCCTCATATCAGCGGCGGTTTCCGCGGCACCAGAGCCGGTGCGGCTGTAGGAGCGCCATCACCCGCGCAAACCGAAAATCCGGATGCGGAGCCTGTGCCCCGCATCCGGATTTCCTATTGGTGCAACAACGGGCACGAGACTGCGCTGGTGTTCGCGCAGTTGCCGCATGTTCAGATACCCGGTGGCTGGGACTGCATGCGCTGCGGTATGCCAGCCGCCCGGACACCGGGAGGCGTGGTGGGCGATACGCCCGGGGAACCGTTCAAGAGCCATCTGGAATACGTCAAGGAACGCCGCACCAATGCGGAGGCGGAGCAACTGCTCAACAATGCGTTGGCCAAGCTGCGGCACAGCCACCAAATGGACTAACCCAGCCCGTTGAGTGTGGACGTATGCCCCTTAAATCCGTTGCTCTGGGGGCAGACGTCCACACTCAACGGGAGGGCGGGTTCAGCGGTCCTGACGGAAGATCAGCTGCTCCGGGACCTTCGCGGCCGCGTCCTGATCCAACAGCCACAGGGTCTTGACCCGGCCCTGCGGCCCGGCCGCGGGAACCTGCACCGGGTTGGCGCCGGCCAGCGCCAGTCCTACCGCGCCGGCCTTGTCATCTCCGGCAGCGACAAGCCAGATCTCCTGTGCGGAATTGATCGCCGGCAGCGTCAGGGAGGTCCGCTGCGGCGGCGGCTTGGGGGACCGGGCAACCCCGACGACGGCCGCGTCCTTGGTGCGGATGCCCGCCATTTCGGGGAAAAGCGAAGCCACGTGTGCATCCGGGCCGATGCCCAGCAGCAGGACATCGAAGCGCGGCAGTGCCGACGCGGGCCGGACCCCGCTTCCCACGGGGTCCGTTCCGGCGTCCCCCTGCCGGCCGCCGTCGTCGTCCGGTGCGTCGCTGCGCCGGCGTTCCTCCTCGGCCACCGCGCCCAGCTGGCGGATGTAGTCAGCGGCGGCGGCATCGACGTCGTCGAACCGGTCGGAAGCCCCCATCTGGTGGATGCGTGCCGGGTCCGTACCGACCCGGCAGAGCAGGGCCTCCGCCGCCTGGTTGGCGTTCCGGTCGGGGGAGTCCGAGGCCACGAACCGCTCGTCGCCCCACCAGAAGTTGACCTTGGACCAGTCCACCGCCGGACAGGCCGGGGACTCCACCACTGCCTTAAGGGTGGCGATGCCCACGGTGCCGCCGGTGAGCACCACCGTCGCCTCGCCGCGTTCGTTCTGCACGTCCAGCAGCTTGGTGATCAGCCTGGCCGCTGTGGTGGCGGCCAGCACGTCGAAGGACGGGTGGATATTGATCCGGACGTTGGCGCTCATACGCTCGCTGACTCCTTCTCGGCCAACAGGCGGGCCAGCCCATCGGTGATGACCTCGCCGAACACCTCATCCGGATCCAGCCGGCGCAGTTCCTCGGAGAGACAATCCTGCAGCGACCGGCGCGGAAGCGCAATCCGCTGCGACGGCTGCCCGGGCTGGGTCAGTGTGGCCTCCACGGTTCCGGGCCGGACCAGTTCCACGTTGCCGCTGGCCCGCTCCATCACCACCCGGCGGATACCCGTGCCCGCCGGATCCTCCGTGACGGTGATCGGCGCGCGCAGTGCCTTGTGCAGCCAGGCGGCCAGCAGCAGGGTGCTCGGGGAGTCGCTGGCCCCCTCCACCGTCAGCGCCGTGACCGGTTCCGGATCCAGCTGGTCCAGCACGGCTGCCAGTTGGATCCGCCAGTTGGTCAGCCGCGTCCAGGCCAGGTCCGTGTCCCCTTCGGCGTAGGTGGCGCTGATGTGCTCCAGCGCTGCCCGCGGGTCCGGTTCATTCGCCGAGTCGGTGATCCGGCGGTGCGCGATGCGTCCGATCGGGGTGGCGGATGCCTTCTCCGGCATGCCGTGCGGCCACCAGGCGACGATCGGCGCGTCCGGCAGCAGCAGGGCCGAGACCAGCGATACGGTTTGCGTGGCCAGCTCTCCGTAGCCGCGCAGCACAATGACCTCAGAGGCACCGGCGTCCCCGCCCACCCGGATTTGTGCGTCGAGCCGGGTCTCTTCGTCCTTCGAGGCTTCTCCGAGGACAATGATCCGGCACGGATGCTCGCGGCTGGCCAGGTTGGCGGCCTCGATGGCCTCCTCCTCGAAACCGCCCTTGGTGATGACCACAAGAGTCAGCACCCGGCCCAGGGTGACCACGCCGCCCTGTTCGCGCATGGACATGATCTTCTTGGAGACCTTGGAGGTGGTGGTGTTGGGCAGGTTGACTATCACGGCCTTCTCCAGGTCCTTCCGTCACGGGTGAGCAGTTCATCGGCGGAGGCCGGGCCCCAACTCCCGGGCGGATACGGTTCCGGCTGCAGTCCCCGGGCGGCCCAGAACTTCTCAAACGGGTCCAGGATCTTCCAGGACAGCTCGACTTCCTCGTGCCGGGGGAAGAGCGGGGGCTCGCCCAGCAGCACGTCCAGGATCAGCCGCTCGTACGCTTCCGGGCTGGATTCGGTGAATGCGTGGCCGTATCCGAAGTCCATGGTCACGTCGCGCACTTCCATCTGCGTGCCGGGCACCTTGGAGCCGAAACGGATGGTGACGCCCTCATCCGGCTGCACGCGGATGACGACGGCGTTCTGCCCGAAGTCGTTCTCGCTGTGGTCGGTGAACAGCAGGTTGGGGGCGCGTTTGAAGACGACGGCGATTTCCGTCACCCGCCGGCCCAGCCGTTTGCCCGTGCGCAGGTAGAACGGCACGCCGCTCCAGCGCCGGGTGTGGATGTCCAGCCGGATCGCGGCATATGTCTCCGTGGTGGAGTGCGGCGGGATGCCCTCTTCCTCCAGATACCCCAGTACCTTCTCGCCGCCCTGCCAGCCGCCGGAGTACTGCCCCCGGGCGGACTGCGTGGACAGGTCCGCCGGCAGCTTGACGGCGGCCAGGACCTTCTCCTTTTCGGCGCGCAGGTCCTCCGCGTTGAAGGAAATCGGCTCCTCCATCGCGGTCAGTGCCAGCAGCTGCAGCAGGTGGTTCTGGATGACGTCCCGTGCCGCCCCGACGCCGTCGTAATACCCGGCGCGGCCGCCGGTACCGATGTCCTCCGCCATGGTGATCTGGACGTGGTCCACGTAGTTGGCGTTCCAGAGCGGTTCAAAGAACTGGTTGGCGAAGCGCAGGGCCAGGATGTTCTGTACCGTCTCCTTGCCCAGATAATGGTCAATCCGGAACACCGCATCGGGCGGAAAGACGGACTCCACAATCTCGTTGAGCGCCCGCGCCGATTGCAGGTCGTTGCCGAAAGGCTTTTCAATCACCACCCGGCGCCACTTCCCGGCAGGCGCTTGGGCCAGGCCGTGCGCGGAGAGCTGGCGGCAGACCAGCTCAAAAGCCTTGGGCGGAACCGAGAGGTAGAACGCGTGGTTGCCGCGGGTGCCACGGTCCACATCCAGTTCGTGGATCGTCGCCTTCAGCCGTTCGAAAGCCGCGTCGTCGTCGAACTCACCCTGCACAAAGCGGATGCCTTCCGCCAGTTGGTTCCAGACATCCTCGTCAAAGGGTGTCCGGCAGTACGCCATGACCGATTCCCTCACCTCGGCCGCGAAGTCCTCGTCGGCCCACTGCCGGCGGGCGAACCCCACCAGCGCAAAGCTGGGCGGCAGCAAGCCACGGTTGGCCAGGTCGTAGACGGCCGGCATCAGCTTCTTGCGGGACAGGTCTCCGGTGACCCCAAAGATCACCAGGGACGACGGTCCGGCAACCCGGGACAGCCGGCGGTCGCGGCTGTCCCGGAGCGGGTTCGGTTGCTTGCTCGCATCAAAGTCGGGCATAGGGACTATTGGCCTTAGAGGTCGGCGTGCTGGCCGGCCAGGGCGGCCACCACGGATTGGAGTTGTTCCACACCGGCTGCCCTGTCAGTGAAGTGCAGCCGCAGCACCGGCCGGCCATGCTCCGCCAGCACGTGTGCGTCGCCGGCGGCCTGGGCTTCGATCAGTTCGCCAAAGCTGAAGGGCCGCTCCGGAATGGCGAGGTCCTGGGCAGGTGCGGCCGTGATCTGCAGGAAAACACCGATCGCCGGCCCGCCCTTATGGAACTGTCCGGTCGAGTGCAGGAAGCGCGGCCCCCAGCCGAATGTGACCGGGCGGTGTGCAAAGTCGGCCAGCGGGGCCGCAATATCCGCCAGCGGGGCGTAGCTGAGGCGGTCCAGATAAGCCTGGATGCTCAGGTATCCGTCCTCACCGAGCTGGCCGCAAAGGGCCTGCACCGCGTCGCGGAGCGTGCGGGACTCTCCCAGCCAGGCGGGCCCGCGGACCTCGACGGCGCCGTCCACGAAGTTGGCGGGGGTGGCCTCCGGCCGGGCATCCAGCAGACCGCGGGCGGCCTTCTTGGCTGCCTCAACGTCCGGCTGGTCGAAGGGATTGATGCCCAGCAGGCGTCCGGCCACGGCGATGGCGAATTCCCAGACCATCATCTGCGTGCCCAGGCCCCCCGAAATGAGGACCTGGTCTCCCGCCGGCTCGGCGTCGGAGTCCGGCGCCACCAGACGCACCACCAGCTCATCGGCATCCGGGGAGGTTGGGCCGGGAGCCGGCACGACGACGGGCAGCAGCCCGGTGCCGAGCTTGCCGGTGGACTCGGCAATGAGCTGTTCGGCCCAGTCCCCGAAGCCGACGATGCCGGAACCCTCGTCCACCAGGATGATCTTGTTCCGCAGCGGGTTGGTCCCGCCCAGTGCGGCCCCCAGGGCCAGACCGATGTTGTCCCCGGCGTCGTCCCGCAGGACTTCCCCGGCTTCCTCCGCCTCGTCCAGCAGCGCCTGGATGTCTACTCCGGCCAGGCCGGACGGGACCAGCCCGAAGGCCGTCAGGGCAGAATACCTGCCGCCGACGTTCGGATCGGCATTGAAGACACGGCGGTAGCCGGCTTCCCGGGCGGCGCCGTCCAGCGGGGAGCCGGGATCCGTCACCACCACGATGCGGCTCTTGGCGTCCAGCCCGGCCTTGGTGAACTCCTGCTCGAAGATGCGCCGCTGCGAATCCGTTTCCAGCGTGGAGCCTGACTTGGAGGAAACCACAATCACGGTTTCGGCCAGCCGGTCCGACAGGGCGGCCCGGACCTGGTCCGGGTCGGTGCTGTCAAGCACGGTGAGTTCGACCCCGGCCGTGCGCGTGATGACCTCCGGAGCCAGCGAGGAGCCGCCCATGCCGGCCAGCACGACGTGCGTGACGCCGTCGGCCTTCAACTCCTCGCGCAGGGCCTGGATTTCCGCCACCAGGGGAGCGGAGATGGCAGGCGCCTCCACCCAGCCGAGCCGGATGGCTGCCTCGGATTCGGCGTCCGGACCCCAAAGCGTGTGGTCCTTGGCGAAGATGCGGGAGGCGACCCGGTCCGCCACCAGGGCGTCCATATGCAGGTCCACTGCCTGCTGCGCGGCCCCGGTGGCGGCGAAGGATAGGCTCGCCATGGATCAGGCCTTGGATCCGGCGGTGTGGGACTCCAGGGCTTCCTGCACGTGGTCCACCAGGTCCCGCCAGCTGGCGACGAACTTGTCCAACCCCTCGGTTTCGAGCAGATCGACGACCTCCTTGTAGGAGATGCCCAGCTTGTCCAGTTCGTTGAGCACCGAGTTCGACTCGTCATAGCTGCCCGTGACCGTGTCGCCCTCGACGACGGCGTGGTCAAAGGTCGCGTCGAGAGTCTTCTCCGGCATGGTGTTGACCACCCCGGGTGCCACCAGCCCGGTGACGTACATGGTGTCCGGGTAGGCCGGGTCCTTCACCCCGGTGGAGGCCCACAGCGGCCGCTGCGGCCGCGCACCCGCGTCCTTGAGCAGCTGCCAGCGCTCGGAGCCGAAGACCTCCTGGTAGACCTGGTAGGCCAGCCGGGCGTTGGCCAGGCCGGCCTTGCCCTTGAGCGTCTTGGCTTCCTCGGTGCCCAGTGCGTCCAGGCGCTTGTCGATCTCGGTGTCCACCCGGGAGACGAAGAACGACGCCACCGAATGGATGAGCGAAAGGTCGTGGTCGTTTTCCTTGGCCCGCTCCAGCCCGGTCAGGAAAGCGTTGATCACCTCGCGGTAGCGCTCCAGCGAGAAGATCAGCGTCACGTTGACGCTGATGCCCTCGGCCAATGTGGCGCTGATGGCCTCCAGGCCCTCCACGGTGGCCGGGATCTTGATGAACACGTTTCCGCGGTCCACCTTGTCGCGCAGGTGCTTCGCCTCGGCGATGGTGCCCTGTGTGTCCCGCGCCTTGCGGGGATCCACCTCGATGGAAACCCGGCCGTCCACGCCGTTGGTGGCCTTGGCCACCGGGGCGAACAGGTCGCAGCCGTCCGTGACGTCCCGGGTGGTGATCTCGAAGAGGGCCGTGTCGACGTCCACGCCGCGGGCGGCCAGTTCGGTGACCTGCTCGTGGTATCCGTCGCCCTTGCTGATCGCGGCCTGGAAGATGCTGGGGTTGGTGGTTACCCCCACCACGTTCTTCTCGTTGATCAGCTTCTGCAATGTACCCGTGCTGAGCCGGTCGCGGGAGAGGTCATCCAGCCAAATGGAGACCCCGGCGGCGGAGAGCTGCGCGGTGGGCGTGGTCTGGGCCGATTGTTCGGAGTTGGTAGTGGTCATTGCTGATTTCTCCTTGATATCGCATCGGATGGGGCTGCCGGCGTCCGGCTAGGCAAGTGGACCGGCGGTTAGCTGACCTGGTCGCCGGTGCTGGAGGACCGGCTTCCCGACGGCGCCGCCTGGGTTGCGCTAAGCGACTCGGCACCGGTGCGGACCGCGTGCAGCGATTCCTTCGCAGCCTCCACGACGGCCTCCTTGGTGATGCCGAACTCGCGGAACAGCGTCTTGAAGTCCGCGGAGGCACCGAAGTGCTCCAGCGAGACGGACCTGCCGTTGTCCCCGACCAGCTGGTGCCATCCCTGGGCGATTCCGGCCTCCACCGAGACCCGGGCCTTCACGCTGGAGGGCAGCACCTTTTCACGGTAGGCGGCGTCCTGCTTGTTGAACCACTCCAGGCACGGCAGGGATACCACGCGTGCGCGGATCCCCTCGGCCTGCAGGGCCTCGCGTGCCTGGACAGCCAGCTGGACTTCAGATCCGGTGCCCATCAGGATCACCTCCGCGTCGCCGCCGTCGGCCTCGGCCAGCACATAACCGCCGCGGGCCACCCCCTCGGCGGAGGCAAATGTGGAGCCGGTGGCCTCACCGTCGCCGCGCTCGAAGGTCGGGACGTTCTGACGGGTCAGCACGATGCCAGCGGGGTTCTCCGTGTTTTCCAGGATCGTCTTCCAGGCCACGGCCACCTCATTGGCGTCGCCGGGGCGCACGACGTCCAGGCCGGGGATGGCGCGCAGCGAGGCGAGCTGCTCTACCGGCTGGTGTGTGGGGCCGTCCTCGCCCAGGCCGATCGAGTCGTGCGTCCACACATAGATGGACGGGACCCCCATCAGCGCGCCGAGCCGGATGGACGGGCGCTGGTAGTCGCTGAAGATCAGGAAGGTGGCGGAGAAGGCGCGGGTACTGCTGTGCATCACAATGCCGTTGACGATGGCGGCCGCGGCGTGCTCGCGGATACCGAAGTGCAGGGTTCGCCCGTACGGGTTGCCCTTCCACAGCTCCGTCTGCTTGCCGGCGGGGATGAAGGACGGGTAGCCCTCAAACGCGGTGTTGGTGGACTCGGCCAGGTCGCAGGAGCCGCCCCAGAGTTCCGGCAACACGCCGGCGATCGAGTTGAGCACCTTGCCGGAGGCCTTGCGGGTGGCCACCACCTCGCCGGCCTTGAAGGTGGGCAGGTTCTTTTCCCAGCCTGCCGGCAGCTTCCGGGCCGCGATCCGCTCCAGCAGCTCATTGCCCTCCGGATTGGCGTCCTTCCAGCTGGCGAAGCCCTTCTCCCATTCGGCATGGAGTTCCTTGCCGCGTTCCTTGACCTGGCGCGCATGCTCCAGGACCTCGGGCTCGACGACGAAGGACTTTTCCGGATCGAAGCCGAGTTCGCGCTTGACCGCGGCCACCTCGTCCCCGCCCAGCGCGGAACCGTGGATCTTGCCGGTATTCTGCTTGTTCGGTGCCGGCCAGCCGATGATGGTCCGCAGCGCCACGATGGACGGCCGCGAGGTTTCCTTCTTGGCGGCCACCAGGGCGGCGTAAAGCTCCTGGACGTCCTCCTTGTATTCACCGGTTTTGGTGAAGTCCACGCGCTGGACATGCCAGCCGTACGCCTCGTAGCGCATCAGCACGTCTTCGGAGAACGCCACGTCCACGTCGTCTTCGATCGAGATGTGGTTCTGGTCGTACAGCACCACCATGTTGCCCAGTTCCTGGTGCCCGGCCAGCGAGGAAGCCTCGCTCGTCACGCCCTCCTGCATGTCGCCGTCGGACGCAAAGACCCAGATGGTGTGGTCGAACGGGCTGGTGCCGGGTGCGGCATCCGGATCGAACATGCCGCGCTGTCGGCGCTGGGCGAAGGCGAACCCGACTGAGGATGCCAGTCCCTGGCCCAGCGGCCCGGTGGTGATTTCGACGCCGGCGGTGTGGCGGTACTCGGGGTGGCCGGGGGTCCTGGAACCCCAGGTGCGCAGCGCTTCCAGGTCCTCCAGCTCCAGGCCGTAGCCGGAGAGGAAGAGCTGGATGTACAGCGTCAGGGATGTGTGGCCGGGGGAGAGGACAAACCGGTCGCGCCCGGTCCACTGCGGATCCGAGGGATCGTGGCGCAGCAGTTTCTGGAACAGCAGGTAGGCCGCGGGGGCCAGGGACATCGCTGTGCCCGGGTGGCCGTTGCCCACCTTCTCCACGGCATCGGCAGCAAGGACACGGATGGTGTCAACGGCGCGCTGGTCCAGGGTGGTCCATGACAGTTCTTGGTCTTCCAGATGTGGCACTTGCCGGGGCCCTCTCACTTAGGTGTCAGTGGCTCACGGCGCGCAGGTGCCTTAAAGGCACCGGATCCGGATCATCGTGCACCCGGAGCCACCCGCCGCTCACCGTTGAAACAGATGTCATCTCACTCGTTCCCCAGCTTAGTCCCAAAGGCGATGCCGATCACCAAACGGTCCGCGGCCGGGGCGACGCAAACCCGCAAAATGACAGCAATAAGCGGTAATCCGGCATCAAGCCCGTCGGCACGCCCTTTCGCCCCCGGCAGGTATGATAAAAGCTGATCCTTGACCCCCCTGAGCGGGCCCACGCCCCTCCCGGGGCCCACGCCTCCAGCGGCTTTGACCACAGACTGACCCGCAGATAGAACTGGTGACCATCCGTGAGCGCAACCAATACGACGATTACCACTGCCGGCGACGGCAGGATCGGGTTCAGCGGCAAGGTGAAGGCCTACGTCGCGCTGACCAAGCCCCGCGTCATTGAACTGCTGCTGGTCACCACCTTGCCCACCATGATCTTCGCCGCCCGCGCTTTCCCCGATATCCGGCTGATTCTCGCCACTCTCATCGGAGGTGCCTTTGCCGCCGGCAGTGCCGGGGCCTTTAACTGCTATATTGACCGCGACATCGACAAGGTCATGCACCGCACGGAAAACCGCCCACTGGTTACCGGGGCGGTTTCGCCGCGCGAAGCACTGATCTTTTCCTGGGCCCTCGGCGCAGCGGCCATCGCGATCCTCTGGTTCGGCGCCAATCCGCTCTCCGGCATGCTGGGAGTGGCCGCGATCTTCCTGTACGTCGTGGTTTACTCGATGATCCTCAAGCGCCGCACCTCCCAGAACATTGTCTGGGGCGGCGCCGCCGGCTGCATGCCGGTGCTGATCGCCTGGGCGGCCGTGACCAACACAGTCCAGTGGCCGGCCGTGATCCTGTTCATGATCATCTTCCTGTGGACGCCGCCGCATTACTGGCCCCTGTCCATGCGTTACAGCGATGACTACAACGCCGCAAAGGTACCCATGCTCGGCGCCGTCGCCGGATCCCGGATCGTCTCCGTCCAGGTGGTGCTTTACACCTGGGCCATGGTGGTGTGCTCACTGCTGATGATCCCGCTGGGTAACGCCGGCATTGTCTACACCGTGGTTGCCGTCGCGGCAGGTGCCTGGTTCCTGCTCGAGGCCCACAAGCTTTACCGGAACGCCCAGCACAACGAGGTCACCAACAAGGGTGCAATGAAGGTTTTCCACGGCTCGATCAGCTACCTGACCCTCCTTTTCGTAGCCCTTGCCGTCGACCCCTTCGTCGGGCTCCCGCTGATCCACTAGCTATGTCGCCGGACCGCTAACCGGATCACTGCTGATCCGTCACCAGGTCACCGAACCAGCGCAGGATACAAAGCAGCGCCGATTCAAAGCTGTGGAGGATACAAAAGTCTCTGGGCCGATGGTGGGTTGTCCGGTTCCAAGACTCAGTTGTCCCATTTTAGTTTGGTCCCGGGGGACCACAGGTGCTTTTTAAGCACGCCCGCACTGCTGGCACCGATTGCATTGCATGCACTGCAGTCGACTCAATCCGCGAGCATTGCTGTCCTCCGGCTCCTTTAGTTTCCTGCTTCGGCCATGGGCAGCGGCAGTGACATGGGGGCATTGAGACGGGGCAGCGGCAGTGACATGGGGCGGCAGTGAGATGGGGGAAGTCGGTCGTCTGCGGTCGCAGATGGACTCCGACCGGCCGGCTTGAACCGGGTCAGGCGCTTTGGATGCGCTGCCGAAGCGGCTGCCGGGGTGCCAGCGCCAGATCGGC
>DASYGM010000133.1:0-2835 GCA_035999715.1 Micrococcaceae bacterium | reverse complement strand
CTGCACCTTCTCGTGCAGGTCATCGCCCTCCAGGATCCGCCGGCGGTCGCCGTAGATGGCTTCGCGCTGGCGGTTCAGGACGTCGTCGTATTTGAGCACGTTCTTGCGCTGCTCGGCGTTGCGGCCCTCCACCTGGCCCTGGGCGGAGGCGATGGCCTTGGAAACCAGCTTGGATTCCAGCGCCACGTCGTCCGGCATGACCGAGCGTGACATCAGCCGCTCGGCGGCACCGGAGTTGAACAGGCGCATCAGATCATCGGTCAGCGAGAGGTAGAAGCGGGACTCGCCCGGGTCCCCCTGGCGGCCGGACCGTCCGCGCAGCTGGTTGTCAATACGGCGCGATTCGTGCCGTTCCGTGCCCAGCACATACAGCCCACCCAGCTCCACCACCTCGTCGTGCTCGGCGGCGACCGCCTCCTTGGCGGCCTCGAAGGCCTCGTTCCAGGCCGCGTCGTACTCCTCCGGCGTCTCCACCGGGTCCAATCCGCGCGCGGCAAGGGCGGCGACGGCGTTGAACTCCGCGTTGCCGCCCAGCATGATGTCCGTACCGCGGCCGGCCATGTTGGTGGCCACCGTGACCGCTGCCTTACGTCCGGCCTGGGCCACAATCGCAGCCTCACGTGCGTGGTTCTTGGCGTTCAGCACCTCGTGCTTGATGCCCCGCTTGGCCAACTGCTGGGAGAGGTATTCGCTCTTTTCGACGCTGGTGGTGCCCACCAGCACCGGCTGGCCTACCGCGTTGCGCTCCGCGATGTCCTCCACGACGGCGTCAAACTTGACCACCTCGTTCTTGTAGACAAGGTCCGACTGGTCGATGCGGGCCATCGGCTTGTTGGTCGGGATCGGGACGACGCCCAGGCTGTAGGTGCCCATGAACTCGGCGGCCTCGGTCTCCGCGGTACCGGTCATTCCGGAGAGTTTCTCGTAGAGGCGGAAGTAGTTCTGCAGGGTCACCGTGGCCAGCGTCTGGTTCTCGGCCTTGATTTCCACGCCCTCTTTGGCCTCGATGGCCTGGTGCATGCCCTCGTTGTAGCGCCGGCCGGCCAGGATGCGGCCGGTGTGCTCGTCCACGATCAGCACCTCGCCGTCCAGGATCACGTAGTCCTTGTCCCGCTTGAACAGCTCCTTGGCCTTGATGGCGTTGTTCAGGAACCCGATCAGCGGTGTGTTGGCGGATTCGTAGAGGTTGCTGATGCCCAGGTAGTCCTCCACCTTTTCGATCCCGGTCTCCAGCACGCCCACGGTGCGCTTCTTCTCGTCCACCTCGTAGTCCTTCTCGGCATTGAGGCGCAGCACCACCTTGGCGAACTCCCCGTACCAGCGGTTCGCGTCCCCGGAGGCGGGCCCGGAGATGATCAGCGGGGTGCGGGCCTCGTCGATCAGGATGGAGTCAACCTCATCGACGATCGCGTAGTTGTGGCCGCGCTGGACCAGTTCCTCCCTGGACCAGGCCATGTTGTCCCGGAGGTAGTCGAAGCCGAACTCGTTGTTGGTGCCGTAGGTGATGTCGGCGGCGTACTGGTCGCGGCGCACCGCAGGGTCCTGGTTGGACAGGATGCAGCCGCTGGTCAGTCCCATGAACCGGTACACGCGGCCCATCAGGTCCGACTGGTATTCGGCCAGGTAGTCGTTCACGGTGACGACGTGGACACCCTTGCCGGTGATCGCGTTGAGGTAGGCCGGGGCGGTAGCCACCAGGGTCTTACCTTCACCGGTTTTCATTTCGGCAATGTTGCCAAGGTGCAGCGCCGCCCCACCCATCATCTGGACATCGAAGTGGCGCATCCCCAAGGTCCGGGAGGAGGCCTCACGCACGGCTGCGAAAGCCTCCGGCAGCAGATCGTTCAGCGCCTCGCCGTCGGCGTGGCGGGCCTTGAGCCGGTCCGTTTCCTCCCGCAGCTCCGCATCGGTGAAGGTGCCGAACGTGTCCTCCAGCGCGTTGATGGCATCCGCATAGACATGGAGGCGCTTCAGGGTCTTGCGGTCACCGGTACGGAGGACCCGCTCGAGAAGAGATGGCACGGAACTTGCTCCCAATCTATGGATGCCTAAAACTGGCGTATTCAGTCTACGGGAAGGACGTATGAGGCGCCGTTTCCGTTCCCCGGCGGACGGACACCGCGGATGCTGGTGTCAGCGCGCGGAGGCCGGTCCGCCGGTACGCACGGCTGCCGCCAACGGACCCGCCAGGTCTCCGGCCTGTTCGACGACGACGTCCCCCAGTCCCAGCCACGCGGCCATCAGCCGCAGCTCCGACGCCAGTTCGCTGGCGGTTCCATCCGGCGTCGGCATCCCCGTCCCCGGTTCGGCGTGCGAAGCCTTTACCAGCAGCCGGCCGGTCTGCCGGTCCGCTTTCAGGTCCACCCGCGCCACCAACTGCTCCCCTAACAGGAAGGGCAGCACGTAATAGCCAAACCGGCGCTTCTGCGCCGGGGTGTAAATCTCTATCCGGTAGTGGAAACCGAACAGCTGCTCCAGCCTGCGCCGCTCAAACACCAGCGAGTCGAAGGGGCTGAGCAGCGCCCGTCCGGTGGCCCGCCGCGGCAGCGCCGCCTCCGCATGCCGGTACAGCTGTGCTTCCCAGCCCCGTACCCGCACCGGTTCCAGTACGCCGTCCCGGACCAGTTCCTGCACCACCTCCGCGGCCGGCTTGGCCGGTACCCGGAAATAGTCCGCGAAGCAGCGTACCGTTCCGATCCCATGGGCACGCGCGGCCGCCTCGATCAGGCGCAGCATCGACCCTGCCTGGTCCGGGGGTGTGGTGGGTTGCGGCGGCAGGACGCGTTCGGTCATCGTGTAGCGGCGCTCAAACTGCTCCGTGCGGGATGCTGCGCT
>DASYGM010000081.1:0-12689 GCA_035999715.1 Micrococcaceae bacterium | reverse complement strand
TCAATCAGGCCCGCGACCGCCCCGGCGCCGTCGAACTCATCGGCCGGCGTCATCGCCAGCATCCTGGCCGCCCCCACCACCGGCCCGGCATCGACCAGCCGCCGGAAGAATTCAGCAGGAATGCCACTGGCCGCAGACGGATCCGGGACCACAACAACCGCGGCCGCCGGCACGGTTGCCCCCGATTCCGCGGCCGCCGCCACGGTTGCCCCCGATTCCGTGGCCTCCGTACCGGCGTCCGGGGAGTCCTGTCCCTGCTGATCTTCCATGCTCTAAGTCAATCAGAGGGGTACGACAAGATAGCCCACCCACCTGCCGGTCCACAACGCTCACGCCGATGCTTTGTGCAGGGCCGCTGGGAGCATCAAGGTCCGCCGGACCAGGACGACGGCGGCCGGCTAGGCAGTGAGCTAGGCGGTGAGCCGGTGGCGGAAGGCGTAGGCCACCAGCTGCGCCCGGTCCCGCATGGCTGTCTTGGCCAGCAGGTGGTTGATGTGCGTCTTCACCGTCGAATCCGAGACGAAAAGCCGTCCGGCGATCTCGGTATTGGACAAGCCCTGGGCAATCAGCGCCAGGACATCCACTTCGCGTGGAGTCAGTCTGTCCGGCACTCGGCCAGCGCTAGCCGGTTCAGGGTCGAAAGTGCCAATTCCGGCAGGATTACCGGCCACACCGGCAGGTTCACCGCGCGTCAGGGCCTCCAACAGGCGCCGCTGCACGGTGGGATCCAGCTGTGCCTGGCCTGCGGCCACGGTCAGCAGGGCAGCGCGGATCTCCTCCGCTCCGGCATCCTTGGTCAGGAATCCCAGGGCACCGGCCTTGAGTGCGCCGAACACCCATTCGTCATCTGCGTACGTGGTCAACACCACCACCTTGGACCCTGGAGCCTCAGTGCGGAGCGTCTCGGTGGCCTGGACGCCGTCCATGACGGGCATATGCAGGTCCATCAGGACCACCTCGGGGGCCAGCACCTGAACCTGCCGGACTGCGTCCGCCCCGTCCACCGCGGTACCGAGCACCGTGACGCCGTCGATCATGCCCAGAATCATGGCCAGGCCGTCCCGAACGACCTTCTGATCATCGACGATCAGCACCCCCACGCCTTCATGGCCCACGCCGGTACTCCTTCTTCGCTGGCCTCCATGGTAGCTGCCGCCCACGGCTCGCACCCGCCCCGTACCGTTCCGGCGCGCCTATCCGTGGCACAATCACTGCCATGACAACCCGGATCCAATGGCTGACCCCGCTGGGGCTGGTGATGGTGGCCGTCGTCGTCCTCTCCGCCATCCTGGGCGACATCGGCGGCGCCGGTAGTGGAGCTGGCCTGGCGAACCTCATTGCGGCGCTGCTGTTCGGGCTGCCGGCCGTCGTATTCCTGGTCAGGGGTGCCCTGCCCGAACCGGTGTACGTGGGGCTGATGCTGCTGATGGCCGCCTCGCTGCTGGTTGCCATGCGCGTGGTCGATCCCAATGGCCAGGTGACAGGTCTGTTCCTGGCAGCCGCCTTCGCCCCGCTGCGACGGCCGCGGACCGTACTGGCCGTCGTCGTACTGCTGGGCATGCTGTCCTTCAACGTCGTCCAGCTGCGCAGCGGCCAGACAGCACTGGGCGTGATCATCGCGACCGACGCGGGTGCAGCCTTCTTTTTCCTGGTGGGCGCACTGCTGCGCCGCGAACGTGAACAGCGGGAGCAGATCGGTGCCCTGCTGCGGCAGTTGGAGGTCAGCCGCGAGGCGGAAAGAACGGCCTACATCGCCGGCGAGCGCACCCGGATGGCCCGTGAGATGCACGACGTGCTCGCCCACACGCTTTCCGGCCTGGCCCTCCACCTCGAAGCTGCCCGGATGCTGGCCGGTTCCACCAGCCCTGACCCCCAGCTGCGCGACGCTGTCCAGCGTGCGCACGAGCTTTCACGCGCAGGGCTGGAGGAATCGCGCCGTGCCGTCAGGGCACTGCGCGGTGACTCGCTGCCCGGACCGGAGCTGATTCCCTCGCTGATCGAGCAGCACCGCCTGGCCTCGCCCGCCGCCGCCAGCTACACGGTGTCCGGGGAACCGGCAGCGCTGCCGCCTGATGCAGCGCTGGCGGTCTACCGCACCGTCCAGGAGGCCCTGTCCAACATCCGCAAGCACGCCGCGGACGCCAGCGTTGAGGTCCGCCTGCAGTGGGGGACGGCCTCGGTGGATGTCACCATCTCGGATACCGGCAGCAAGCATCCCGGAACCTCCGCGGTTCCCGGATACGGACTCAGCGGGATGGCCGAACGGGCTGAGCTGGCCGGGGGGACGGTGGAGGCAGGGCCGTACGGCGCCGGTTTCCGGGTCTGCCTTTCAGTCCCCATTGCGTTCCCGGCAGACGACGACGGCGGCCCGCGGGTAGGCTTTCCGGCGCAGCAGTGAACCGGCCACTGAAGGAGGAGCAAAATGCACTACGGGTACACCGGCACCATGAAGACCAAACCCGGGCACCGCGATCAGGTGGTGTCCATCCTGCTCTCCGGCACTGACGGCCTGCGCAGTGCCGGCTGCCACCTGTATACCGTTGGGGTGTCGGAGGCGGAGCCGGAGACCATCTGGGTGAACGAGGTCTGGCAGTCCAAGGAACACCATGATGCCTCGCTGCACCTTCCGGAAGCCCGAGCCGCGATAGGCAAAGCCATGCCACTGCTCACCGGAGAATTCACCCAGCAGGAGCTGACCGTCGTCGGCGGCCTGGGCCTGTAGTGGGCTTAGGGTGGAGCCATGGACGCTGAGGAGATCCCGGGGGAGCAGGGGCCGGAGGGGTGGAGCTGGCCGCGGGCCGCGCGCATCGCCATACCCATCGGGGCCATCCTGATCGTCGTACTGGGAACTGCGATGCTGTTCGTCGCCCAGAGCGAGGCCAGCTTCGGCTGGTTCGCCTACGCACCGCTTTCCAGCGCCACGTTTGTACCGCAGGGACTGGTGTACCTGGGATCCTCCGCCCGGCTCGGCATGGCGCTGTGCGCCGTTGGGCTTGTGCTGCTGGCCTTCTGGGCAGGCTACCAAGCGGGGCGCTCCCGCCGCAGCCGCCGCAGGTAAGGGCCGTGCGGCAACACCCGTTGTGCACCCGCGGGGACCGGCGCTAGGCTCAACCAACAATCCAAGGCGGGAAAGGATATCCACCATGCAGAAGATCACGCCGTGTTTATGGTTCGACACCCAGGGCGAAGCGGCGGCCGAGTTTTACACATCGGTTTTCCGGAACTCCAAAATCCTAAACATCTCCCGCTATGGCGAAGCGGGCCCCGGGCCGGAGGGACAGGTGCTCACGGTCAGCTTCGAGCTGGACGGGCAGGAGTTCACGGCCCTCAACGGTGGCCCGCAATTCACCTTCAGCGAAGCCATATCCTTCCAGGTCAGCTGCGACTCCCAGGAGGAGGTGGACCGGTTCTGGGATACCCTTTCCGACGGCGGGGAGCAGGGCCCCTGCGGGTGGCTTAAGGACAAGTTCGGCGTATCCTGGCAGATTGTCCCGTCCGTCCTGGGCCAGCTGATCGGCGGACCTGACGCCCGCCGTTCCCAGCAGGCCATGAAGGCGATGCTGCAAATGGGGAAGCTGGACATCAAGGCCCTGCAGGACGCCTACGACGCGTAGCCGAAGTCCGGTTGCCGGTAAATGGTAGAGGGTAGCAGGTCAGGCGCCTGGGGCCAGCCTGCCGTAGGGGTCTAGGCGTAGTCGGCCTGCCAGAGATCAGGCCCGAAGACCTCATACTGGATGTCGCGTGGTGCTACACCACGGTCCAGCAGCTGCTGGCGGACCAGTTGCATGAACACCAGCGGACCGCACAGGTAGTAGGTGGCGTCCGGTGGCAGGCTTAAGCTGCTGAGGTCCATATAGCCGGAACGTACGTCGCTTCCGGAAGTGTCTGTGTCGGCGCCCTGCTCGTACCAGGTGACCATGCTGGCGTTGGGCAGGGACTGCAGGTCCGCGGTGATTTGGTCCCGCAGCGCGAAAGTCTGGGGGGATGTTCCTGCGTGCAGGAAAAGAACCTCCCGTTCGGAGCGCTGCTGGGTCAGGTGCGAGAGCATTCCGGCCATTGGTGTCACGCCGATGCCGGCGCTGGCGAAGACCACCGGCCGGTCGCCGGGTTCGAGCACGACGTCCCCGAAAGGCGCGGACAGGATGACTTCGTCGCCGATCTTGGCAGTCGCGTGCAGCAGATTGGATACTTCGCCCTCGGGCACGCCTTCGCCGGTGATCCGCTTGACCGCAAACCAGCGGTGGTGTCCATCGTCCGCCCGGGTCAGGCTGTACTGGCGTGGCTGATGGGCGCCGTCGGGGACTGGCATCTGGAGGGTGACGTACTGCCCGGGCAGCGACGGTTTGACGTCGCGTTCGTCCGTGCGCTCGACGACGAAGGTCACCACGTCGTTGGTCTCCTGCATGCGCTGCGCCAGCCGCCAGCTGCGCCAGATGGTGTCGGGGGAGAGGCCGACGGCGTCGTACAGTCCACGCTCCAGATTGATCAGGGTGTTCGCCATCAGCCAGTAGACCTCGTCCCAGGCGGCAGCCACCTCGGGGGTCACGGCGTCGCCGAGGACGTCGGCGATGGCCCAGAACAGGTTGTCGTGGACCACCTGGTACTGGTCCGGTTTGATGCCAAGGGAGACGTGCTTGTGGCTGATCCTGGAGAGCAGCACTTCCGGAAGCTCGTTGGGGTTTTCCACCAGCATGGAGGCAAAGGCTGCGACCGATCCGGCCAGGGCCTGCTGCTGGCGGCCGTCCGCCTGGTTCCCGCGGTTGAAGACGCCGTCCAGAAGCGCGGGATGCGCCTCAAACAGGTGTTGGTAGAAGCGCTGGGCGATTTCGTTGATGTTCGCTCCGACCACCGGAAGGGTGGCTTGGATGACGGGGACGGATGATGAGGACAACATTCCTTACGCTCCTTGGTCTTGGGGTCCTCCGGTCGGAGGAGCCTCGGGGGGCTGTGCGGGCAGTGGGGGTGCCGACGCCTGGGGCGGCTGCGGCGGTTCCAACCCGGGAAGATGCCCCAGCTGGTCCACCTGTTCCGCCAACGCGTCGATGACGGCGCGCAACTGGACCTGGGCCACCCTGGTGTAGGTGCGGACGTACTCGATTTCGGGGATTGCCGGTCCGGGGCCCGAGTCCCGTGCTCCTTCGGGCCTCTGCGCAGGCCCAGCGGCCGTGCCGCCGGCGTTGGCTGCCTGGCCGCGGCTGGCGGCGTTCTCTTCTGCTTTCTGCAGGATCTCGGTGTATTGCTGCCTGGCCGTGTCGATCAGGTCGTGGGCATACTGCTCGGCATCGCTGACGTGCTTGTCTGCAATGACCTGCGCCCGGCTGAGCAGGTTGACCGTCTCCGCGCTGACATCCATTTTCACGCCTTGCTGGTTCTGCTCCGCCTCCTGCCTGAGCCTGCGGATCTCCGCTTCTGCGGCGAACAGCCGGTCAGCGGCGGCGCCCAGGAACTGGTTGACGGCAGGCGCGTCATAGCCGCCGTGCCGGGCGACGGGAAAAACAGCATTACGGACAACATCCGGGGTGAGGCGGCCATCCGGTTGCTGGTCGCCTTGGGTAGCGGTCATTAACTGTCACCTGATTCGTTGTTCTCGCCGATCGCGGAGGAGTTTTCTTCAAGCGTTGCGAAGGTCTCATACCGGATGCTGTGGTGGGGGAGTCCGGCCGCCTGCAGTTCCCCCACAGCGTGGCTGACCATCCGCGGGGAACCGCATACCAGCGCGATCCGACCCGCCCAGGACTGCTGACGCGCGGCGGCGGATCCGACCAACCCCTGGAGTCCGTGGAAAGTCGGGTCATCGGAGACGACGGGTCGGTAGCTGAACCACGGCTGCTGGGCCAGGGCCACCAACTTATCGTTTTCGTACAGATTCCAGGGCAGTCGTGCACCATGGAACAGATCCACGCGTGGGCCCGTCCCGGAAGAGTCCCACTGGCCGCGGACCTGGTCCAGCACCGCCGCCAGCGGAGCCAGACCGGTTCCGCCGGCCACCAGGAGCAGGTCATGGCCACCGGCCGGCAGCGTCAGCTGGTCGCCCATTGCCGCACCCAGCCTGGCCGTATCACCCGTGCGCAGTTTGCGGACGGCCGTGCTGCTGAACTGTCCGCCCGGAACCAGCTGGATGTGCAGCTCCACCATCCGGTCTTCACGCGGGGCATTGGCCGGCGTGACGTACCGCCAAAGCCGCGGCAGTTGCTCAATTTCCATGGCCATGGATTGACCGGGCAGATACTCCATGGCCGTCGCTGTCCGCAGCTGCACCACGGACACGTCAATGCTGCGGCGGTCGACCGACACCACCTCGGCGTCCCACCACGGAGGAGTCGTGTCCGCGGCGTCCTCGGCGGCAATGACCATTATCTTGGCGATTTGTCCGTAGGCGGCCGACCAGTCGGCCGCCACGGTGTCCGTCCACTGTGGGCCCAGGAACTGCTTCAGTGCGGCAAACAGGGAGGCGCCGACGGCGGAATAATGCTCCGGTTGGACGGCGAAACGCCGGTGGTCGCGGCCCAATTGTTCGACGAAGTCGGTGACCTCGTGCAGTTTATCCACATTGCTGACTATGTGGCCCAGGGCGCTGAAGAGCTTGTCCCGCTGGGTGGCCATGGAGACCGGAAACATATCCCGCAGTTCGGGGTGGGTGATAAACAGGTGCGAATAGAAATACAAGGGCGCCTCGTCGCCGGCGCCCGAGACGGTGGCCCAGGTTCGTTTGAGCGCTTCAGCGTCCATTGAGCTGCCCCTGCCGGGTGTAATCACCGGCGGTACGGCCCGCCGGGGTCGGCGGATCGCCTGCTGCATTCCGGACCGGATTCATGGGCCGTCTTCCTCTCCCGGTACTAGGTTCCTGGTGGAGGTTCAGCTCTATTCTACAAACAATTCGTCCCGCGCGGATGGATGGCCGGGCGGATGGGCGGATGGATGGCCGGGCGGATGGGCGGATGGGTGGCCGGGCGGATGGGCGGATGGGCGGCCGGGCGGATGGGTGGCCAGCTAGGCGAGGAATCGGTTCCGGCTTGCCAGCACGGCGAAGACGGACATCACCGCCATAACTGCGGCGGTCAGACCGAGCGGGAAGCTCCACCCGCCCGTGAGGTCGTGCAGCCATCCGAAGGCAATCGGACCCGCCGCGGCCAGAAGATATCCGACAGACTGGGCCATACCGGACAGCGCCGCGGCCTGGCCATGGTTACGGGTGCGCAGACTGAAAAGTGAGAGTGCCAGGACAATCGTGGAACCGCAGCCCAGTCCGCCGGTCACCGTCCACAGCAGGGCCAGTTGTGGAACTACCAGCAGCCCGGCGTAGGTGAGGAAGCACAGCACCCCTCCGGCCAGGCCGATCAGCCGCTGGTCCGCGAAACGGTGCGCCAAAGTGGCGGTGCCCAGATTGCCCAGGACCGAGACGATCTGGAACAGGAACAGGTACCAGCCCGCCGTGCCGGCGGAAATCCCGCGGTCATGCAGGATGCTGGGCAGCCACGCGACAAAGATGAAAAAGGGAACCGACTGCAGGCCCATGAAGATGGTGACCTGCCAGGCCAGGGCCGCAGTCCAGGGGGACCGTCGCAGTTCAGGAACGGCGCCGGCACCCGTACCGGTGGCAGTGCCGGACTCCGGCGCCTTCCGGCGGCGGACCCGGGGCAGCAGCACGGCCATGGCGACCAGCGCCATCCCGGCCCAGACCCCCAGAGCCAGGCGCCAGCTCCACGGCGAGGCATCCGCAATGGGGACCACAACCCCGGCAGCCACCGCCGCGACAGATGACTGGACTGCAGAATAGACCCCTGTCACCTGGGCTACCCGGTGCGGAAAGTCGCGTTTCACCAGGGAGGGCAGCAACACGTTGATGAAGGCGATGCCGATGCCCAGCAAAGCGGTCCCGGCCCAGACGCCAGCCGCCCACGGAGCGGACCTGGTGACGATGCCCAGAGCGATCAAAAGCAGGGCCAGCCACAGCGCACGATCGAGGCCCAGCCGGCGGGCCAGCGCCGGCGCCACCGGGGAGAAGGCCGCGAAGGCCAGCAGCGGCAGGCTGGTCAGGAGGCCGGCGGCAGCCCCGCCCAGTCCAAGGTCTCGGCGCATGAGCCCCAGCACGGGACCGACGGCGGTGAAGGACGCCCGCAGGTTTACCGCGATGAGCAGGACCCCGATCAGGGCCAGCCCGAAACGGGGGAGCCGCCCCGTACCGGAGGCCGCCGTCGTCGTCCCCCGGCCGCTCACTGGCGCACCGAACCCAACCCGACGCCGGTGCTGCCCGACGGCGAAGCGCCGGCTGAGCGCGCATGGATCAGCCGTGATTCGGCCACCAGATCCCCGGCAATGCCGTCCGCGGACTGCGGATCACCGGCCTCGATGGCGGCCAGCAGCGCGTGATGTTTTTCGTCCAGCGAGGCATCCAGTTCGGCATCGGCGCTGATGGCCAGGTTCCCGGCAATCGCGTCGCGGATATGGGCATGCAGTTCCGCCAGCAGGGAATTGCCACCCGCAGCCACCACCAGCGCATGGAAATCCAAATCAATCCTGAAGTATTCAGCCAGGTCCCCGGCCAGCCGGGCTGCATCGCGGTCCGCCAACGCCCGTCGCAATGCCGCCAACTGCTCGGCCGTGGCGTGCCGGGCAGCCAGCCTTGCACCACGCTGCTCCAGCAGTGCGCGTACCTCATAGGCGTCCTGCGGATCCGCCCCGTCCAGCCGGCGGTGCAGATAGACACCGAGTTCGCTGTTGGCCCGCACATAGGTGCCGTCTCCGGGGCGGGCTTCCAGCAGCCCGGCATGGACCAGCGACCGCAGCGCCTCCCGGACACTGTTCCGGCTGATCGCCAGGTCGCTGCTCAACTGATGCTCGGACGGGACGCGATGGCCCACCGGCCAGCTGCCGTCGGCGATCAGCGCGCGGATCTGTCCGGCGACCTGGGCGGGCAGCGTAACCGAACGGTTGGGGCTGGCAAGCTGCATTTCCGATTCCTCCTAATGTCCTACATTTGGATGTTAGATGCAGGGCTGCCGCAGGGCAAGCTTTTTAGCCGACCACACCAGCACCCCCACGTTGCCGCGCATGAACGTATACGGTGGACAAATGCCGACGCCGGCCCGCTGCCTTGTGCAGGACGTGATAACCAGGAGGACCTGTTGCCAAGCCTGACCAGCCGCCTCGTACCCGGCGTCCTGAGAGCCGTGCGCGCGAACACAACCTTCATCAATCCGGTCAGGGCCGAAGAGCACATGTTGCGGCGCAGTATCCGGCCATGTCCCTTTGGGCCACCGCCATGGCTGCGCCGGGACGTCGTCGTGTCCGTCGACCATGCCCCGGGATGGCCGGTCTACACGCTCACGCCGAAGTCCAGCGGCGCCCGGGGAAGTGTCATCTATGTCCACGGGGGCGGCTGGGTGAACCAGATCGCGCCGCAGCATTGGCAGCTGGCCGCACAAATTGCTGCACACGGGCGGACGAGCGTGAGCCTGCCAATCTACCCTCTGGTGCCGGTCGGGACCGCCGGACAGGTTGTCTCCGCTGTTTCGGAGCTGGTCCTGGCCAGCACCGCCAAGCATGGCAGCACCTGCCTGGCGGGGGATTCGGCCGGCGGCCAGATTGCACTATCCGCCGCCTTGCAGCTGCGGGACGCGGCGGGCCTAAGCCTTCCGCGTTCCGTGCTCATCGCACCGGCACTGGACCTCTCGCTCAGCAACCCGCAGATCGACGTGGTCCAGCCCAGCGATCCCTGGTTGGGCCGCGACGGGACGCGGGTCTTTATCGAGCAGTGGCGCGGGAATCTCCCCGTTGACGACCCACGGGTGAGCCCGCTGGCGGCAGACCTGCGGGGGTTAGGGCCCTTGACGGTCTTCAGTGGCACCCGCGACATTCTCAATCCCGACGCGCGCCTGCTGGTGGCAAAGGCGACGGCGGCGGGGGTGGACGTCGACTACCACGAGGCGCCTGGCCTGGTGCATGTTTATCCTCTAACGCCCACGCCCGAGGGGCGGGCCGCGCGCCGCCTCATCGTCGAGCGCCTTGGATCCGCCCTGTCGGCGTAGCCGCGTCTGACGTTGTCGACCGATCGGCTGGTCGGCCCTCCTGGAGGGGCTAATGGCCGACCTACCCGAACGTCTCTCGTCCAGTCGCGGGTCAAGGCGAATTCGGCGCGGGGCGAGCCGGCGTTCGGTCACCGTGTACGTCCTAGCGCGTGAAGGTCACGTGGATCGTGCCGCTTTCGGCCACTTCCGTCGTCACCTTGTGGGTGAGGTCGAGGCCGGGCAGGTCGTCCCACAGTCGATTTCCCCGGCCGAGGAGGATCGG
Source organism: Micrococcaceae bacterium (assembly GCA_035999715.1). GTDB lineage: Bacteria > Actinomycetota > Actinomycetes > Actinomycetales > Micrococcaceae > Arthrobacter_M. The sequence continues at coordinate 2,399 of DASYGM010000081.1, read as the reverse complement.
AGCGACCATGAGGTGCAACTGGTCGACCAGGCCGGCGCGCAGGAAGTCGCGCGCGGTGCCGACTCCACCGCCGACTCGCACGTCCAGGCCGCCGGCGGCCTGGGTCGCCTCAGCGAGCACGTCCTCGATTGCGCCGCTGCGGAAGTGGAACGCCGTTCCGCCCAGCATCGGGATCGACGGACGCGGCGCGGTGTGGGTGAGGACGTAGACGGGCGTGCCGAACGGCGGCTTGTCGCCCCACCAGCCCTTCCAGTCCGGATCGTCGGGGAACGTGTGCAGACCGAACATGGCCGCGCCCATGATCTCGGCGCCGACGCCCTCGAAGAACGCGGCGGCGTAGGAGTCGTCGACGCCGATTGTGCCGGTTCCGCTGGTGTCGCCGAAGACGCGCTCTCGAAACGTGCGCGTCGCGATGTAGGCGGCTGTGAGGCGCTCCCAGTCCTGACCCATCGGATTTTCGGGGGAGTGGCCGGTCGTCGAGGTGTAGCCGTCCAGCGAGGTGAACAGGTCGATGCGGACGCGGGTCATGTCAGGTCTCCTTTGGGATGTTGCGGATCAGGCGGGTGCCGAGTCGGTCGGCTTGGCGTTCTGCGGGGACCGTTGCTCGCCGAGCCACAGGTGCAGGACACCGAGGGCGCCCTGATGCTGCACGAGGGCACGGCGTCAACTTCGTCCGGATACCAAGGCACGTACCGAACTATTGACGAAGGGCAGGAATTCGTCAACCGGGCCCGGCCCGCCAGGCGATGGAGTGGACAGGGTGCGTATCAAGTCCGTGCGTATTCGGCCGAGATGAGACCCGGCGAGGCGATTCCGCGCCGTGGTGGCCTGTACGCCGACTAGCGACCCATGGGAGGCTATCGCCATGCGGAAACTGACCTTCGGCATGAACCTGAGCCTGGACGGCTACATCGCCGCGCCCGGCGACGACCTCGGCTGGAGCGCGCCAAGCGACGAGCTGTTCCAGTGGTGGTCCGACCGGGTGGGGGCGACGGGCCTGGCGCTCTACGGGCGCAAACTGTGGGAGACGATGAGCTCCCACTGGCCGACCGCCGACCAGCAGCCTGGCGCCACACCGGCGCAGATCGAGTTCGCCCGCCGCTGGCGGGACATGCCGAAAGTGGTTTTCTCCTCGACGACCAGCGCGGTCGACTGGAACGCCCGACTGGTCACCGGCGACGCCATCACCGAGATCACCCGGCTCAAGGCCGAGGACGGCGGCCCTATGGACATCGGTGGCGCCACACTCGCTTCGGCGGCCATGCGGGCCGGGCTGATCGACGAGTACGCGATTGTCACCCACCCGGTCCTGGTGGGCGGCGGTACGCCGTTCTTCACGGCACTGGACAACTGGGTGGACCTGAACCTGGTGGAGACCCGGACGTTTCCCAACGGCGTGGTCCTTACGAGGTACGAGACCCAGCGCTGAGTGCCCGGTGTCCAGGATCCTCTGTTGCATACGCAGACGATTACTTTACATAATGTCGATTATCGGCGTTATGGATCCCGGCCAGAGTGGCAGCAAGAAGCCTCCTGCACAAGAAACCGCGGCGTTTCACCCACAGGTGTCAAAGCCCTGCTCCATACTGACGGAATGGCGGGACGCAAGTCAGGCGCCGACGTAGGCCGCGAGGTGCTCGCCGGTGAGGGTGGAACGTGCGGCAACGAGGGCGGCGGATGTGCCCTGGAAGACGATCCTGCCGCCGTCGTGGCCGGCGCCGGGCCCGAGGTCAATGATCCAGTCGGCGTGTGCCATGACCGCCTGGTGGTGCTCGATGACGATGACCGACTTGCCGGAGTCGACGAGCCGGTCGAGCAGGCCGAGCAGGTGTTCGACGTCGGCCAGGTGCAGGCCGCTGGTCGGCTCGTCGAGGACGTAGACGGCGCCTTTCTCGGCCAGGTGGGTGGCCAGCTTGAGCCGCTGCCGCTCACCGCCGGAAAGGGTGGTGAGCGGCTGGCCGAGGGTGAGGTAGCCGAGCCCGACGTCCACGAGCCGGTCGAGGATCTTGTGGGCCGCGGGCGTACGGGCCTCCCCTTCGCCAAAAAACACCTCGGCCTCGGTCATCGACATTGCCAGCACTTCGGCGATGTTGCGGCCGCCCAGCTTGTATTCCAGGACCGACGCCTGGAATCTCCTGCCTTCGCAGTCCTCGCAGGTCGACTCGACAGTGGCCATAACGCCTAGTTCGGTGAAGATGACCCCCGCGCCATTGCACGTGGGACAGGCCCCTTCTGAGTTGGAGCTGAACAGCGCCGGCTTCACGCCGTTGGTCTTCGCAAACGCCTTGCGTATCGGCTCAAGAAGGCCCGTGTACGTCGCAGGGTTGCTGCGCCGCGAGCCCTTGATGGCACCCTGGTCGATCACCACAACACCGTCGCGGCCGGCCACCGAGCCGTGG
>DASYGM010000056.1:0-2839 GCA_035999715.1 Micrococcaceae bacterium | reverse complement strand
ACCAGCGCAATGACATAGAGAATGATGGAGATCAGGATCCAGGGTGTGGCGAAGGAAAGGTTGTCCTTTTTCTCCGCCATGCCCATCACGCCGAAGCCGAAGAAGACGACGACCAGCGACAGCAGGGTGAACACTCTGGCCGATTTCGCCAGCGTCGCCACCTGGCCGCCCTCGCCGGCACGGATGGCGCGCAGGCCTGTCATCGGCAGGATCGCCATCGGACCCACAATGAAGACCGCCGCAACGACGTGCAGCACATTAAGTACGGTTTCCATGAAGCTCTGTTCCTGACGTTGAGACGGATATCGGCGGAGGCGACCCATGCCCACGGGCTTGCTGCCCACGGCATGGGTTGGCCATCGACTCAACGGTAGCCCAAAAATACCCGGTGCGGCCGGAGGTGCCGGCTGCAGCCATTGCCAGCGCTCCGCCGTCGTGCCAAGCTCGAATCATGACCGAGACGGCAGAGAGTTTCCACACGGACGTCACGATGGCCCGCAATGACGCGGACCACCGCTACGAGCTGCGGGTGGCCGGAAAACTCGCGTCCCGGGTGCTGTTCAGGGACCTGCCCGGCCATGTGGACCTGCTGCACACCGAGACCGAGGACGGCTACACCGGCAAGGGCCTGGCCAAGGTGCTGGCCCGCTACGCCCTCGACGATGTGGTGGCCTCCGGCAAGCGCATCATCCCGCATTGCCCGTTCATTGCCCGGTTCCTGAAACGGCATGACATGTACGTCCAGTGCACGGACTGGCCGGACGCTGCTGCCTGAGGAACGCGGCTTTGGCCGCGCGGCTGTGTGAGTCCTGCCGTGTCAGCGGCGCGGAGGAGGGACACGCCGATCCCAGAGCATGGCATGCAGGATCAAAAGACCTGCCAGGGTGAGCAGGCTGACCCAGCCTGATGTTCCCGTCGCTTCCTGTGCCCCGGCGTCAGCTGCCGTAGACGCGCCTATTTCCAGGATCTGTACCGGTTCGCCGTCAGCTGATCCCCTCAGTTTGATGCTGCAAGGATACTCCGGCGCCCGGACGTGCTTACCATGGGGGCATGACGGCAGCAGCACGCGGGATCGGATCAACCGGGGCGGAAGCGACCGGGACGGCGCTCATCACGGGAGCCACGGCCGGGCTCGGCGCGGAGTTCGCGCAACAGCTGGCGGCCCGGAGGTTCAATCTGGTGCTGGTGGCCCGCGACTCCGCCCGGCTGGAGTCCAAGGCGGTGCGGCTGCGGCAGGATTTCGGGGTGGCGGTGGAGACCATCTCCGCGGATCTGCAGACGGACGACGGCGTGACCTCCGTTGCGGCCCGGTTACGGCAGGCCACGGATCCGGTGACAATGCTGGTGAACAACGCCGGTTTTGGCCTGCCCCGGAATTTTGAACAGAACACCGTGGAGCAGGAATCCGGTCTCCTGCGGATCCTGGTGACCACGCCGATGCAGCTGATGCATGCGGCGCTGGAGCAGATGCTGGCGCGCGGGCAGGGCCGGATCATCAACGTGGCCAGCATGGCGGGGTTCGTTTCGCATGGCACGTACAGTGCGTCCAAGGCCTGGGTCATCAACTTCAGCAAGTGGGCCAACGTGCACTACGGTCCCCGCGGTGTGCAGGTCACGGCGGTTTGCCCGGGCTTTGTGCACACCGAGTTCCACCAGCGGATGGGTGCCTCCATGTCCGGGATTCCGCGCTGGATGTGGCTGAACCCGGACCAGGTGGTGCGCGAGGGCCTGGCCGACGCGTTCGCCGGCAAGGCCGTCTCCGTACCGTCGCGGCGGTACCGGGTCCTGGCGGTCTTCAGCCGGCTTGCCCCGGCCCGGCTCACCGCGGGCGCCCCCGGGCGGGCGCTCGGGAACTATCGGCGTTAGGCACGGCAGGCGCTTACTCCCGGAGGTGACGACGGCGGCGTCCCCCATCGCAAGGTGGGGGACGCCGCCGTCGTCGTTAATCAGAGCGGGGCCAGGGTGGGGCGTGTCCGGAGCGTGCCGGAGGGCCTGCCTAGACCTTCGCCAGTTCCGCTTCCGGGATCCCGTGGGCCGGGGTCGCCGGCTCATAGGTGCCATCGAAGGGCATCTCGTCCATATCCAGGTGCGGGTTCTCGTCCTGGCCCGCCACCAGTTCCTCGGCCTCGGCCACGGTATCGACGCTGGGCATCGATCCCGGCAGCGGCTTCTGGGCCGATTCCTTCAGGAAGTAGATGGCAATCGCGCCGACGATGGAGGTGGCCATCAGGTAGTAAGCGGGCATCATGTCATTCTTCGAGAGCGTGATGAGGCCCTGCACAATGAACGGCGTGGTGCCGCCGAAGATGGCCACGGAGAAGTTGTACGCGATACCCATTCCGCCGTAGCGGCTGGCCGTCGGGAACAGTGCCGGCAGCGCGGAGGCCAGGTTGGCCACATAGAACGTGACCGGGAAGGCCACCAGCGCCAGGCCCAGCATGGTGGACCAAATGTCCCCGATGCCGATAAGCATGAAGGCGGGGATGGCGAGCACGACGGTGCTGATGGCGCCGACCCAGAGCACGGGCCGGCGGCCGATCCGGTCCGAGAGCCGGCCGGTCAGCGGAATGCAGAGCGCCATGATGACCAGCACCGGGATGGTCAGCAGCGTGCCGTGGATGGGGTCGTAACCCTTGGATTCGGTCAGGTAGGTAGGCATGTAGGAGGTCAGAGCGTAGCCTACGGTGTTGGCCGCGGCGGCCAGGATCATGGCCAGCACAATCTGGCGCCAGTAAGCCTTCAGGATGCCGAACGGTCCCTTGGCGGCGTCCGCATCATTGGACTCGGCATTTTTGACCAGCGCGTCCTGGGCGTCCAGGGTGGCCTGGAACTGGGGGGA
>DASYGM010000247.1:0-30831 GCA_035999715.1 Micrococcaceae bacterium | reverse complement strand
GTCGGATTCCTGCTGTTCGGCCGTCAAATGGTGCCGCCCGTCGTACTGGACCGCCACCTTGTACTCAGGGAAGGCCAGGTCCGGCCATGCCACCTCGTTTCCGCTGGCCTCGACGACGACGACGTCCAGGTCCGGTTCGGGCAGCCCGCGGCGCCCTGCTTCCAGACGCAGGTAGGTCTCCGGCGGCGAGTCCACGCCGACTCTGACCAGCTCCAGCGCCGCCCGGGCATTCCGCACGCCGCGGGCCCTTCCGTGTCGGACAACAACCATCGCCAGGTCCGCCAGCGAGGCCTTCGCCACCACAGCCGGACCAAAGCTGCGATTGTGGGCACAAACGACCGAGTCGCTGGCTGCAACCAGGTCCTCAAGCAGGAGGACGGAAGCCAGATCCAGCCAGGTCCGCGCCGGGGACGTAACCGGAACGCCTTCAACGGTTCCCAGTTCGTCGTCCCGGACCCGCAACCGGTGCCCGACCACGCCGAACCGTTCCACCGCCGTCGTGCCCGTCCTGCCGACATGCAGCCGCGGTTCCCCTTCCATCCACGCCGGGACCGAGATTTCCCAAAGCCGCGCGGCCGTGCCGAAGCTTGCGAATCCGCCAGGTGTCAGTTCAATGACGGGACGCAGCACCTCGTGGAACTGCTGCGCATGGCCCCACGGGACCCTGATGCCCCGGCTGGGCGTGAACAGATCCTTGCCTTGTGAGCGCCGCCGGCTCAAGCCCTCGGCGGTGGCGTCAACCGTGGTGAATGAGCGCCCTTGCAGCGCTTCGGGCAGTTTACGTTGAGCCGGCATCCCCCATTATGGGTACCGTCCAGACGCCTACGCTCGGTTGTCCACAGCCCTGTCCCGGAACCCTCCTTGAGTGTGGAGATCTGCACCTAGCGCACACGGTTTAAGGGGCAGACCTCCACACTCAACGGGAGGGGTTAAACCGTGGTGCGGTGGAAGTTCTGGAAGGACCGCGACGCCGTCGGGCCCCGCTGGCCCTGGTAGCGGTTGCCGTAGTCGCCTGTCCCGTAGGGATGCTCGGCAGGCGAGGAGAGCTGGAAGAAGCACAGTTGGCCGATCTTCATCCCGGGCCAGAGCTTAATCGGCAGCGTCGCCACGTTGGAGAGTTCCAGCGTCACGTGCCCGGAGAACCCCGGATCGATGAAGCCGGCGGTGGAGTGGGTGAGCAGACCCAGCCGGCCCAACGAGGATTTTCCCTCCAGCCGCGCCGCGACGTCGTCGGGCAGGGTCACCGTTTCGTAGGTGGAGCCCAGCACGAACTCGCCCGGGTGCAGGATGAACGGCTCATCCGGAGCCACCTCCACCAGCCGGGTCAGCTCGGGCTGGTCCTCGGCCGGGTCGATGTGCGCGTATTTGTGGTTGTCGAACAGCCGGAAGAACCTGTCGATGCGCACGTCAACGCTGGAGGGCTGCACCATGGAGGGGTCGAAGGGATCCAAGACAATGCGCTTGGCGTCGATTGCGGCGCGAATGTCGCGGTCTGAGATCAGCACCCTCTAAAAATAGCGTATCGAGGCTGGACGCGTTCCCAGCACCGGGCGGCGGCGCGGGAACGACGACGACGGCGGCGGCATCCAGTGGGCGCAGCTACGGCTGCGCCTCCTTGACCGGAGCGCCGATTTCGGTGCGTACCGCAAACAGTTCGGGGAAGAACGTCAGTTCCAGGGCCCGCTGCAGGAATCCGACGCCGGAAGAGCCGCCGGTCCCGGTCTTCATGCCGATGGTGCGCAGCACCGTCTTCATGTGCCGGAAACGCCAGAGCTGGAAGTTGTCCTCGAGGTCCACCAGTTCCTCGCACGCCTCATAAAGATCCCAGTACTGGGCCGGGTTCTCATAGACCTCGCGGTACAGCTGCACCAGTTCCTCGCTGAATACATGGGCCTTGGTGAAGTCCCGGTCCAGCAGCTCGGCGGGAACGGTGAAGCCGCGGCGGGCCAGCAGCCGGAGGAATTCGTCGTAAACGCTCGTCTGCTCCAGGGCCTCGGTCAGCAGGGCGTGCGCTTCCGGATTGGAGGCAAACACTGCCAGCATGCCGGCGTTCTTATTGCCCAGCATGAACTCCACGGCCCGGTACTGGTAGGACTGGAAACCCGAGGACGAGCCGAGGTCGCCTCGGAACTGTGCGTACTCGGAGGGGGTCAGCGTGGCCAGTACGGACCACTGCTCCGTCAGCGAGCGCTGGATGTGCTTGATCCTGGCGATCCCCTTCATCGCCACGCGCAGGTCATCGGCTATCAGTGCCCGCCGGACCGCCCTGAGCTCATGCAGGACCAGCTTCAGCCACAGTTCCGAGGTCTGATGCTGGATGATGAAGAGCATCTCGTCGTGGTGTTCGGGCTGGCTGATGGGGTGCTGGGCGGAAAGCAGTTCGTCGAGCGCCAGATAGGAGCCGTAGCTCATTTTGTCCCGGAAGTCCGTTTCAATGCCGGATTCAATCTTCCGCGTATTCTTCTTGACCGCCACTGCTGATCCTTACCCGTAGTTGCACCATTGCAGGAACCAACAATACGCCGTCGCCGGCACCGGCCCGCAGCCGTACCGCCCGGCAGCCGTACTGCCCGGCGGCCGTACCGCCCGCAGCCGTACCGCCCGGCAGCCGTACCCAGGGGTCGTGGCACCGGCGCACTACAGTGGACGCATGGAGATTCAAGAGACCCCGCTGCCGGGCATCGGTGTCCGGCGGGAGCTGATGCTGGCCAACGGCCGGCGGGTCGGTGTTGTCACCCACCGGGACGGGCAGACCGAACTCATCGTTTCCCGCATCGACGATCCGGATGCCTGCGCCGCGTCGATTCCACTCAGCGCGGAGGAATCCGCGGCCCTGGGCGGATTGCTGGGCGGTACCCGGCTGATTGCCCAGCTCACCGCCGAGCACAAGGACCTGGCCGGGGTGAGCACCCAGCAGTTCCACATCCAGGAAAACTCCCGTTACGCGGGTCGGACTTTGGGTGATACCCAGATGCGCACGCTCACCGGGGCCTCAATTGTCGCCATCCTCCGTGCGGGTGGCGTCATTGCATCCCCCCGGCCGGACCAGGCGCTGAGGGCCGGTGATGTGGCCGTGATCGTCGGCACCGATGCGGGTCTCACCGCGGCCGCAGACATTCTGCAGTCCCAGTAAACGGCGCCGGCGGCAGACGGTGAACCCAACCACACTCTCGCTCATCCAGCTCGGCATCGTCTTCTTCGGCCTTGGCGTCCTGGGCAGGCTCGCCGGGCGGATCGGAATGTCCCCGGTTCCGCTCTACCTGCTGGGCGGACTGGCCTTCGGCCACGGCGGCCTGATCGATCTGGCCGGCATCAACGACTTCGGCCATATCGCCAGCGAGATCGGCGTCATCCTGCTGCTGCTCATGCTGGGCCTGGAATACACCGCCAAGGAACTGGTCACCGGGCTGCGGCAGTCGTGGATGGCCGGAGTGCTGGACCTGGTGCTGAACATGCTCCCGGGTGCCGGCGTCGCCCTGATCCTGGGCTGGGGACCCGTCGGCGCCCTGGTCATGGCCGGGATCACCTACATTTCCTCCTCGGGGATCATCGCCAAAGTCCTCAGCGACCTGGGCCGTCTCGGCAACAGGGAAACGCCCAGCGTGCTCTCCATCCTGGTCATCGAGGATCTGGCCATGGCCGCCTACCTGCCGGTCTTGACCGCCGTCCTCTCCGGCGTCTCGCTGGCCGGCGGACTCACCGCCGTCGGGATTGCGCTGCTGGTGGTCAGCGCGGTGCTCATCCTGGCCCTGCGGTTCGGCCATCTGGTCTCCGCCGTGATCGACAGCCCGGACCGTGAAACCTTCCTGCTCAAACTCCTGGGCGCTGCCCTGTTGGTGGCCGGGCTGGCCTCCGCCATGCAGGTCTCCGCCGCGGTAGGCGCGTTCCTGCTGGGCATCGCAATCTCCGGGGCCACAGCGGACAACGCCACGCGCGTGCTGGAACCCCTGCGCGACCTGTTCGCCGCCACCTTCTTCGTCGTGTTTGGCCTGAACACGGATCCCACCTCCATCCCGCCGGTGCTCGGCGTCGCCGCGCTGCTGGGCCTGGTGACGGCGCTGACCAAGATCTTCACCGGCTGGTGGGCGGCGCGCCGCCAGGGTATCGGCCGGCTGGGGCGGGCGCGCGCCGGCGCTGCGCTGGTGGCGCGCGGCGAATTCTCCATCGTCATCGCCGGGCTTGCCATCTCGGCCGGCAGCGTCCCGCGCGAGCTGGCCGCTCTGGCCACCACCTATGTGCTGATCATGGCGGTCTCCGGCCCGATCGTGGCCCGGTACATCGAGCCGCTGGTTAATCTGCTTCCCGGCCATAAGGCGCTTCAGTCCGCCTGAGGGCGGGCCGACGACGGCGGCACCTCCCGCCGCCGTCGTCGCCCCTTGCGCAGGAGGAGGCCTAGCCGCCGGCCGCGAGCCCAGCCTTGCGCCGGGGGCTCGGATAGGCGCCGCGCATGTGGTCGCTGGTGAGGAAGTCCGCGATCCCGATCATCAGGACCGCGAAAACAATCTGCTCAATCACCACCCAGTACGCAAACCCGCGGAAAACGTACATCCTTCGGTTGATTCCGCCCAGGCTCCGCGTCCCCGTGGAAGCCGAGCCGTCCGGCAGCGAGCCGTTGCGGGAACAGGGACCGCGCGTATTGTGGATTACCTAATCGTTCGTCCCACGCAAGGAGAACTGATGGGTTTTGACCAGTACCACGAGCCGGCCGAGGAACTGTCCGCCAGGACCCGGACCTTCGCGCGGATGTGCGCCAACCTGACCGAGGAGGCGGAGGCGATCGGCTGGTACGAACAGCGGATCTCGCTGGAGGCGGACGACGATTCCCGCGCCATCATGAACGACTCGCTGGGTGAGGAATACAAGCATTTCTGCATGGATCTGGAGTTCCTGCTGCGTGCCACGCCGCTGTGGCGACAGACCGCCCGCGGCATCCTCTTCCAGGAGGGGGACATCGTGGCCAACGGCGAGGCGGCCGAGTCGGCGGCAGGTTCCGGCCAGACCCCGCAACCACCCGGTTCGGCACCGGATTCATCGCTTGGCATCGGAAGTCTGCGCGGTGGCGACCTGTGAGCACCGACCATCTGCTGCGCAGCCAGGCACCCATCTCGGACTCCGGCTGGGAGCTGCTGGACCAGGAGGCCGCCGGTCGCCTCACCGTCGCCCTGGGCGCCAGGAAACTGATCGACTTCTCCGGCCCGCACGGCTGGAGCTATTCGGCCACCAACCTGGGCCGGACCGAACCGGTGGAACAGGCGCCCGTGGGCGGAGTGCGGGCCCACCGGCGACGTGTGCTGCCGCTGACCGAGGTCCGGGCCCCGTTCAGCATCAGCCGCGCGGAGCTGGCGGATAATGACAGGGGCGCCGCGGACGTGGACCTGGACAGCCTGGACGTCGCAGCGCTGGAGATTGCCACCGTGGAAAACATGGCGGTTTTCCACGGCTGGACGGCGGCCGGGATCTCCGGCATCGCCGAGTCCTCTCCACACCCGCCGGTCTCCCGCGTCCCGGACTTCAACGACTACCCCAAACGGGTCGCCAAGGCGGTGGCAACGCTGCGCCAGAGCGGCATCAGCGGACCCTACGGCCTGGCGCTTGGCCCGGACGATTACACCTCGGTGATGGAAACCACGGAGCACGGCGGCTACCCGCTCTTCGACCACGTCCGCAAGATCCTCGGCGAGGGCCCGGTGGTCTGGGCTCCCGGCGTCAGCGGCGCCGTCGTGGTGAGCCTGCGCGGCGGGGACTTCCTCTTCGAGTCCGGCCAGGACCTCTCCTTGGGCTACCACCACCACGACGCCGAAACGGTGCACCTGTACCTGGAGGAGTCGTTCAGCTTCCGGGTGGCGACGCCGGAGGCGGCGATCGCATTGGCCGGGGAGTAGGGCTCGGCGGCAGCGGCGGCGGGCTGTCCGAAGTGGGGTGGAAATTCCGCTATGCTGAAACGCAGGGAATTACGGCAGGATAGTTCGGCCGGTCCCAATGCGGGCGTAGCTCAATGGTAGAGCGCTAGCTTCCCAAGCTCGATACGCGGGTTCGATTCCCGTCGCCCGCTCCGCCAAACGCGGGTTCCCCGGCTAGGTGCCGGGGCACCTGTATTCCGGCACGATTACTCGGTCGACAGCGCAAACGGATTGTAAACGCGCCTACCTTCGCTGATTTCTTTGTTCAACTCGGTCAGCCGTCTGACGATCTCCTGCGGATTCTGTGCCGCCGACTTGGGCCAGCGCAGTTCCCCGACCTGCCGCGGACCGGGCTGGCGGCGGCAACCGCCCTGCGCTGACGGCAGCGGCACGGGGCGCCAGCAGACCACGCCCGCACTCGCCGCCAGGGCCATGCGGCAACGGGCCCGGGTTTGTGCGTGTACGCTCAAGCACACGGAACCAGCTTGGTTCCAACTTAGGGAGCGACAATGGCTGACAAATCCCCCCGACAATCCGCGACGAAAAAGTCCGGCAAGTCCATCAAAGAAAAACGCGCTGACAAACGGGCCACCGAGGCTACCGCCACCTCCATGGAAAAGCCCGCCAGCACGAAGAAAAAATGACGCTTCCGGCGCAGCCGCTGGTTCTGGGCGTTCTGGCCACCTCAAGGAAACCCGATGAGCGGCGGCTGCCGATCCATCCGAGGCACCTGGAGCGGATCGATCCGCAGCTGCGTGGCGCCATCATCCTCGAGCACGGCTACGGCGAGCGGTTCGGCCTGTCCGACAGCCAGCTGGAGCCGTTGGTGGGGCGCATCTGCGGGCGGGAAGAACTCGTTGCGGACGCAGACATTGTCCTGCTGCCCAAGCCCAAACCGGAGGATCTGGCCGAACTGCGCGACGGCCAGATCCTGTGGGGCTGGCCGCATTGCGTTCAGGACCGCGAAATAACCCAGCAGGCCATCGATAAGCGGCTGACCCTGATCGCCTTCGAGGCGATGAACCACTGGGCCAGTGACGGCGGGTTTGGCCTGCACGTTTTCCACAAGAACAACGAGCTGGCCGGCTATTGCTCTGTCCTGCACGCCCTCCAGCTCTGCGGCTCGACGGGTGACTACGGCCGCCGGCTGCGCGCGGTGGTGATCGGGTTCGGCGCCACAGCGCGCGGCGCGGTCACCGCCCTGAACGCGCATGGGGTCCACGATGTCCAGGTACTGACCAACCGGGGTGTCGCCGCCGTCGGATCCCCCATCCACTCGGTCCGCATTGTCCAGTTCGACCACGCCGAGGCGGCGCCCCATCTGAGCACTGTCATCACGGACCGCGGGCGTGTCCCGCTGGCGCCGTTCCTGGCCGAAAACGACATTGTGGTCAACTGCACCCTGCAGGATCCGAATGCGCCGCTGATGTACCTCCGGGAGGGGGATCTCGGTGCCTTCCAGCCCGGGAGCCTGATTATCGATGTGTCCATCGACGAGGGGATGGCCTTCAGCTGGGCCCGTCCGACGTCGTTCGCGTCACCGATGTTCGAGGTCGGGGACCACATCAACTACTACGGCGTGGACCACAGCCCGTCCTATCTGTGGAACTCGGCCACCTGGGAGATCAGTGAGGCGCTGCTGCCCTTCCTCGGAACCGCCATGTCCGGCGCCACGGCCTGGGAGGACAGCGACACGCTCCGCCGTGCCGTGGAGATCCGGAACGGGGCAATCGTGAACCCGGCCATTCTGGCGTTCCAGCACCGGCTGCCGGACTATCCCCACCTGCCGGCTGCCCCGGCGCTCTGACCCGGATCCAGGCGGAGGTCCGGGTTCCGCCGGCTTTGCACAATGAGCAGCGGCCGCCGTCGGCTCTTCAGGTCCACCTTCAGCGCCAGCTGGCCGCGCCGGGCCAGTACGACGGCGATGACGGCAGCGGCGAGCGCCGGGACCGTGCCGGCCACCAGGATGGCCAGCTGCGGACCCAGGTGCTCGGCCAGCGAGCCGATCAGCGGCCCGCCGATGGCCTGGCCACCGATCTGGACCATGATGTACAGGCTCATCACCCGGCCACGGATCAGCACGTTGGTGCTGGTCTGGACCAACTGGTTGGCGCAGGTCAGGAAGGTCAGCGAGGCGAACCCTGCCAGCACCATGACGCCGCAGAAGATCGCCATGCTCGGGGCCGCTGAGCTCAGCGCCAGCAGCAGTCCGTAGGAACCGGCGGCGCCAATGACGGTGCGCAACCGCAGGATCGGGCGCCGTGTCGAGGCGAGCGCGCCGGCCAGGGCACCGATCGCGACCAGCGTATTGAGCAGTCCGTACCCGCCGGCTCCGGTGTGGAAGACATTATTCGCATAGGCGGCCATCAGCACCGGCAGGCTCAGCGCAAACACCGCAACGAACAGGGCCATCAGTGCCGGCCAGAAGATGGTGGCCTTGCGCAGGGCATAGCTGAGGCCTTCCCGGAGCTGGCCTTTGGACCGGGGGGCAGGGGCGGACCGGACCAGTTCGCCGGGGCGCAGGCAGCACAACGTGAAGACGGTGCAGAAGCAGGCGAAGGCGTTGGCGGCGAAGGCCCAGCCGCCGCCCACTGCACTGATCAGGATGCCGCTCACGGCCGGTCCAACCATGCCGCCGATCTGGAAAATCGAGGAGTTGACGCTGATGGCATTGCGCAGGTTCGCCGGACCGACCAGCTCGTTTACGAAGACCTGGCGGGCAGGCTGGTCGATCACGGTGACCAGGCCCAAGACGAAGGCAATGGCATAGATATGCCAGACGCTCAGGACCCCGGTCAGCGCCAGCACGGCCATCAGCGCCGCCAGCAGGCCCGCGGTGCTCTGGCTGATCATCAGGATCTTGCGCTTGGAGTAGCGGTCCGCAATCATTCCGCCCAGCGGCATCAGCACCAGCGACGGGGTAAATTGCATGGCCACGGTGATTCCGACGGCGGTCACGCTGCCGGAGAGCTGCAGCACCAGCCAGTCCTGTGCGATCCGCTGCATCCACAAGGCCGTCATGGAGACCATGTGGGCACTGGCAAAGAGCCGGTAGTTGCGTACTTTGAGAGAGACGAACGTGTTCCGCCATGGCGGCCGTTCGGAGACTAGGTTGATGGGGGCGGTCAGGGCGGAGGATTGAGCCTGCGCGGGTGGGGGTGCCAAGATTCGTCCTGGGATCGGTACGGAAGAGCGGTCACATTCACCGTAAGCAGACTCCCGGGCATTCTGAAGGTTTATGGTGGCTATAACTACCATTGCAATACGCAATGAACGGGCGGTCGGCAGGGCCAACCCCAAACCTCGTACCGACGGCAGGAGCAGCAGCGACATGTTTGACCCCGTCCAGCTCAAAACCTTCCTGGCCGTGGCGGATACCCGCAGCTTCACCCGGGCAGCCGAACGGCTGGGACTCAGTCAGCCGACCGTCAGCCAGCATGTAAGGAAGCTGGAAACCGCGGCGGGACGCCAGCTGGTCTCGCGCGACACCCGCGAGGTCCGGCTGACCGACAACGGGGACGCCATGGCAGGCTTTGGCCGGACCATCCTGGCCGCCAACGAGAGCGCGGCGCGCTACTTTTCCGGAGCGGCCATGCGCGGCCGGCTGCGCTTCGGCACCGCCGACGACCTCGCAATCACGGGGCTCCCCCGCATCCTGCGCGACTTCCGGCAGTTGTATCCGCAGATCAACCTGGAACTGACCGTCAGCCAAAGCGACCAGCTGCACCGCCGGCTCAAGTCCGGTCAGCTGGATCTGGTCTTCGTTAAGTGGGTGGCCGGGGCGCAGGAGGGCACGGTCGTCAAGCACGATTCCTTTTCCTGGGTTGGGCTGGAACAGACGGCCCTGGAGCCGGCGGCGACGGTGCCGCTCATTTCCTATCCGGCGCCCAGCCTGAGCCGGAAGCTCGCCATTGACGCGCTGGAGCGGGTGGGCCGGACGTGGCGCATCACCTGCAGCACCAAGCAGATCAGCGGTGTTTTGGCCGCCGTCCGCGCAGGGATCGGGGTTGCGGTGATGCCCACGTCCCTGGTGCCGGAGGACCTGAAAATCATCACCGAACGCTTCGGGCTGCCGCCGGTCGGGGACGTCGACTTCACCCTGATCCGCAATCCCCTGGCCAATACGGACGTGGTCGACGCCCTGACCCAGGCGATCATCGGCCGCAAACTGACCCCGCACACCCGCCAGCAGTAGCGCCAGCAGTAGCCCGCCGCCGTCGTCCTTTCCGAGACCAAAAACACAGACCGCCGGCATGGGCCGCGCGCTAAACTTGAAGGCGATATGAACAGAACCATGTTTAAGTCCAAAATCCACCGCGCCACGGTCACCCACGCGGACCTCCACTATGTGGGCTCGGTGACCGTGGACGAGGATCTGCTGGACGCCGCGGACATCCTGCCCGGCGAGCTGGTCTCCATCGTGGACATCACCAACGGCGCCCGGCTGGAGACCTACACCATTGCCGGCGAGCGCGGTTCCGGCGTGATGGGGATCAACGGCGCCGCGGCGCATCTGGTCCAGGAGGGAGACATGGTCATCCTGATCACCTACGCGCAGATGACGACGGCGGAGGCGCGCGACTTTGTGCCCAGGGTGGTGCACGTGGATTCGCGGAACCGGATCGTACAGCTGGGCACCGATCCCGCCGAGGCCGTCACCCCAGGGCTCGTCCGGCCGCCGCTGGCTACCGCCCGTTAGGAAGAACGCCCGCCAGGGAGCCCCCGCCGCGGTGCCCCCACGTGTGGTGGTGTGCGCCCTGCTGGCGTAGGCTCTGGCCATGGCAACCAGAAACACTGGATCCGGAACCAACGCAACCAGGACCACTGCTGAAAAGCTCGAAACCCTTCAGCACGGATATTCGTTCAGTGGCCCTTCGATAGCACTGGGCGCAGCGCTGCTTGACGGCGAGCTGCACAAGGAAGCGCAGATCAGCCTCCCCTTAGGCATGATGAACCGTCACGGGCTGGTGGCAGGGGCCACCGGAACCGGCAAGACCATCACCCTGCACATGATCGCTGAGCAGCTCAGCACGGCCGGCGTTCCCGTGTTCATGGCGGACATCAAGGGCGATCTCTCCGGGCTGGCCACTGCCGGCATTGCGGGCCAGAAGCTGCTGGCCCGCACCCAGAGCCTGGCCCAGGATTGGAGCGGCAAGGCATATCCGGTGGAGTTCCTCTCCCTGGGCGGCGACGGCAATGGCGTTCCGGTCCGGGCCACCATCACCTCCTTCGGCCCGATCCTGCTCTCCCGCGTGCTGGGCCTGAATGAAACCCAGGAATCCAGCCTGCAGCTGATCTTCCATTACGCGGACAGCCAGGACCTGGAACTCTACGACCTCAAGGATCTGCGGGCGGTAATCTCGTTCCTGACCTCGGACGAGGGGAAGGACGCCCTGGACGAGCTGGGTGGCCTGTCCAAGGCGACTGCGGGTGTCATCCTGCGTGAGCTGATCGGCCTCGACGCGCAGGGCATGAGCAAATTCTTCGGCACCCCTGAGTTCGACACCGCGGAGCTGCTCCGGACGGCCCCGGATGGCCGCGGCGTGGTCACCTGCCTGGAGCTGCCCAGTGTGCAGGACAAACCGCTGCTGTTCTCCACGTTCCTGATGTGGCTGCTGGCGGACCTGTTCCGCGACCTGCCGGAAGTGGGCGACCTGGATAAACCGAAGCTGGTGTTCTTCCTGGATGAGGCCCATCTGCTCTTCAACGGGGCCAGCAAGGCCTTCCTGAACGCCATCACGCAGACGGTCCGGCTGATCCGGTCCAAGGGTGTGGGCATTTTCTTTGTCACCCAGACGCCCAAGGACGTCCCGTCCGACGTACTGGGGCAGCTTGCCAACCGGGTCCAGCATGCGCTGCGCGCCTTCACGCCCGACGACGCCAAGGCGCTGAAGGCGACGGTCTCCACCTTCCCCGTCAGCGACTATGACCTTGAGGAGGTCCTGACCTCCGCTGGGATCGGCGAGGCAGTGGTGACCGTGATGAACGAAAACGGCGCTCCGACTCCCGTGGCCTGGACCCGGCTGCGGGCCCCGGAATCCGTTATGGGTCCCAGCGCCGATGAACTCATCAAAGCCACCATCGCCGCTTCCCCGCTGCTTGCCAGGTACGGCACCGAGCAGGATCCGCTCTCCGCCTTTGAGAAGCTCCGGGGCCGTGACGCGGCGCCTGCCACCGGACCGTCCGCTGCTCCACCGCCGGCCCGGGCCCCCGAGCCACTTCCGATGCCGGTTCCTCCTCCGCTTCGGCAGCCCGTTCCGCAACCACAGGGGCCGGACATGAGGGACGAGCTGATGGGTGCATTGGGCGGCGCGCTGGGCGGGGGGCTGCGCAGCATGGTCAGGTCCATGGGGTCGAGCCTGGGAAGGGATCTGGTGCGGGATATGTTCGGCACCGCCCCACGCCGCCGACGGCGACGGTAGCGGGAGCACGACGACGGCCGGACCGGGAGCGCATGACGGCGGGCCCGCCGGGCGTCATCCTCCTGCACGGAGCCTCCCGGCCGAGCCGGTATCGTTGGCTTCGTGCAAAAGTGGCCCAGACTGATGAAGATCGCGGCCGGCTGGCTGCTGGGACTGGCGCTGGCCGTGGCCGCGGCGATAGTCACCATCTCGCTGGTGAACGCCAACTACTTTGGGCCGCAACAGTCCGTGCGCAACTATGTTCAGGCCCTGCGCGACGGCGATGGTGCCAAGGCGCTGGGCCTGCTGGAGGCCACCGTCCCGTCGTCGAATGCCGCGATGCTCGACGGCGACGGGCTCAAGGCGGCGGCCGCAAAAATCAGTGACATCCATGTGGGCAACCCGGAAACCGAGGACGGCGGCCGGGCCAAGGTGACCCTCGGTTACACGATCGACGGGAAAGCGCAGAACACCGACTTCATCCTGGAACCGGCAGGCAAGACATGGCTGTTCTTTAACACCTGGAATTTTGTCCCCTCCACGCTGCCCACCATCGACGTGTCGGTGGTCAATGAGAGCCAGGCTTCGGTCAACGGCGTGGAGGTGAATATGCCCTCCGGCCGGAACAGTTTCGCCGTGCTGTACCCGGGCCAGTACACGGCGGATTACCAAAGCAAGTACTTCCAGGCGCCGGCCGTCACCACCACCGTCACCGGCCCGGGGGCCAAGCCCGCCGCCGTCGCGCTAGCCACCGCGCCCTCGCCGGCGCTGGTGTCCCAGGTGGACAACCGGATCCACCAGTACCTGGACGGCTGCGCCAAGCAACAGGTGCTCCTCCCCGCAGGCTGTCCGTTCAGCAACCGCACGGATAACCGGGTGGTCGGCGCGATTAATTGGAGCATCGTCGACTATCCGAAAATCGGGATTTCCGCCTATGGAGGCCAATGGGTGATGGCGCCGCTAACGGTCAAGGCCCAGGTGGAGTACCAGGAACAGCAACTCTTCAGCGGCACGGTCTCCGATGTGAAGGAGGCCCAGGACTTCGGTTTCACGGCCAAACTGGACGTGACCGACTCCAGCATCACCGTCACCCCCGTGGTGGACTACTAACCGGGTCAGTCCATGCCGCGCAGGTCCAGCGTCAACGCACTGTCCCCGGAAGCGTCCAGCAGCACCGGAATACCCCAGTCCTGCTGGTACAGGTGGCAGGCCGCATGGTCCGGAATCTCCCCGTCCGCGTTCTCCGGCCCGTCGCACGCCGCCGCCCTTGCCGTAATGTGCAACACGCCTTCCGGCACGTCGGCGGAGAGGTTCAGCATCCGGGTCAGCCCCACGGAGGTGCCACCGCCGGCCAGCAGCAGTTCCGGTGGGGTGGAGGAGATTTTCAGCTGCGTGGGATCGCCCCAGCGGTCGTCCAGCTTCTGCCCGGTCGGTGCGGAGAACCGCACCGTCAGGGCCAGCTCGCCGGCAGCCACTGCGGTCTTGGGCCGCTGCGTCTGCGCAGCTCCCTCGTCCACCTGCTGCGCCTCCTTGGGTACGGGCAGCCGCACCAGCTGGTGCCGGTTCGACTCCACCACAATCAGCAGCGGCGCCGGGCCACTGGTGTCCAGCAGCACGTCGGAGGGTTCGGCCAGGCCGCGGGCCAGCGTGCTGAGCGTCCGGGCCACCGGGTCGTAGCGGCGCACGGCGCCGTTGTACGTATCCGCGACGGCGATAGAGCCATCCGGCAGCACCGTCACGCCTAGCGGGTGCTGGAGCATGGCCTGCCCGGCCGCACCGTCGCGGAAGCCGAAATCGAAAAGGCCCTGCCCGACGGCTGTTTCCACCGTCACGGTGGCCGGTTCAAAACTATCCCGCAGTTGTTGCTCTGAAAGCGCCTCATTCGTGCCGTTAGCGCGGGGTAGTTGAACGGGGGTGCCGTTAGCGCGGGGCAGTTGCTGGGAACCGGCGCCGATCCGCAGGACGCGCAGCGCAGAGGTCTCCGAATCTGCCACCCAGATGTTCCCGTCGCCGTCCTCGGCCAGCCCGGAGGGCTGCGCAAACCAGGCCTGCTGCGCGGGTCCGTCCAGCAGCCCCTCCAGTCCATTGCCGGCCACGATGGTCAGCCGGCCGTCCCGCGGGTCAAAGCCGAAGATCTGGTGCACGCCGGCCATCGCCACGGCCACCCGGCCCAGCCTGGCGGACCACACGACGTCCCAGGGCGAGGACAGCGCCACGGCCAGCGGGTCGGGGCCCAGATCGCCGGACAGGGCGGCGCCGTCGTCGTCCACCCGTGCAGGGCCGGCGTCCAGCAGCCGCTGCACGCCGTTGCCGGCCAGCGTCCGGACCGATCCGTCCGCCAGGGATACCCCCCGCAACCGGTGGTTCACCGAATCCGCCACCACCACGTCGTAGCCGGCGGCCTCGGCGACCTCACCGGGCAGAAGGGTAAGGCCCTGCGGCTCGTTGAACAGCGCCGTCTCTGCCGCACCATCGGCGTATCCCTTCGTGCCGGTGCCGATGGTCCGGACCACGGTGAGCAGGTCCGGGGCCAGCTCCACCAGGCGGTGGTGGCCCGTGTCGGACACCAGGAAATTCCCACCCGGCAGCGGCAGCACCTTGCCCGGGAAGCGCAGGTTGCCCGACGTCGGCTCCGGGGCCACATACGGGCCGTTGCCGCGGTGCAGCGTGCCCTTGGCCTCGTGCTGTGCCACCAACTCCGGAATCAGCGATTCCAGACCCGCGGCGTGCCCCTCGCCGGACAGGTGGGCCACGATGTACCCCTCGGGATCGATGACCACCAGGGTGGGCCAGGCGCGCGCAGCGTAGGCCTGCCAGGTCAGCAGCTCCGGGTCGTCCAGGACGGGGTGGCTGATTTCGTAACGTTCGACGGCGGCGGCCAGGGCCACCGGGTCCGCCTCGTGTTCAAACTTGGGGGAATGCACACCCACCGTCACCAGCACGTCCGCGTACCGCTGCTCCAGCGGGCGCAGTTCATCGAGCACGTGCAGGCAGTTGATGCAGCAGAAGGTCCAGAAGTCCAGCAACACGATCTTCCCGCGCAGCTTTTCCAGGTCAAGCATCCGGCCCCCGGTGTTCAGCCAACCGCGTCCGGCCAGTTCCGAGGCGCGGACACGCATGTGCCCCGCCGTCCCCAATCCGCCCGCAGCCGTTCCCAACGCCTCGGTCATTATCTCTCTCCTTGCTTCGCGTCGCGCTCGGCCAAGTTGGCAAACATGTCGTTGTAAGCGGCCAGTTCGGCGTTGTTATTCCGGTCCGCCGCCCGGTCCTTGCGTTTGGTCTCGCGCGCATCCGAGCGGGACCACATCATGGCCACGCCGATGGCCACCAGCACGGTTGGCACCTCGCCGATCCCCCAGGCGATGGCGCCGCCGGTCTGCTGGTCCACAATGGCCGAGTCGCCCCAGCTGCGGCCCATGTTGCCGAAGTAGCTGGCGTCCAGTAGGGCGGTGGAACTCATGATGGCTACCCCGAAGAAGGCATGGAACGCCATCGTGGCCAGCAGCAGCAACAACCGCATGGGATATGGTGCGCGGCGTGGCACCGGGTCGGAACCGATCATTGTCAGGATGAACAGGTAGCCGGTGATGGTGAAGTGCAGGATCATCAGCTCGTGGCCCACGTGGTCCCGCATCGCGTAACCGAAGAGCGGCGAGAAGTAGAAGATCACCAGGCTGCCGGCAAAGTTGGCCGCGGCAAAGAGCGGGTGTGTCACCAGCACGGAGAATTTCGAGTGGACGATGACCAGGATCCATTCGCGGACGCCGCGGCTGCCGTCCCCGCGTGGCGTCATCGCCTTCAGGGCCAGCGAAACCGGGGCGGCCAGCACCATGAACAGCGGTGAGACCACCATCAGGGTCATGTGCTCCACCATGTGCGCGCTGAACAGCACCGCGCCGTAGACCGCCGGGCCGCCGGAGGTGATGTAGACCAGCGCCACCATCCCGGCCAGCCAGGACACCGTCCGCAGCCACGGCCAGCTGTCCCCCCGCCGTCGTAATTTGAGCACCCCGGACAGGTAGGCCGCCGTCGTGATCAGCGCAAAGGCCAGCCAGAGCCAGTCCATCCGCCATTGCGTGAACCAGTTGGCCGGGGTCAGCGCCGGCGGCAGGCTGTAGCCGGTGAGGATCACCGCCGGTGGGGTGTCCGGGGCGAAACTGGTGGGCTGCGGCGGCGCGGAGCGGCTCAGCGCCACGGCAATGCCGCTGGTGGCGCCCATGATGACCAGCTCGCCCAGGATCAGCTGCCAGAGCACGCGCGCGGTGGACAGCGCGGCCTTTCCGTTGCGGCCCGGCTCCAGGCGCGGAATGATCCACTGCCGGTGCATATAGCCGATGCAGCCCAGCATAATGGTGGCCGCGGTTTTCACCAGGATCAGCTGGCCGTAGGACGAATTGAACAGGTCGTTCCAGCTGGTGATCCGGATGGCTGCGTTGACCACGCCTGAGGCAAACACCACCACAAATGCAAACAGGGCCATCGCGGAGAACCGCTTGAGGACCGGACCTGTGAGTTTGCCCAGCGTGCCGGAGACCACGGCGAGGGCAATGATGCCGCCAAACCACAGGGCCACCCCACCGATGTGCAGCAGCAGGGAATTCACCGCGCCGTCGTGGTCCGTGCCGCTGGAGGAGTGCCCGATCAGCGCCTGCGGCACAATGCCAAGAATGGCCAGGACCAGGGTCACTGCCAAGCCGCTCAGTGACCGCACGCCGAAGCACAGGGTGCAGACCACCGCGGCGAAGATGCAGACGGACAGCCAAGCCTGCCCGGTGGGCAGCACGGTGATGAAGTAGACCAGCTGGCTGGTGTAGCTGGACGTCCCGGAGACTGGCTGCCCGGCAATGTCCGAATAGGTGAAGACCAGCACTGCGACGGCCGACACCGTCCAGACGGTGGCGGCAGAGGCGGCCAGCGTCATGGCCCGGGTGAAGGCAGGATGTTCCGGTGCAGATCCCCCGCCCTGCCCATTGCCGGTGGCGTCTGCGCCCGGGCGCGCGTGCCGTTTCGGCTTGAGGTCCTTGGGCAGCATGACGACGGCGAAAAGCAACGCCCCGATCACCGCGGCGACGGAGACGTTGTGCACGGTCAGCGCCACCGGAAGACCCCAGCGGACCAGCGCCCCAGGGTCTGAGAGCTGGCGGGCGGCGGACGCGCCGGAGAAAATCAGGGCGGCCACCAGGGCCAGGACGGTGGCCCCTGCTCCCGTCAGCAGCCAGGGACCGCCAATGCCGGTCCGCGCGGGTGTGCCCGGGGCAGCGGGCGCTTTGGGGGTGGTGGTTACTGCTGGCACCCTCCCATTGTCCGGCAACGGTGCAGGATACCGCGAATCGGTCCCGCAGTAGCGGAGCTGCCGACGACGGCGGCGCCACGTTAGTGCGCGGGCGCCGGGTTAGTGCGCGGGCGGCGGGAGTTCAGGCCCGGGTTAAGACAGAGAAGGGTGGCCGCCATCCGGCGGCCACCCTTCAAGTCATTGGCGCGACTGTTACTTCTTGGAGACAGCAGCCTTCAGCTTGGAACCGGCGGTCAGCTTGACGCTGTGGCCCGCGGCGATCTGAATGGTCTCACCGGTCTGCGGGTTGCGGCCCGTGCGTGCGGCGCGGTCGGTGCGCTCGACAGCCAGCCAGCCCGGAATGGTGATCTTTTCGCCGGCCGAAACGGAGCTTTCGAAAACCGAGAAGAGGGCGTCGAGAACGGAGTTCACCGCGGTCTGGCTGGTGTCAGCCTTTGCAGCAACCTCGGCAACCAGTTCACTACGATTCTTAGCCATTTATGTCCTCCTGGACGTGGGATTTATGGAGCTGCACGCGGGATGCGTGCCAACCACTGTCCCGAACATACCAGCTCAGCCGCGGCCTACCGGTAAATTTCCGCAGATTTCCGGCGTTTTTCGCGGGTTTTGGGGCTTTTTAGCCCTCCGTCGGGCCATTTTGGCGCCCCAACCTCCGTTGAGCGTGGAGCTCTGCCCCTTGGACTCCGGGTTTTAGGTGCAGATCTCCACACTCAACGGAAGGCCGGACGCAGAAAAAGGGCGGCGACTGTAATAGTCGCCGCCCTTCAACAAGCGGCCCAGCCATCGCTGGCGGGCCGGATGCTCAGGCTGGAATTACCAGCTGGACTTCTTGATGCCCGGCAGTTCGCCCTTGTGCGCCATGTCGCGGAAGCGGACACGGGAAATGCCGAACTTCTGGAGCGTGCCGCGCGGGCGGCCGTCAATCTGGTCGCGGTTGCGGACGCGGACCGGCGAGGCGTTGCGGGGCAGCTTCTGCAGGCCCAGGCGTGCAGCCTCGCGGGCCTCATCGGTAGCGTTCGCGTCAACCAAAGTCTTCTTCAGTTCGAGGCGCTTTGCAGCGTAACGCTCGACGATGACTTTACGCTGTTCGTTCTTAGCAATCATTGACTTCTTAGCCATGTCTTTAGCGCTCCTCTCGGAATTCGACGTGCTGGCGGATCTTGGGATCGTACTTCTTCAGGACCAGGCGGTCCGGGTCGTTACGACGGTTCTTGCGGGTTACGTAGGTGTAACCGGTGCCCGCGGTGCTCTTGAGCTTGATGATCGGACGTACGTCCCTGTCTTTTGCCATTAGAGCTTCACCCCGCGAGCCATAATCTGGGCGACGACGGCGTCAATGCCACGCACGTCGATGGTCTTGATGCCACGGGCCGACAGGGTCAGCGTGACGTTGCGGCGCAGGGACGGAACCCAGTAGCGCTTCTTCTGAATGTTCGGATCGAACCGGCGCTTGTTGCGTCGGTGCGAGTGCGAAATGCTGTGTCCAAAGCCCGGCTCGGCTCCGGTCACTTGGCAGTGTGCTGCCATGACTTCTCCTCTAAGAATATGAATTAATGGACCGCGGATTTGCCGCAGATCCATGCAACTAAGGACGACCTGGATGAGTAAAGGCGAACCAGAAAGCACGCAACTTGAGCCCCTAACTACCGGCTTCGCGGGAGAATCGTCCCGGCCACCGGAGCAATTGCGCACGCTCCGCGCACTTAGCGCCTTACCATTCTACGAGCTGGCGCACTTTAAGACGAATCGCCGTTCCCCCCGACCCATCGAATGAGCAGTCCGTGCCCGCCTCAGGACCGGGGAGCGCACGGACTACTCACTCGATGCGGGCAGGGACTGCAGCTGCGGCCACCGCGGACTTAGACTGTCCCCGGAAGACACTCCACGCAACCGGCGGCTGACCCACGGCCCGACGTATTCCCTGGCCCACTGCGCGTTGGCCCGTGCCACCTTGAGCCGTCCCTGCACCGGCATCGGCTCAAAATCCGGAACCGGCAGCACGGCTTCGTGCTCCAGCACCTCCAGCACCCGGTTGGCCATATTGATGTGGCCCGGGCTGGACATGTGGATCCTGTCCGGTGCCCACATCCGCCAGTCCTCATATTCGTCGAAACGCCAAAAGTCCACCAGGAGCGCACCGTGCCGGTCCGCGATCTCCCGCACCAGCTCGTTATAGATGGCCGTCCGGCCGCGCATCCTGCCGAAGACCTTGGAGGACCCGGCATCGAATCCAGTGAACAGCAGGACGGTGGCCCCGGCAGCGCTGAGCCGCGCGACGCCGTCGTCGTACCTGATCATCAGGGCATCAATGTCCACCTTGGGCCGCAGGATGTCGTTGGCCCCGGCATAGAGGGTGACCAGGGTGGGACGCAGTTCCACCGCTGCTTCAACCTGCTGGTCCATCACCTGCCCCAGCTTGCGGCCGCGGATGGCCAGGTTGGCATAGCCAAGTCCCGGCCCGCTTCCCGGCAGGATCCCGGCCAGGTGCTCCGCAACCCGGTCCGCCCATCCGCGGACGCCGTTGGGCCGCGACGGGTCCTCGTCGCCGACGCCTTCGGTAAACGAGTCCCCCAGGGCGACGTATCTGGCGGAAAACTCCATGCTGACCTCCGGGCTGGGCGACTGGACGGGTTAATCCTATGATCATTGCCGTGCCGACCAACAAGGTCCCGCTGGAGGCCGGTTCTGCGGATGAAGCCCGGCGACGGACTCATCTACTACTCACCCCGTACCAGACCCTCAGACGGCCGGTACGACTGCTGACTAAGCGGGGAATAGGGTTTCGACGCCTTGGACGGCCGGGGCGAGGAATTCAGGTCCCTGCTGCAGTCACTAAGCTGAAGTAGCTCCGCCGGGAAGGATCCGACCTCCACTAGGGTTGAAACTGCTGTGCTAAACGCAGCTGCCGCCCCGATTCCGGAAGAGATGCCGGTGCCCACCCTCAGCCAACCGGACACCATCTGGTGCCGCAAATACCGCAAGGCCACCATCGCCTTGTTCAGCCTCGGCTTCATGGTGGCCTATTCATTTACCGCCGTCACCACGGTGATGCCGCGGGCCGCGGAAGAACTGCACGGACTGCCGCTCTACGGCCTCTCCTTTGCCGTCACGATGGCAACATCGGTGGTGGCCATGGCGTTCTCCGCACCGTGGATCGACCGGATCGGACCGGGCACACCACTGATGGCGGGAACGGCGGTCTACGCCGCGGGCCTGCTGCTGGCCGCTGCCGCACCCACGATGGAATTGTTGGTGGCCGCGCGCGCCGTGCAGGGCATCGGCGACGGACTGGACGGGGTGGCCCTGTACGTGGTGATCGCCCGGGTGTTCCCAGCCGCCATCAGACCCAAAATGTTTGCCGCCCTGGCGGCCGCCTGGGTGCTGCCCTCGATTATCGGCCCCGCCCTCAGCGGCGCTGTGACCGACCAGTTCGGCTGGCGCTGGGTGTTCCTGACCGTGCCGGTCATTGCAGTCGGAGCGGTCATGCTGCTGCGGGCCGGAACCAAGGGCATCCCGCTCTCCGCGGCCGAAGATCCCGAAGGGACACCAGCCGGGCCTGGATCCCCCGGATCCGGCCGGGGCAACGTCTGGCGGCGCCCCCTCTGGGCGCTCGCCGCCGCCGCGGCGGTGCTGCTGCTCGGCGATGCCAGCCAGCGGGCCCAGCCGTGGTGGCCCGCGGAACTGGCCCTCGCCGTCGTCGTTCTGGTGCTGTCCGTGCCCAAACTGCTGCCGCACCGGACCTGGCGGGCGGCACGGGGACTGCCGTCGCTGGTGCTGATGCGCGCGCTGCTCGGCACCGCCTTCACGCTGGGCGACGTGTACCTGCCGCTGCTGATGATCCAGCAGCGCGGTATGCCCGCCTGGCTGGCCGGCCTCTCGCTCACCGTGGGCGGCATCACCTGGTCCACCGGCTCCTGGCTGGCCGGCCGCGGCGTCATGGCACCGCGGCTCCGGCTACAGCTGGGCGCCGGGACGCTGGTAGCAGGCGTGCTCATTTCCGCGCTGGTGGTGCTGCCGGCCGTCCCTGTCTGGATCGCGTGGCTGGGCTGGTGCTTCTCCGGTTTCGGCATTGGGCTGGCCTATCCCACCGTGTCCGTGCTGGTGCTGGAGCTTTCCCCGGCGGCGGAACAGGGCCGAAACTCCTCGGCTCTGCAGCTCAATGAAACGCTGACGACGTCGGCCGTGCTGGGGGTGGCGGGCGCGGCCTTTGCTGCCCTGCTGGGGACCGGCGGGCTGGGCTTCACGGTGCCTTTCGGGCTGGCGATCCTGCTGGCGGCCTTCGCGCTGGCGGTGTCGCGGCGGGCCACTGCAGGAACTCCCCGCTAGGGCTCCGGGGTACGCAGGATCCAGTGTTCCGTGTCCATCCCACCCACCAGTTTGCGTCCGATCCGCGCCAGGTCCTCCACGTCCTCCGTGTCCAGCTGATCGAAAACCAGCGAGCGGACCTGGGCCACATGACCCGGTGCCAGCTGCTCCACCAGCGCCAGCCCATCCACCGTGATGCTCGCTGTGGTAACACGGGCGTCCTCCGCATGGGTGTCCCGGGTGATGTACCCCCGTGATTCCAGCTTCTTCACCACGTGCGACAGCCGGGACAGGGACGCGCTGGTGCGTGCGGCAAGTTCGCTCATCGGCAGGGTGCGGTCTGCGGTCTCGGAGAGCATCGCGAGGACGTTGTAGTCGAAGAGCGAAAACTTCCCGTTCCGCTGCAGCGGCGCCTCCACGGCCCCCGGCAGCATGGTCGCCATCGCCAGCAGCGCCAGCCAGGCCCGCCGTTCGGCAGGACTTAGCCACTTCGGTTCGCTCATTTGGACAGTATTCCATCAACTGCAGGCCCGGCGGGATTCCGTCAACTGCGGGCCAGGCGGGATCCTAGGATGGGACCAGGACAGCCGGCAGGGAGGTGCACACATGCGTTCCGAAGAAACCGACGCGTTTGTAGCGGCACTGGACTATCCCATGTTCGTCGTCACCGTCGCCGGGCCGGGACCAGGTGCCGCTGCGCAGCCCCGACAGGCCACGCGGTCCGGCTGCCTGGTTGGTTTCGCCACCCAGTGCAGCATCGACCCCTTCCGCCTGCTGGTCTGCATCTCCAAGGCCAACCACACCTACCCGCTGGCGCGCGCCTCCTCGGTCCTGGGCCTACATGCCCTCGGCTCCGAACAACGGGAGCTGGCCCGGCTCTTCGGCGAAACCACCGGGGATGAGCTGGACAAGTTCGAACGCTGCGAGTGGCGGCCAGGTCCGGAAGGCGTGCCGATCCTGGCGGGCTGCGCGGCCTGGATGGTGGCAACGGTGCGCCAGCGGATCGACCTGGGCGATCACGTCGGCTTTGTACTGGAACCAGTTGAGGTCAATTCCCGGCAGGGCGCTACGGCGCTGTCCTTCTCACAGATCAGCGACCTTCAGGCCGGGCACGGCGCCTAACAGCTCCGCTGAAGGGGCGCCTAAGCGTCCACCGGACGTGTCGGCGGCGTGCCATCCCCGAACGGCCGTCCGCCCAGCGCCTCGCGGCCGTGCTCCGTCAGCCAGTTGCTGGTGTCCGGCCCCTTGGGCACGATCTGCGTCGGATTGATGTCCGTGTGCACGATGTAATAGTGCTGCTTGATCTGCTCGAAGTTCACCGTGTCGCCGAATCCCGGCGTCTGGAACAGGTCCCTCGCATAGGCCCACAACGCCGGCATCTCCGTCAGTTTGGAGCGGTTGCACTTGAAGTGGCCGTGATACACGGCGTCGAAGCGCACCAGAGTGGTGAACAGGCGGACGTCGGCCTCCGTGATGGTGTCCCCCACCAGGTAGCGCTGGCCGGAAAGCCGTTCCTCCAGCCAGTCCAGTGCCGTGAACAGCCTGTCGTACGCCGCGTCGTAAGCCTCCTGCGACCCGGCGAACCCGCACCGGTAGACACCATTGTTGACCTCGGTGAAGACCCGCTTATTGACGACATCGATCTCCTGGCGCAGCGCTTCCGGGTACAGCTGCGGTGCGCCGTCGCGGTGGTAATCCACCCACTCGGTGGAGAAATCAAGGGTGATCTGGGGAAAATTATTCGTCACCACTGCACCCGACGGGACGTCGACGACGGCGGGAACGGTGATGCCCCGCGGGTAGTCCGGGAAACGCTTGAAGTAGGCCTCCTGGATGCGTTCGATGCCCAGTACCGGGTCCTTGCCGTCCGGGTCCAGATCGAAGGTCCAGGAGCGAGAATCGTGGGTAGGTCCACAGACACCGATTGAAATGGCCTCCTCAAGGCCCAGCAACCGGCGGATGATCGTGGAGCGGTGGGCCCACGGACAGGCCCTCGCCACCACCAGCCGGTACCGGCCCGGCTCCACGGGATACCCGTCCCGGCCGTCGCGGGTGATCCGGGTTTCAATGTAATTGGTGTCCCGGTTGAACTCCGCGCCCGTCACATAGGCGCCCTTGGTGCTGTACTGGGTGCTGGCATCCGTCTGGCTCATAGTGCCAGCTTAGGCCGCTCGGCCGCTCCCGTCAGGAACCGAAGTCCACGCTGTCCGCGTGCAGGTACAGCCACCGACCGCCCTCGCGGACAAAGCGGCTGCTCTCGCTGAGCACGTGGCTGGCCCCGTCCTGCCGGTAGTGCGCCCGGAATTCCACCACGCCCTCGGTGTCCAGCGGACCGCCGCGTTCTGTACCCACGATGTCCAGCCGCCGCCACTGTACCGCCGGATCCAGCTCTACCACGGCCGGTCGGGTGTCAGGATGCCAGCTGCGCAGCAGGTAGTCGGCGTCTCCGACGGCGAAGGCGCAGTACCGCGAGCGCATCAGTGCCTCGGCGGTCGGAGCGCCGGCTTCGCCGCGGTGGAAGCGTCCGCAGCAGGCGCCGTAGGTCTCCCCGCTCAGGCAGGGGCATCTGTCCGTATCCGCACGGCCGCGAGCGTTTTCCACCCTCCCATTATCCGGCCGGCGGCTACCCGGCCGGCGGCCAGGAGGTGGCAGGTGGCGCCTCCCCGAGGGCCAGCACCGCCTGCCGGACGGCAGCGCTGAGCCGCATGGCCCTCCCCGGCGTCCCGCCTTCCTCCGCCCGCTGGGGCACGTAGCCAAAGCCAAGTCCGTAGGCCGGATCCGCAAACCCCAAGGCCGCATTGGCGCCGTCGTGCCCGAAGGCCTGCTGGCTACCGAAGTCCATCCGCGCATGGGACTTCATGAAGACCACGGCGAAGGCGCTTTCCTGGCTGAACACCCTGTCGATGCCCCAGACCTGCTCCTGGCTCATGGCCGCGATTGTTTCACCGCTCAGGAAGGGCGCTCCGCCGTCGACGCCGGTGCTGGCCGCGGCGTAGAGCCTGGCCAGCCCGACGGCGGACCCCACCCCGGCGCCGCTGGATGTTCCCACAGCCCGGACGGCACGGACGTTGGGCATGGCCAGCAGATTTCCGGCCCGGGTGTTGGCCGCCATCCCATAAATTCCGGCCGGATCGACGAACGGCTGCGCCGGGTCCTCTTCGAAGAGAACGTCGCGGAAGCGGTGCTCCTGAGCCTCGGGCAGGCCCAGGAACATGTCGACTCCGAAAGGCTCCCGGATCCGCTCGTCGTACACTTCCTGCAACCGCCGCCCGGTGATCCGACGGCACAGTTCCTCCATGAAAACGCCCATGATGAGCGCGTGGTAACCGAACGCCGCGCCCGGGCGCCACAGCGGAACCGCAGCCGCAAGCCGGGCGGCAACGGCGGCGGAATCGGCGTACTCCTCCCGGGTGAAGCCACCCGGCAGCCCAACCAGCCCGGCCTGGTGGCTGAGCAGTTGGCGGACCAATAAAGCATCCTTTCCGTGCCTGCCAAATTCGGGCCAGTACCGGGTCACCGGTGCATCCAGGTCCATCAGACCGTCCTGCACCAGGAGACTGAAGGCCAGCGCCGCCACGCCCTTGGAGCAGGAGAAAACACCCGTCACCGAATCCGCGGCAATATCCGGTCCGCCATACAGATCCAGCACCTTCCGGCCTCGATGGTAGACCGCCAGCTGGGCACTGTAGCGCGAATCCGCGGCAAGCATGGAGTCGAAAAGGGAGCGGACGGTGGCGAATTCCGCCGTGGCGAAGCCGGCAGCGTGGTCAGTCATGGGCCCACCCTGCCATACTCCACCGTTCTGCGGCACGGTGCCGGCGCGGCCGCCGGCACCGGCCCTACGGGGGGCCCAACGACCCATAGCTTCCATGGCTACCCGCGGGTAGCATGGGTCACACCGCGCGGCCCTGACCCATTGCAGGACCCGCGAAGAGGCGCCATTGGAAGAGGTCACCATGAGCACCAGTACTGACAACGCGGCAGGCACCGGCAGCACGCCCGAGGCCGAGGGCAACCTGCCGGCCGCGACGGAGCCTGCGGCGCAGCCGGGCCCTCCCGCAGCGACGAACGGCACTGCCGGGGCGTCCCAGTCCGGCATGCCGTCGCCCGGCGCCCCCGGCACCCCCGCCGCCCCCGGCACCCCCGCCGCCGCCGCGCCCAAGCCGCGGACGTCGTCGTCGGACACGGCCAGTACGCCCACCGGACAGCCGGGCACCCAGCAGGTCACCGAGCAGGAGGCGCGGCAGGTGGCCGAGGCCGCCCGCGAGACCAGCTGGACCCGGCCCAGCTTTGCCAAGGCACTTTACCTTGGCAATTTCGACCTCTCGCTGATTCATCCGCATCCCGAGCCAAAGACCGAAGATGTCGAACGCGGCGAAGCCTTCCTGGCGCGCCTGCGGCCGTACTGCGAATCCATGGACGCGGCACGGATTGAACGCGACGCGCTGATCCCGGACGAGTACCTGGCCGGACTGGCCGAGCTTGGCGTGTTCGGGATGAAGATTCCCCGCGAGTACGGCGGACTGGGCCTGTCCTTGACCTACTACGGCAGGGCGCTGCAGCTGCTGGGCTCGGTGCATCCGGCCTTCGGCGCGCTGGTCTCCGCGCACCAGTCAATCGGCGTGCCGGAGCCGGTGAAGGTCTTCGGCACCGAAGAGCAGAAGAAGGAATACCTGCCGCGCTGCGCCGCAGGAGCCGTCACCGCCTTCCTGCTCACCGAACCCGACGTCGGCTCGGACCCGGCACGCATGGGCTGCACCGCCGTGCCTACCGAGGACGGCTCGGCGTACATCCTGGACGGCGTGAAACTGTGGACCACCAACGGCGTCATAGCCGAGATTGTGGTTGTGATGGCCCGCGTTCCGGAACACACGCTGGCGGACGGGACAAAAGCCAAGGGCGGCATTTCGGCCTTCGTGGTGGAGGCGGACACGCCCGGCATCACCATTGAGAACCGCAACTCCTTTATGGGCCTGCGCGGCATCGAAAACGGCGTCACCCGCTTCCATCAGGTCCGGGTCCCGGCTGCTAACCGGCTGGGCCGTGAAGGCCAGGGCCTGAAGATCGCGCTCACCACGCTGAATACCGGGCGGCTCTCCATCCCGGGGATGTGCGCCGCCACCGGGAAGTGGACGCTGAAGATCGCCCGGGAATGGTCCAACGCCAGGACCCAGTGGGGCAAGCCGGTGGGCCAGCACGAGGCGGTGGGCAAGAAGATTGCCTTCCTGGCCGCGACCGCCTTTGCCTTGGAAGCGGTGTTTGAACTCTCCGCGGAACTGGCCGACGCGGGCATGAAGGACGTGCGCATCGAGGCCGCGCTGGCCAAGCTGTGGTCCTCCGAGATGGCCTACCGCTGCGCTGACGAGCTGGTCCAGATCCGCGGCGGGCGCGGCTATGAGACGGCGGAGTCGTTAGCGGCCCGGGGCGAGCGGGCGGTACCCGCCGAGCAAATGCTCCGCGACATGCGGATCAACCGGATCTTCGAAGGATCCACCG
Organism: Micrococcaceae bacterium; assembly: GCA_035999715.1. Taxonomy (GTDB): domain Bacteria; phylum Actinomycetota; class Actinomycetes; order Actinomycetales; family Micrococcaceae; genus Arthrobacter_M. The sequence continues at coordinate 3,436 of DASYGM010000247.1, read as the reverse complement.
AAATCATGCACCTGCTCATTGCCCGGGAGGCGGTGGACGCGCACCTGAGCGCCGCCGGGGACCTGGCCTCCGCGACAGCCTCGCTGGCGGATAAGGGCAAGGCTGCAGTGGCTGCCAGCGGCTTCTATGCCAAATGGCTCCCCCAGCTCGCCGTTGGCAAGGGGATGGATCCGCGCTCCTACAGCGAGTTCGGCCGGCTCGCCAAACACCTGCGCTATGTGGAACGCCAGTCCCGCCGGCTGGCCCGGCAGACCTTTTACGGGATGGGCCGGTGGCAGGCCAAACTGGAATACAAGCAGGCGTTCCTGGGCCGAATCGTGGACATCGGCGCTGAGCTGTTTGCCATGGCGGCGTGCTGCAGCCGGGCGGAGATGCTCCGGCTCAAGGATCCCGTCAAGGGCCGGCAGTCCGTCGAGCTGGCGGACGCGTTCTGCGGCCAGGCCCGGATCCGGGTGGATGCGTTGTTTACGGAGCTGTGGCATAACACCGACGACGGCGACGCCCGGCTCGCCTCGCGGGTGCTGGCCGGCGATTACGGCTGGCTGGAGGCGGGCATCATCGATGTCTCCGAAGGCACCGGCCCCTGGATTGCCGACGCGGCCGCCGGTCCCTCCGGCAGGGAGAACCAGCGCCGCCGCTACCGCTAAGGGGCCCGCACCCTCGGTTGTGGCCTACCGGAGGTTGGATGCTAGGAAATCCAGGGTTTTGCCCCATGAGTCGACGGACGCGTCCTGGCGGTAGGCCCCCTTATTGGCGTCGTTGAAGAAAGCGTGGCCCGCACCCGGATACACCACGGCCGTGAAGTCCACGTCCGCCGCCTTCATGGAAGCCTTCAGCTCCGGCAGCTTCGAAACCAGTCCCTCGTCCTTCTCGCCATAGAAGGCCAGTACCGGGCAGGAGATCTCCCGCAGCTGATCGACGTCGAAATCCGCATGCCCGTAGAACGGAACGGCAGCCCTAAGCCGCGGCTCATGCACGGCGAGCGAAAACGAATAGGTTCCGCCGAAACAGAATCCGATAATGCCAATGCGGCTGGCCGCCGCCGGGACTTCGACCAGGTAGTCGAACACGGAACGCAGGCTGGCCAAGGTTTTCTCGGCGAATCCCGGCGCGCGCAGTGGAGCCATCGCCTCCCGGAGTTTCGGCTGGGCCGCAGCGCGGGTCGCCGGGTCATGCAGCTTGTCCTGCAGCTCCGCAGCCAACTCCGGGCCAGGCCCCGCTTTCGCCAGCAGATCCGGCGCGATCACCAGATAGCCCTCCGCCGCGAACCGGTCCGCCACATCCTTGATGTGGTCCACCAGCCCCCACACCTCATGAAGCACTATCAGCGCACCCCTGATCTCCCCACGTTCGCCCTCCCCGCCGTCCGTGAACTTGGCAGGCGCCGCAAGATAGGCGTCCAAATCTTCACCAACTGTAATCATTTGTCCCATGGCCTGAGTCTTACAGCGAAGACTGAGCGAAAGCTAGCAGCCGGTCCTGCCCCCACGCCGGAACCCTTCAAGACCACCGGCGTAGTCAGCTTGCAGCCCGAAGGTGAACGGTGATTCACTGGAGAGTGAACGCCTGTTCACCACGCTCCCCGCCCAGAAGGAAACCTGTGCCCGCCCACTCGGCAAAAACCGCCGGCCGCAAGCCCACCGGGCTCATTATCGCCATTCTGTGCCTGAGCGGAACGGTAGTGTCCCTGCAGCAGACCATGGTGGTTCCGCTGCTGCCGGACTTCCCGAAAATCCTCAATGCCAGCCCGGACGATGTTTCTTGGCTCGTCACCTCCACCCTGCTGACCAGCGCCGTGGCCACGCCCATCGTCTCAAGGCTGGCGGACATGTTCGGCAAGCGCCGGATGATGATTGTCGCGATGATCATGATGGTCATCGGCTCGGTCATCGCTGCCCTCGGCGGCGGCTTCCTGCCGCTGGTCATCGGCCGGTCCTTCCAGGGCTTCGCCGCCTCACTGATCCCTGTCGGCATCAGCATCATGCGCGACGAGCTGCCCAAGGAAAAGGTGGCCTCCGCCGTCGCACTAATGAGCGCCACGCTGGGCATTGGCAGTGCCTTGGGGCTGCCGCTGTCCGGGCTGATCTACCAGAGTCTGGGCTGGGAGGCCATTTTTTGGCTCTCCGCCGTCATCGGTGTGGCGCTGATTGTGGCGGTCCTGGCCATCGTGCCCGAATCCGAGGTCCGCACCCGCGGCCGCTTCGACATCGGCGGCGCCGTCCTGCTCTCCATCGCGCTGACCGCGCTGCTGCTGGCCATCTCCAAGGGCGGCAGCTGGGGCTGGTCCTCGGAGCCGACTATCCTGCTCTTCCTGACCGCGGCCGTAGTGCTGGCGGTCTGGTTCCCGTTCGAACTGCGTGTCAGCCAGCCCATGGTGGACCTGCGCACCTCCGCCCGCCGTCCGGTCCTGCTGACCAACCTGGCCTCGATCCTGGTGGGCTTTTCGATGTACGCGAACATGCTCTCCACCACGCAGCAGCTGCAGATGCCCAAGATCTCCGGCTACGGCTTTGAGCTCAGCGTGGTGGTCGCAGGGCTCTGCATGGTCCCCTCAGGACTGGCCATGGTGGCGCTGGCCCCGATTTCCGCCGCCATCACCAAGCGTTTCGGCGCCAAGACCACGCTGATCGTCGGGGCCATGGTGCTGGCCGTGTCATATGTGGCCCGCGTCTTCCTCACCAGCGAGGTCTGGATGATCATCGTCGGCGCCATGGCGGTCAGCATGGGCACGGCGATCGCGTACGCTGCCATGCCGACCCTGATCATGCGCTCGGTCCCGATCACCGAAACGGCGTCCGCGAACGGACTGAATTCGCTGCTGCGCGCGGTGGGAACGTCGACGGCGAGCGCCACGGTTGCGGCCATCCTCACCTCCGTGACTCTGAAGGTGGGCCAGGTGACACTGCCGGCGTTGGACGCCTTCAAGGACATTTTCTGGTTCGCGGCGATAGCGGCGCTGCTCTCGATCGGTGTGACCGCCTTCATCCCGAAGTTCCGACCGACGACGGCGGCAGTAGCGGGAGCGGCGGCCCCCGTTTCGGCCTCGCGGGAGACGGAACCGGCGACGCCGGCAGTCGCCGCCACTGCGCTGCTACGTTCGGCCGCGGCTGCGGCGGGGGCCGACGACGGCGGCCCGGAGATTGTTGTCAGCGGCACCGTGGTCCGGTCGGACCAGCGCCCCATCCGGCACGCCGTCGTTACCGTGCTGCGCACCAGCGGCGAACCCGTCGACTGGAGCCGCGCCGATAATGACGGTTCCTATTCGGTGGTCCTTCCCGGCCCAGGAAAGTACCTGGTCGTCTCCAGCGCCGATGGCTGGGCGCCTCGTTCTCAGGTCCTGGAATTCACCGACGCCACCAACCGCCAGCAAATCCAACTGCCGGAACAACTGACCATCTCCGGAACCGTCCGCGGCACCGGCGGTCCGCTCCAGCAC
>DASYGM010000246.1:0-1905 GCA_035999715.1 Micrococcaceae bacterium | reverse complement strand
TGCGATGTTGGCCAGGGTGAGTCGGGACCTTGGCGGTTCCGGCAGCTGTCCGCAGGCCTCACAGGTCAGGGTCTCCGTTGCTGCCGCGCGCCGGTTTCGCTTCATGCCTCCAGTGTTCCCCGCCGCTGTTACGGTCCGGTTGCCGGCCGGTCACAATCACGGGAACCGCCGCGCCCTTTGCGTGTCAGCGACGTGCCGTCCCGCGGGTCCTTATGCCAGGTCTTTGCCCTTGGTCTCGGGAAGGCGGGAGATCACCAAGGCGCTGATCAGCAGCAGCAAGACGGCGTACAGATCGAACATCAGGCCCAGATGGATGGAGCCCAGCCACTGCTGCAAGTACGGGGCGGTGCCGCCGAAGACTGCAACGCAGATGGAGTAGGGGACGCCGACGCCCACGGTGCGGATGCTGGTGGGGAACAGTTCGGCGTAGACGGCCGGGACAATGGACGCGCCGGCCGCGATGAAAATGAGCATGACGGACATGCTCACGGCCAGCTGCCACGGCGAATCCTTCAGCAGCCAGGTCATCGGGAAGTGCAGCACGGCGGTGCCGATGGCGCCAGTCAGCAGGACTTTCTTGCGTCCGATCCTGTCCGAGAGGTTACCCCAGAACGGCAGCACGGCAATGAAGACGACATTTCCAATCACGCCCGCCCACAGGGCGGCACCGCGGTCCATGCCCAGCGCGGTCGAGGCATAGCTCGGTGCCACGACGCCCCAGATGTAGTAGATCACTGTCAGACCGACGGTCAGGCCGATCACCTGCAGGGCCTGTTTGCGGTGCCTGACGACCTGCGGCCAGATCGGGGCCTTTTTGACCGATTGGTCCTCGTTAGCGAACACCTCGGATTCATGCATCCGGGACCGCATCACCAGAGCATACAGGCCCAGCACGGCGCCAACGGCGAACGGTACCCGCCAGCCCCAGGCCAGCATGTCGGCCTTCGGCAGGACCACGGTCATGACGGCGCCCAACAGGGTGCCGAACAGGATCCCCACGGTACCGGAGGTGTAGATCAGGGTTGCCCAGAAACCGCGCTTTTCCCTGGGCGCCATTTCCGAGAGGTAGGTCTGTGACGACGGCAGCTCGCCACCGTGGGCCAGACCCTGGATCAGCCGGGCCACCAGCAGGGTTCCGGAGGCAAGCGCACCGGCGAAGCCGTAGGTGGGAGCCACTGCGATCAGCAGGCTTCCGAAGGAGGCAAGACCCACGGCCAGAGTCATGGAGGCCTTGCGGCCGATCCGGTCGCCGATCCAGCCAAAGACGAAGCCGCCAAAGGGTCGGGCCACGAAGCCGACGGCGAAGATCGCCAGGGTGGACAGCACGGCAGAGGTGGGGTCCTTGGGATTGAAGAGCGCGGCTGCCAGGAACGGGGTGAAGGTCGCGTAAACGGCCCAGTCATACCATTCAACGGCGTTGCCGATGCCGGTGCCCAGCAAGGTGCGCCAGAGCGGGGCCTGGCCTGCGGCGTTCGGAGTCCGGGGGGTGATTGCGGTGGTCATGGGAATTCTCCGGCGGGGTTAGTTGGCGGAAAGGACGGGAGTGGGTGTTGGCATGGCCGCGGCGAGGCTGGCCAGCCTCCGGGTGGCCAGTTCGGCATAGAGGGCGGCACCGTCGGTGAGGACGCCGTCGTCGAAAGTTGCATAGGGGGAGTGGTTGAAGGCGGAGGTCGCGTGGTCCTGCCCCGGAGCCACGGCGCTGAGGCCGATGAAGGTGCCGGGGACCTCGTTCAGGACCCGGGAGAAGTCTTCCGAGCCGCTCAGCGGGGTGGCGAAGCGGGTGAGGCGGCCCGCGCCGAACATGTCCTCGATGGTGGACTCGGCGTAGGAGGTTTCTTCGGCATCGGTCACGGTCAGCGGGTATTCCCGCTGGTAGTCAACGTCAACCGTGACGCCGTGCGCGGA